>CAYFFJ010000033.1:0-29823 GCA_964342395.1 uncultured Hydrogenophaga sp.
AAGCACAAATGGAAGCCCGCACGCTGATGCTGGCGTCCAACAACGTGCTGTTCCCTGCCAACGGCGAGCCTTCCATCGTGCCGTCGCAAGACGTGGTGCTGGGCCTGTACTACACCACCCGCGAGCGTATCAATGGCAAGGGTGAAGGCATGGTGTTTGGCGACGTGGGTGAAGTCCTGCGTGCGCTGGAAGCCGGTCAGGTGGAGTTGACGGCCAAGATCGCGGTGCGCCTGACCGAATACAGCAAAAACAAGGAAACCGGCGAGTTCGTGCCCGAGACCAAGGTGGTGGACACCACCGCCGGCCGCGCCCTCTTGTCCGAAATCCTGCCCAAGGGCCTGCCGTTCAGCAACCTGAACAAGGCCCTGAAGAAGAAAGAAATTTCGCGCCTCATCAACACCTCTTTCCGCAAGTGTGGATTGAAGGAAACCGTGGTGTTCGCCGACAAGTTGCTGCAAAACGGCTTCAAGTTGGCCACCCGTGCCGGTATCTCCATTTGCGTGGATGACATGCTGGTGCCACAGGAGAAGCACGGCATCATCGAGCGCGCCGAGAAGGAAGTGAAGGAAATCGCACAGCAATACGCGTCCGGCCTGGTCACCTCTGGCGAGCGCTACAACAAGGTGGTGGACATCTGGGGCAAAGCCGGTGACGAGGTCTCCAAGGTCATGATGGCCCAGCTGGCCAAGCAAAAAACCACCGACCGCAATGGCAACGAAGTGGATCAGGAGTCGTTCAACTCCATCTACATGATGGCCGACTCCGGTGCTCGTGGCTCTGCCGCACAGATTCGCCAGTTGGCCGGTATGCGGGGCCTGATGGCCAAGCCCGATGGCTCCATCATCGAGACTCCCATCACGGCGAACTTCCGTGAAGGCCTGAACGTGTTGCAGTACTTCATTTCCACGCACGGTGCGCGAAAAGGTCTGGCCGACACGGCGTTGAAGACCGCCAACTCGGGTTACCTGACCCGCCGTCTGGTGGATGTGACGCAAGACCTGGTGGTGAACGAAGACGATTGCGGCACCCACAACGGCACGCTGATGCGAGCCATTGTGGAAGGCGGTGAGGTCATCGAATCGTTGCGTGACCGCATCCTGGGCCGCACCACGGCCGAAGAGGTGCTGCACCCCGAAACCCGCGCCATGCTGTTGCCCCCCGGCCATATGCTGGACGAGGACACCATTGAAGAGCTGGAAGCCGCCGGTGTGGACGAGGTGAAGGTGCGCACCGCACTGACCTGCGAAACCCGCTTCGGCATCTGTGCCAGGTGTTATGGCCGTGACCTGGGCCGAGGCGGCCTGGTCAACCGTGGCGAGGCCGTGGGTGTGATCGCTGCGCAGTCCATCGGCGAGCCCGGTACCCAGCTGACCATGCGCACGTTCCACATCGGTGGTGCGGCGTCGCGTGCGGCCATCGCGTCCAGCGTGGAAGCCAAGTCCAGTGGTGCCATCGGCTTCAACGCCACCATGCGTTACGTGAGCAACAGCAAGGGCGAGTTGGTGGTGATTGCGCGTTCGGGCGAAATCATCATCCAGGACGACCTGGGCCGCGAGCGCGAGCGTCACAAGGTGCCTTACGGTGCCATCCTGACGGTCAAGCCCGACCAGGCCATCAAGGCCGGCACCATCCTCGCCAACTGGGACCCGTTGACCCGTCCCATCATCACGGAATTCGCCGGCCAGGTGAAATTCGAGAACGTGGAAGAGGGCCTGACGGTGGCCAAGCAGGTGGACGATGTGACCGGCCTGGCCACTCTGGTGGTGATCGACCCCAAGCGCCGTGGCGCTGCCAAGGTCATCCGCCCCCAGGTCAAGCTGATCGATGGCCAAGGCAACGAAGTCAAGATCCCCGGCACCGACCACTCGGTGACCATCGGCTTCCAGGTCGGTGCGCTGTTGCAGGTGCGTGACGGTCAAGGCGTGGGCCCCGGTGAAGTGCTGGCGCGTATCCCTATCGAAGGTCAGAAGACCCGAGACATCACCGGCGGTTTGCCCCGTGTGGCCGAGCTGTTCGAAGCCCGTTCACCCAAAGACAAGGGCATGCTGGCCGAGATGACCGGCACTGTGTCTTTCGGCAAAGAAACCAAAGGCAAGGTTCGCCTGCAGATCACCGACCCTGAAGGCAAAGTGTGGGACGAACTCATCCCCAAGGAAAAGAACATCCTGGTGCACGAAGGCCAGGTGGTCAACAAGGGCGAGAGCATTGTGGACGGCCCTGCCGACCCACAAGACATCCTGCGTTTGCTGGGCATGGAAGAGTTGGCCCGCTACATCGTGGACGAGGTGCAGGATGTGTACCGACTCCAGGGTGTGAAGATCAACGACAAGCACATTGAGGTGATCGTGCGCCAGATGCTGCGCCGCGTCGTGGTGGACCACCCCGGTGACTCCACCTACATCGGTGGCGAGCAGATCGAGCGTTCCGAGATCCTCAACACCAACGACGCCCTGCGCGCCGACGGCAAGATCCCTGCGGTGTACAGCAACGTGTTGCTGGGTATCACCAAGGCCTCGTTGTCCACCGACTCGTTCATCTCCGCCGCGTCCTTCCAGGAGACCACGCGCGTGTTGACCGAAGCGGCCATCATGGGCAAACGCGACGAGTTGCGTGGCCTGAAGGAAAACGTGATCGTGGGCCGCCTGATCCCAGCCGGTACTGGCATGGCCTACCACGACGCCCGCAAGGTCAAGGAAAAGATGGACGACGACGAGCGCCGCGCCATTGCCGAAGCCGATGCCTTGCAATTGGCCTCTGACCAAGCCGACCAGGCCAGCGAAAGCGCTGCCGCCGAGTGATGCAAGCGATCAGGGGTGAAAAATCACCCCTGATGTGATTCCTGAAAAAATAGCCCCCAATGCTTGCTGGTCAAGCGCTGGGGGCTATTTTTATGTGTGAACTCAGTCGCCGGACGATTGGGCTTTGCGTTTGCGCCACCACACCACTCCCAGCGCCACACCGCCCACGGCAAGCAGGGCAAAAATGCCGTATTGGAAGCGGTGCAGGATGGTGAACATCCAATCGAAATTGCGGGCGCCAAAGTAGCCCAGGTACACCCAGACCGGCACGCTGATGAGGGCTGCCACGCCATCCATCAACACCCAGGTGCCAAAACTGACGCGTTTGGACATGCCGGCGGTGAAAAACACCGGTGTGCGCAAGCCTGGCAGAAAACGGGCCACAAACATCACCCAGCGCCCGTATTTGTGAAACGCTTCTTGTGCCGAATGGAAGCGTGCGGGGGTGATGAGGCGCTGTACCGTTTTCAGCCGCATCACGCTCGGACCTTTGAAGCGTCCGATCGAAAACACCAAGCCGTCGCCAATGATGACACCCGCCATGCCCACGGCAAACATGGTGCTCACATCGGCATACCCCAGTCCGGCAATGACACCGCCGGTCACCAGGGTCACGTCCTCCGGGACGGGCACGCCGAAGCCACAGATCAGAAGCATGGTGAACACGGCCAAATAGCCGTATTCGGTGAAGATGGGGAGCAGGGCGTTGAAGACTTCCATGGCTTTCGCGTTCTGCGCAGACCTGCCCTCCAGGTGGGGCCGCCAGCGCTTTGACCCCGGACGCCGGGCGTCGGTGGCCCGCCTTTATATCAGCAACCGTGTTGTGCGCTGCAACACGCTGAGACGTGCCTCTCCAGGGGGGCGTGTGACAAGCCCTCTGGCAAACTGGTGACCCATGCCACGTCCCATTCACGCCACCGTTCACCCAGAAGCCCTGTCCCACAACCTGCGCCGTGCACGCCTGGCCGCGCCCGATGCCCGACTGTGGGCCGTGGTGAAAGCCAATGCGTATGGTCACGGTATTGAGCGCGTGTTTGATGCCCTGCGCGCAGCCGACGGTTTTGCCCTGCTGGACTTGGGCGAGGCCCAGCGCGTGCGCGACCTGGGCTGGCGCGGCCCTGTGCTGCTGCTGGAGGGGGTGTTCGAGCAGCGCGACCTGGAGTTGTGCTCCCGCCTGGGTTTGTGGCACGTGGTGCACTGCGACGAGCAGATCGACATGCTGGCCATCCACAAAACCCAGGTGCCGCACCGGGTGTTTTTGAAGATGAACTCGGGCATGAACCGGTTGGGCTTCAAGCCCGCGCCGTTTCGCGCCGCGTGGAACCGCCTGGCCGCGTTGCCGCAGGTGGAGGAAATTTCGCTCATGACCCATTTCAGCGACGCCGATGGCCCCCGCGCCGGTGGCGATGGCATCGCCCACCAGGTGCAAACCTTTGTGCAGGCCACACACGACTTGCCCGGCGAGCGCAGCCTGTGCAACAGCGCTGCCACTCTGCGCCATGCACAGCGCGCGTTGTCCGGCACCGAGCCCCTGTCTGCCGATTGGGTGCGCCCGGGTATTGCCGTGTACGGCAGCGCTCCCGGCCACCCGGTCCGCGTCAGCGCCGATTGGGATCTGTTGCCCGCCATGACCCTGTCCAGCCGTGTGATCGGGGTGCAGCAGCTGGCGGCGGGTGACACCGTGGGCTATGGCTCCACCTTCACCGCGCCCGCCCCCATGCGCGTGGGAGTGGTGGCGTGTGGCTATGCCGATGGCTACCCCCGTCATGCGCCTGGTGGTCTGGGCGATGGCGCTCCGGTGTTGGTGGGGGGGGTGCGCACGCGGCTGGTGGGTCGCGTCAGCATGGACATGTTGACCGTTGACCTGGGCCCGGTTGATGCCGCACTGGCCGCGCAAGGTGCCGAGCCTGCCGGGCTGGGCACCGAGGTGGTGCTGTGGGGGCGCAGCCAGGCAGGTGCCTTGCTGCCGGTGGATGAGGTGGCCCAGGCCGCAGGCACCATCAGCTATGAATTGCTGTGTGCCGTGGCGCCACGCGTGCCATTTTTTGAATAAAAATGCCATTTATCGCTTGATGGCATTGAATTCCAAGCTATTGAATTTTAAAAACGCTTTTCGCATGTGCTCTTCTGTGGCTGGGTTCAATGCATTCGATCTTGATACCCCTTGGGGTATGTTGGTATGCTCTGGGCATTCCTTGAAGAGGTTTGCCCATGCGCCCGTGTGTCCCCTGTGTTGTGAAGTTGCGCCGCTCGCTGTGGTGGGTGTGGGTGGCCGCTGTGTGGATGGTCCAACCCGGCCACGCCCGGGCACAAGTCCTGGCGCAAGACGTGCCGGTGGCCCGGGTGGCGCCCCGCGCCGTGGGGGAGGGTGTGGCGCTGGACGGCAGCTTGCAAGCCGTGCGCCAAAGCACCTTGTCTGCCCAGGCCAGCGGCCGCATTGCCAGCCTGCAAGTCAAGGCCGGTGACCGCGTGCGCGCCGGCCAAGTGCTGGCCACCCTCGATGACCGCCTGACCCAGACCGGTGTGTCGCAGGCCCAGGCCCAGGTGGCCCAGGCCGATGCCCAGCTGGTCAATGCCCGCGCGCAGTACGAGCGCACCCGCGATTTGCTGGCCCAGGGCTTTGTCAGCCAATCGGCAGTGGACACCGCACAGGCCCAATACAAAGCCGCCCAGGCCGGCGCCAGCGGTGCAGTGGCGGGTCAGACCCAATCACAGGTGGTGCAGGGCCACACCCGCCTGACGGCCCCCTATGACGGCTGGGTGTTGTCCACCCACACCGAAGCGGGCGACCTCGCCATGCCCGGGACCCCGGTGCTGACCGTGTACGCGCCCCAGCCCATCCGTGCCGTGGTGCACGTGCCTGTTTCGCGCCGGGGGCTTGCCGCCAAGGCCTTGGCCGTGGAGGTGAAGTTGCCCGACGGCCGTTGGGTGGCGCCTGTCGCCCGCACCTCGCTGCCTGCGGCCGACCCGGTGTCGCAAACCGTGGAGTGGCGGCTGGACCTGGCCCCGGCCGATGCGGCAGGCCTGGTGCCCGGCCAGCAGGTGCAGGTGCGTTTTGTGGCGTCGCAGGTCCAGCGCCTGACCGTGCCCGCCCAAGCCGTGCTCCGGCGAGGTGAACTGACCGCCGTGTACGTGGTCCGCGAGGGCGAGGCCAAACCCGGTGCGGGGGCCTTTGTGTTGCGCGCGCTGCGGCTGGGGGCCAGCCATGGTGCGGCGGGTCACGAGGTGTTGTCGGGCCTGAACGGCAACGAGCGCGTGGCGCTCGACCCCGTGCGCGCCGGACTCCACGGTGCCCGCGTGGGCGCCACCGCCCA
Source organism: uncultured Hydrogenophaga sp. (assembly GCA_964342395.1). GTDB lineage: Bacteria > Pseudomonadota > Gammaproteobacteria > Burkholderiales > Burkholderiaceae_C > UBA2334. Next base: position 6,113 of record CAYFFJ010000033.1, read on the forward strand.
GCCCTGATCGCCCGCCCCTCAATACCGAGTGCCCCCATGAGCGATCACCTGCCCACTCCCCAGCCTGCCGTGCAGCCGGGTGAGCCCGAAGCCCTGGGCTTTTCGGGCCGCATGGCCCGGGCTTTCCAGTCCAACGCCATCACCCCGCTGTTGGCCATCGTGGCCCTGCTGATGGGCTTGTTTGCCGTGCTCGTCACCCCGCGTGAAGAAGAGCCGCAAATCAACGTGACCATGGCCAATGTGATCATTCCGTTCCCGGGCGCGTCCAGCGCCGATGTGGCACAGATGGTGGCCGCTCCGGCCGAGCAGGTGTTGTCGCAAATCCAGGGCGTTGAACGCACCGCTTCCGTGTCTCGCCCTGGCGCGGCGGTGTTGACCGTGCAGTTCAAGGTGGGCGTGCCGCGCACCGAGGCCTTGGTGCGCCTGTACGACGTGCTCGATGGCAACAAGGACTGGCTGCCCAGCGGTCTGGGGGTGATGGCGCCCATCGTCAAACCCAAGGGCATTGACGACGTGCCCGTGCTGGCCGTGACCTTGTGGAGCCCAACCGGTGAATCCGCGCTGGAACTGGAGCGTGTGGCACGCAGCGTGGAAGTCGAACTCAAACGCGTCAAAGGCACCCGCGAGGTGCACACCATTGGGGGCCCCGGGCAGGCGGTGCACGTGTGGCTGGAGCCCAGCCGTCTGCGCGAGCGCGGCGTGGGCGTGCAGCAGTTGCAGCAGGCCATTGCCTCGGCCAACCTGGGCCTGCCTTCGGGCACCGTGGCCGACCGCACACCGGGTGCGCCCGGCATGTTGACCGTGGAGACCGGCGAATTCCTGCGCAACGCCGACGAGGTGGGCGACATCGTGGTGGCCGTGAGCCAGGGGCGCCCCGTGTATTTGCGCGAAGTGGCACGCGTCGAGGCCGGAGCCCAGTTGCCCCAGCGCTATGTGTGGTTCACCCCGGGGGCGGCCATGAACGTGGGGCTTGGCAGCAGCCAGGCCACGGGCGCACAGGCTGGGCAGGTATACCCCGCCGTGACGCTGGCCGTGACCCAAAAAGCCGGCGAGAACGCCGTGGACGTGGCCCGTGCCGCCCGCCAGCGCCTGGCCGAGCTGCACAACACCCTCATTCCCGAAGGCGTGCAGGTGGCCGTGGCGCGCGACTACGGCGAAACCGCCGCCGAAAAAGCCCACAAGCTCATCCAGAAACTGGCCTTTGCCACCGCCAGCGTGATCATTCTGGTGGGGCTGGCGCTGGGCAGGCGCGAGGCCGTCATGGTGGGGGGTGCGGTGATTCTCACGCTCGCGGCCACGCTGTTTGCCTCCTGGGCATGGGGCTTCACGCTCAACCGGGTGAGCCTGTTTGCACTGATCTTTTCCATCGGCATCCTGGTGGACGACGCCATTGTGGTGGTCGAAAACATCCACCGCCACCGCGTGCTCACGCCCGATGTGCCGCTGGCCACCCTCATCCCGCGCGCGGTCGATGAAGTGGGCGGCCCCACCCTTCTGGCCACGCTTGCCGTGATTGCAGCGCTGCTGCCCATGGCCTTTGTCAGCGGGTTGATGGGGCCTTACATGAGCCCCATCCCCATCAATTCGAGCATGGGCATGGCGCTGTCGCTGGGCATTGCCTTTACCGTCACACCCTGGCTGGCGCTGAAACTCACACCCGCCGGTGCGGGCCATGCCGCCCACGGACGGGGCAAGATCACCCGCAGTTGGCAGTCGTTTTTCGCCCACGCGCTCACGCCCTTGCTGGCCAGTGCCTGCAAACGCTGGTTGCTGCTGGGCGGCATTGTGGTGGCGCTTCTGCTGTCGGTGGGCCTGACACTGGTCCAGGCGGTGGTGCTGAAGATGCTGCCCTTCGACAACAAAAGCGAATTCCAGGTGGTGGTGGACATGCCGCCCGGCACCCCGCTGGAAGGCACCGCTGCCGCCCTGCAAGACTTGGCCAGCCACTTGGCCCAGGCCCCTGAGGTGCGCGACCTTCAGGGCTACGCGGGCACAGCCAGCCCCATCACTTTCAACGGGCTGGTGCGCCAGTCCTACCTGCGCGCCGACATGGAAAGCGGCGATCTGCAGGTGAACCTGGTGGACAAAACCCACCGCCAGGACCAGAGCCACGCCATTGCCCAGCGCTTGCGTCCCGAGCTGGAGCGCATTGCCCAGGCCCACGGTGCCCGCGTGAAGGTGGTGGAGGTGCCCCCCGGCCCACCGGTGATGTCACCCATCGTGGCGGAGGTGTATGGCCCCACCGAAGAAGGCCGGGCCGAACTGGCGCGCAACCTGGCGCAGGCCTTTGGCGCCACGCCCGGCATCGTGGGCGTGGACACCAGCCTGAAAGAGGGCGCGCCGCGAGCGTTCCTGCGCATCCACCGCACCCGAGCCGAGTCGCTGGGCATTCCGGTGGCCACCATTTCGCAGGCCGTGCACACCGCGCTGTCGGGGGGCGATGCCACCTATCTGCGCGACGGCGCTTCCAAACACGCGGTGCCTGTGCGCCTGCAACTGCCGCGCGACCAGCAAGTGGGCCTGGACGCCGTGTTGGCCCTGCCCATGAAGGCTGCCAACGGGAAGATGGTGCCGCTGTCAGAGCTGGTGCACGTGGAGCGTGGCCTGATCGACACCCCTCGCATGACCAAAGACCTGATGCCCGTCACCTACGTGGTGGGCGACACGGCGGGCAAGCTCGACTCGCCGCTGTATGGGCTGTTCGATATCCGCACCCGCCTGCAAGGTGCGGCGCTGAAAGGCAGTGGCGCGGTGGGCGAATACTGGATCAGCCAGCCGTCCGACCCCTACCGCCAATACGCGGTGAAGTGGGACGGCGAGTGGCAAATCACCTATGAAACCTTCCGCGACATGGGCGCAGCCTACGGCGTGGGCCTGGTGCTGATCTACCTGCTGGTGGTGGCGCAGTTCAAGAGCTACGTCACGCCGCTCATCATCATGGCGCCCATTCCGCTCACCCTCATTGGTGTGATGCCCGGGCACGCGCTGTTGGGTGCGCAGTTCACGGCCACCAGCCTGATCGGGATGATTGCGCTGGCCGGCATCATCGTGCGCAATTCCATTTTGCTGGTGGACTTCATCGAGCTGGAAACCGCCCGGGGCCTGGCGTTCGCCGATGCCGTGGTGCAGTCGGCTGCGGTGCGTGCCCAGCCCATTGCGCTGACGGCGCTGGCGGCCATGATGGGGGCGTTTTTCATTCTGGACGACCCCATCTTCAACGGCCTGGCCGTGTCGCTGATTTTCGGCATTGCCGTGTCCACACTGCTGACGCTGATCGTCATTCCCGTGCTGTATTACGCTGTGTACCGCCGCGTGCACGCCGCCGTTTGATTTTTCAGGAGTTTGAAATGACTGTAGAGCGTTACAACCGCGTGTTTGCCGGGCTGTTCACCAGGGTGTCGCTGGCGCTGGGCGTGCCAGAAACCAACGGCGGTTGCGGCAGCACCTGCTGAGCTGCGCCATGAGCCCCACCCCCCTCAAATTCTTCATGCCGGGTTGGTTCTCGGTGGTCATGGGCCTGGCCGGTTTGGCCCTGGCCTGGCTCAGCGCCGACGTGGCCTTGGGTGACTCCGCCACCGGCGTGTCGCGGGTCATTGGGGGTGTGGCCGCGCTGGTGTGTGTGGCGGTGTTGGGCCTGTCGGTGGTGCGTGCCAGACGTTACCCCGCCGCCCTGGCCGAAGACCTGCGCCACCCCGTGCGCCACGCTTTTGTCGCGGCTTTGCCGGTGGCGGTGCTGCTGCTCACCTCCCAAGCGGCGGCGCTCGGGTTCCGTGGTGCTGGGTTGAACGGCTTGTGGGGCCTGGCTGCCTTGGGCCAGTTGTGCGCCACGGTGTGGGTGCTTCAGCGGTGGTTGGTGGCTTCACCCACCCCGTTTTGGCCGTTGATCACGCCGGTGTTGCTGATCCCGGTGGTGGGCAATGTGGTCGTGCCTTTGGCCGGACTGCCGTTGGGGCACACGGTGTGGGCCATGGCGCAGTTTGGCGTGGGCCTGTTGCTGTGGCCGGTGGTGTTGACGCTGTTGATGGTGCGCAGGGCGGCACAAGGTCCGCTGCCCGAGCGCCTGATGGCCACTTGGTTCATCACCATCGCCCCACCGTCGGTCGTGGGCCTGGTGCTGTTGCAGGCACAAGCCCCCGTGTCTGTGGTGGCCGCCTGTTGGGGCATGGCCGTGTTTTTTGTGTTGTGGGCGGGCAGTGTGGCGCAGCAGGCGGTCACGCAGCCGTTTTCTCTCACCTTTTGGGCAATGTCGTTTCCTTTGGCTGCGTTCACCACTCTCACCCTCAAGCTGGCGGTGGTGGTGGGCTCTACCGGTCTGCAGTGGGCTGGCACTTCGTTTCTGGCACTGACGTCCCTGGTGGTGTTTGGCTTGTGCCTGGCCACCGTGCGCGGGCTGCGCAACGGCAGTTTGTTGACCCCAGAGCCCGTGGCCCAGCTCATTCCCAGTCCGGCTTGAATCCCTGTCGGACATCAATTTCAATAGCTAACTGTTGTTTTTGGTAAAGCGCTATTGTCGATTTTTGTTAAAAAAATGAGGTGAACTGGCGGTTGCCGCACGGGGGGCGGCGTTCTCGGTGGGCTGCGCATGCGCTTTAATCAATGCCCACCATGCAAGACCTGACCTTTGACACCATCATCGTGGGCGCCGGCACAGCCGGTTGCCTGTTGGCCAACCGTTTGTCTGGCGACGCGTCGCGCCGGGTGCTGCTGATCGAGGCGGGGCGCAAAGACGATTACCACTGGATCCACATTCCCGTGGGGTACCTGCACTGCATCGGCAACCCCCGTACCGACTGGCTCTACCAAACCGAGCCCGATGCAGGGCTCAACGGCCGCAGCCTGCGTTACCCGCGTGGCAAAACGCTGGGGGGCTGCTCCAGCATCAACGGCATGATTTACATGCGCGGCCAAGCCCGTGACTACGACCAGTGGGCCCGCCTGACCGGTGATGACGAATGGCGCTGGGACCAAAGCCTGCCCTATTTCAAACTGCACGAAGACCACCACCTGGGCGCCAACGCCCACCACGGGGCCAAAGGCACGGCGCTGCCCTTGGTCGCCGACGACACCACCGTGTACGGCAAGGTGCTGCGCCACCGCCAGGCGGGGGGCGAGTGGCGGGTGGAAAAGCAGCGCCTGCGCTGGGACGTGCTGGACGCCTTTGCCCAGGCCGCCCAGCAGGCCGGCATTCCCGCCACGCCCGATTTCAACGGCGGCAACAACGAGGGCGTGGGCTATTTCGAGGTGAACCAGAAAGACGGCTGGCGCTGGAACACGGCCAAAGCCTTCCTGCGGCCCAAGTGCTACGGGCGGCCCAATTTCGAGTTGTGGACCTCTGCACAGGTGGCCCGCGTGCTGCTGCAAACCCAGCCCGATGGCAGCCAGCGCTGCACCGGCGTCGAGGTGTGGACCGGCAAAGAATTGCTCACCGTGCACGCCAGGCAAGAGGTGGTGCTGAGCGCCGGTGCCGTGGGCAGCCCGCAGATTTTGCAGCTCTCGGGCATTGGCCCTGCCGCGCTGCTGCAGTCGCAAGGCCTTGACGTGAAGGTGGACTTGCCGGGCGTGGGGGCCAACCTGCAAGACCATTTGCAAATCCGCAGCGTGTTCAAGGTCAAAGGTGTCAGCACCCTCAACACCCTGGCCAACTCGTGGTGGGGCAAGGCCAAAATTGGGCTGGAGTACGCGCTCAAGCGCTCGGGTCCCATGAGCATGGCACCCAGCCAGTTGGGCGCTTTCACCCGCAGCGACCCGACCCAGCCCCACCCCAACGTGGAATACCACGTGCAACCGCTCAGCCTGGACGCGTTTGGCGAGCCCCTGCACCCCTTTCCTGCGTTCACCGCCAGTGTGTGCAACCTCAACCCCACCAGCCGGGGCATGGTGCAGATCAAGAGCCCCCGCTTCCAAGACGCCCCCGCCATTGTCCCCAACTACCTGGCCACCGCTGAAGACCAGCAGGTGGCGGTGGACAGCCTGCGGCTCACGCGGCGCATTGCCGCACAGCCCGCGTTGGCACCGTTCCAGCCCGAAGAATTCAAGCCGGGTGTGCAGTACCAGTCGGATGACGAGCTGGTGCGCCTGGCGGGCGACATCGCCACCACCATCTTCCACCCCACGGGTACCACGGCCATGGGGCAGCCACAAGACCGCCGTGCCGTGCTGGACTCACACCTGCGTGTGCTGGACGGGCAGGGGGGGTGCGTGGCCGGGTTGCGCGTGGTGGACGCGGGGGCCATGCCCACCATCACCAGTGGCAACACCAACAGCCCCACGCTGATGATGGCCGAAAAGGCCGCCCGCTGGATCATGCGCGGCGACTGACCTCCCCAAGGCCGCGTCTTTTGGTCCCATGACAAGGGTTACCCCCAGTGTCCCCGCGCTGGGCGTGGCTCTACATTACTGGGCGACATTGATGGCGACAGACCGGGCACACAACCGGCACCGCTGTCAAAAGGCCGAGGAGACAACCCAAGCCAACAACAACACACATGCAGCGCCCGTCAGAGGCGCTTTTTCAAACGCCGGCTCTGCCGGCGTTTTTGTTGGTACGTGCACCCCCCACAATCTCGCCCATGGACGTGTTGCTTGTTGCGGTGGCCTCGCTGTTGGCCGGTTTTGTCGATGCCATTGTGGGCGGCGGCGGCCTGATTTTGTTGCCCGCCTTGTTTGCGGTGTTCCCGTCTGCCCCACCGGCCACCTTGCTGGGGGTGAACAAGGGCTCTTCGGTGTGGGGCACGGCGGCGGCCACCTGGTCTTACACCCGGCGTGTGCAGCTGCGCTGGCGCTCGCTGGGCGTGGGGGCTGCGCTGGCCCTGGCCGGTTCGTTTGCCGGTGCTTGGACCGTCACGGTGGTATCCCCTGAATTTTTGCGGCGCCTATTGCCCGTGGTGCTGTTGGCCGTTTTTTTGTACACCTTGTGGCGCAAAGACCTGGGCCAGCACCATGCTCCCCGCTTGACTGGGGGGGCCGAAGTGGCCGCCTTGGGCGCCTTGGGCCTGGTGGTGGGGTTTTATGACGGGTTTTTTGGCCCTGGCACGGGCAGCTTCTTTGTGTTTTTGCTGGTGCGGTGGCTGGGGTACGACTTTTTGCACGCCAGCGCTTCGGCCAAATTGCTGAACACGGCCTCCAACCTCGCCGCGTTGTCATTGTTTGCCTGGACCGGCCACGTGTGGTGGCACCTGGTGGCGGTCATGGCGGTGGCCAATGTGGTGGGCAGCGTGCTGGGCACACGCCTGGCCCTGAAACACGGCGCAGGCTTTGTGCGCGTGTTTTTCATGCTGGTGGTGGGAACGCTGTTGTTGAAAACAGGCTGGGCGGCTTACGCCTGAGGCGCACAAGGCGTTCGGTCATTTGGCGGCACTTGGGCTGCCAGGGGCATCAACGGCGGGCCAGGGCACTTCACTGGCTTTGCGGGGTTTGCCCATGGGGGCCGAGGCATGGCCTTTTTGGACGGCGGCCAGATCGTCTTCGCTGGGGTATTGGTCCACCAGCACGTAGTCGAACACACGCCGGGCGATGGGGGCTGCGTGTGCCGCGCCAAAGCCCGAGTTTTCGACCACGATGGCCAGTGCCACCCGGGGTGCATCGGCCGGGGCGAACGCGATGTACAGCGAGTGGTCGCGCTGGTGCTCTTCCATCTTGCGGGCGTCGTATTTGTCTTTTTGCCCGATGGTCACGGCCTGGGCCGTGCCGGTTTTGCCGCCGCTGGTGTAAGCCGCTCCGGCAAACACGCGGGTCGAGGTGCCTTCCACCGTCACCCCCACCATGGCCCGGTTCACCGCGTCGATGTGGGCGGGGTTGAGCCCCAGGTTTTCAGGTTCGGGCAACGGCAGGGCATGGCGCTGGCGGCTCACCGCGTCTTCGGTGGCCAGGCCCAGATGGGGTTTGTGTTTGACGCCTTTGTTGGCCACGATGGCCGTGGCCTGTGCCAGTTGCAGCATGGTGAAACTGTTGTAGCCCTGCCCAATGCCCAACGAAATGGTTTCGCCCGCGTACCAGCGTTGCTGTTCGGGCTTTTTGTAGGTGCGGCGCTTCCAGGCCTGGCTGGGCAGCACACCTTTGACTTCGCCTTTCAGGTCGATGCCGGTGATCTGGCCAAACCCCAGCGGGGCCATGAAATCGTGCATGGTGTCCACCCCCAGCTCGTTGGCCAGGGAGTAGTAATACACGTTGCTGGACTTGACGATGCTGCGGTACAGGTCCACCCCACCCAAACCCTCGTCGCCGTGGCTGCGGAAGCGGTGGTTGCCGAACATCCAGTAGCCCGGGTCGTTGATGACGGTGCCCGCCGCGCGTTTGCCCGTGGCAAGTGCCGCCAGCCCCATGAACGGTTTGTAGGTGGAGCCGGGGGGGTAGGTGCCGCGCAGGGCGCGGTTGAGCAGCGGTTTGTCGATGGATTCGTTGAGCATTTTCCAGTTCTCAACGTCAATGCCGTCCACAAACAGGTTGGGGTCAAAGGTGGGCTTGCTGACAAACGCCAGCACCTCGCCGTTGCGCGGGTCCAATGCCACCAACGCCCCGCGGCGTTCGCCAAACATGTCTTCCACCAACTTTTGCAGCTTGATGTCCAGTGTCAGCACCACGGTGTTGCCAGGGGTGGCGGGGGTGCGCGTCAGGGTGCGCACGGCACGGCCCCCGGCAGACGTTTCAATTTGGTCGAACCCGGTCAGGCCGTGCAGTTCGCGTTCGAAACTTTGCTCGATGCCCAGCTTGCCGATGTATTCCGTGCCCCGGTAGTTGGCCTGGTCTTCTTCGGCCCAGTCGTCCATTTGCGTTTTTTCGGACCGGTTGATGCGCCCGATGTAGCCCACCACGTGGCTGGCAGTTTCCCCGTGTGGGTACTGGCGAAACAAACGTGCCTTGATCTCAACGCCCGGAAAACGGTAGCGGTGGGCGGTGAAGCGGGCCACCTCTTCGTCGCTCAGGCGTGTGCGGATGGGCAGTGAATCGAAGTTGCGCGACTCTTCGCGCAGCCGTTTGAAGCGGCGGCGGTCACGGGGCTGAATGTCAATCAGCGTGGCCAGCTCGTCGATCACCGCTTCCACGTCGCTGGCCCGTGACGGGGTGATTTCCAGCGTGTAGGCGGAATAGTTGGTGGCCAGGGCCACACCGTTGCGGTCCAGGATCAGCCCCCGGTGCGGGACGATGGGCAGCACGGCGGTGCGATTGCTTTCGGCCTGGGCCTTCAGGTCTTCGTGCCGCACCACTTGCAGGTACACCGCCCGTGCTGCCACCAGTCCAAACGCCACCAGCACGCCCAGCACCGCCACCCAACCCCGGGTGCGGAACCGCGACAGATCGGCTTCTACATCACGCAGTGCGGTCATGGCAGCCGGTCACAGGGGGCGGTTGTCGTCGGGGTCGTGGGCCCGGCGTTGGGGCGCCAGCAACACCAGGCTGGCGAGCGGCCACAGCGCAGTGGTCAGCAGCGGCGCGGCCAACGCTGACCAGCCCGCGAACCCGTGGCCTGACACCAGGCGCACACCCATCACCAGTGCCTGGGCCACAACAAAGAGCGGCAACACATGCACCGCTTGTGTGGGCACAGGGAACCACAGCAACCGCCGGTGGATGGACACCGCCATGAAGCCCAGCACCGTGTAGGCCAGGGCGTGTTGCCCCAGCAGGGCGGTGTGGTGCACATCCATGGCCAGCCCGAACACAAAGGCGGCGCCCACGCTCACCCGCTGAGGCTGGTGCACGTTCCAAAACACCAGCGTGAGGGCCAGCACATCGGGTACCCAGGCGGCACGCCCCCACAGCCCCATGTTGATGAGCATGTTGAGCAGCAGGGCCACCACCAGGCTGGTCCAAATGAACAAGGGGCTGGCGGGCAGCAGCAGAGGCTGGCCGGGGCGCATGATCATCGGTGTGGGCTCCTGGGGGCGGGGTGTTCAGCGCTCACGGGGGTGGGCCCGCGTGCCCGTGGCGGGGCGGGCGTCGTCCATGGGCAAGGTGGGTTGTGCATGGGCCACCGGTGCCAGCACCAGCACGTGGTGGGTGCTGGCCAGCTGGGCAATGGGCACACACAACACGCGGGCAAAGGCCGATTCGGCGCGCCGTTCCACGTGCGTCACACGCGCCACGGGCAGGCCTGCGGGGTACACCCCGTCCACGCCACTGGTGCTGAGCAGATCGCCTTCTTGCACATCGGCGTTGCCCGCCATGAACCGCAGCTCCAGCTCGGTGCCGCTGGGGCCGGATTGGCCATAGGCCACGCTGCGCACCCCCGTGCGGGTGTTCAGCACGGGAATGGCCTGGTCGCGGTCGGTCAGCAGCGTGACTTCAGACACCAGCGGGTGCACACGCGTGACCTGGCCGACCACGCCACTTTCGTCCAGCACAGGCGACCCCGCCGCCACGCCCTGGGCCGCGCCCCGGTCGATCACCACCCGGCGGGTGTAGGGGTCGGCGGCGTCGTACAGCACCTGCGCGGCCTGGCCTTGGGTGGCAGGCCGTGCCGCCAAATCCAGCAAAGCCCGCAGGCGGTTGTTTTCCAGGGTGAGTTGTTCCACCTGGCCTGCGCGTGCGGCCAGCGCCGTGAGCTCGGCCTGGTTGCGCTGGGCCTGGTGCTGGGCGGTGTCCAGCGATTCGAAGTGTTTGCCCACCTCTTGCAGCCCTTGCACCGGTTGCAGCACCAGCCATTGCGCGGGGTACAGCAAAGCCGCCACGGCGGTGCGCAAGGGCTTGACGAGCGACAGCCGCACATCGGCCACCATCAAAAACAGGGCCAATGCGCTGAAAAACGCGAGTTTGGACAGGGCTGACGGCCCCTGTTTGAAAAACGGAGGCGGTGTGCGGTCCAGGGTGCCTAAGGGCATGGATGGGGGCTCTAACGGCGTGGGGGCCGTTGGCGGGGATGAGCCGAGCGGGTTACTCGGACGTGAAGATGGTGCCCAGGCGCTCCATGCGCTCCAGCGCCATGCCACAGCCGCGCACCACGCAAGTCAGCGGCTCTTCGGCCACCAGCACCGGCAAACCGGTTTCTTCGGCCAGCAGGCGGTCCAGGTCGCGCAGCAGGGCGCCGCCACCGGTCAGCATCATGCCGCGCTCGGCGATGTCGGCCCCCAGTTCGGGCGGGGTGTGTTCCAGCGCCGTTTTCACGGCCGAGACGATGTTGTTCAGCGGGTCGGTCAGGGCTTCCAGAATTTCATTGCTGGAAATGGTGAAGCTGCGGGGCACACCTTCCGACAGGTTGCGGCCCTTGACTTCCATTTCTTTCACTGCGGATGTAGTTGATGATGGCATCGTCAAAACGGTCGCCGCCCACGCGCACACTGCCTTTGTAAACCATGCCGCCCAGGGAAATGACGCCCACTTCCGTGGTGCCACCTCCGATGTCCACCACCATGGAGCCGCTGGCGTCCGACACGGGCAAGCCTGCCCCGATGGCGGCGGCCATGGGTTCTTCAATCAGGTACACCTCGGAGGCACCCGCACCCAGCGCGGATTCGCGGATGGCGCGGCGCTCCACCTGGGTGGAGCCGCAGGGCACACAAATGATGATGCGCGGGCTGGGCTTGAACGCCGAGCGGGGGTGCACCATTTTGATGAACTGCTTGAGCATTTGCTCGGTGACCGTGAAGTCGGCGATCACGCCGTCTTTCATGGGGCGGATGGCCTCGATGTTGCCGGGCACTTTGCCCAACATCGCTTTTGCTTCCTTGCCCACCGCCTGGATGGTTTTTTTGCCTTGGGGCCCGCCTTCGTGGCGGATGGAGACCACAGAGGGCTCATCCAGTACGATGCCTTTGCCGCGCACGTAGATGAGGGTGTTGGCGGTGCCCAAGTCGATGGCGAGGTCGGTGGAGAAGTGCCGACGGAGAGATTCAAACATGGCTGTCAAAGTCCATTTAGGCGTGCCCTGCGCTGGGCTGGGGCACCGCCGGGGTCAAATTGGGGGCATTCGATGAAAACGCCGTTGCCAAACGGTCGATAATACCGCACCCCCCTTGCAAAACCCCCCGTTTTGTGTAACGGCGGCCCCCTTTCCCCCGCCATTTTTGCCGGATTTTTCATGGCCCTCACCCCCCAAGACATTGCGCGGATCGCCACGTTGGCCCGCCTGGAGATGGATGCCGCCCACAGCGCGCGCATGCTGACCCAACTCAACGGTTTTTTTGACATCGTCGGTCAAATGAACGCGGTGGACACCACCGGCGTGGAGCCCCTGGCCCACCCCACCGCCGTCATCGACACCGTGGCCTTGCGCATGCGCGACGACGTGGCCAGCGAGCCCAACCAGCGTGAAGCCAACCAGCAAAGCGCGCCCGCTGTCGAGCGGGGCCTGTTTCTGGTGCCGAAAGTGATTGAGTGAGCCCACGCATATGAGCAAAGAACTGCATCAACTCGGCGTGGCCGAGCTGGCCGCCCAACTGGCCGCCCGTGACGTCTCCAGCGTGGAAGTCACCCAACACCTGCTGGCCCGCGCCCGCCAACACAGCGCCTTGGGCGCTTACCTGGCGTTCAACGACGACGCGGCGCTGGCCCAGGCCAAGGCCGCCGATGCGCGGTTGGCCGCTGGCGAGCGCAGCCCCCTGCTGGGCGTGCCGTTGGCGCACAAAGACATTTTCGTGACCCGCGACCTGCCCACCACCGCAGGCTCGAAGATGCTGGACAACTACCGCAGCCCCTTCGACGCCACCGTGGTGGCCAAGCTGGCCGGGGCCGGCATGGTCAACCTGGGCAAGCTCAATTGCGACGAGTTCGCCATGGGTTCGGGCAACGACAACTCGGCCTACGGCCCCGCCCGCAACCCCTGGGATGCCGAGCGCATTCCGGGCGGGTCTTCCGGCGGTTCGGCGGCTGCCGTGGCCGCGCGCCTGGTGCCCGCTGCCACCGGCACCGACACGGGCGGCTCCATCCGCCAGCCTGCCAGCCTGACCGGCATCACCGGCATCAAACCCACCTATGGGCGCTGTTCTCGTTACGGCATGGTGGCGTTTGCCTCCAGCCTGGACCAGGCCGGCCCCATGGCGCGCAGCGCACTCGACTGCGCGCTGCTGCTGTCGGCCATGGCCGGGCCCGATTTGGACCGCGACTCCACCTCTTTGGACCGCCCGGCAGAAAACTTTGCTGCCGCGTTGATGGCCCAATCAGGTATAGCAAACTATTCAATACCATCAAGCGGTGAGGGCCAAAAAAGCTTGAAATCTTTGCAAGGCCTGCGCATCGGCCTGCCCAAGGAGTTCTTTGGCGAGGGCTGCGCCCCCGGCGTGCAGGCCGCCTTGCGCGCCGCGCTGGCCGAGTTCGAAAAACTGGGTGCCACGCTGGTGGACATTTCGTTGCCGCGCACCGAGCTGTCCATTCCCGTGTACTACGTCATTGCCCCGGCCGAGGCCAGCTCCAACCTCAGCCGCTTTGACGGCGTGAAGTTTGGCCACCGCGCCGCGCAATACACCGACCTGGCCGACATGTACCAGAAGTCGCGCAGCGAAGGCTTCGGCCCCGAGGTGCAAAAGCGCATCATGATCGGCACCTACGTGCTGAGCCACGGCTACTACGATGCCTACTATTTGCAGGCGCAAAAAATCCGCCGCCTCATCGCGCAAGACTTCCAGCAAGCCTTCACCCAGTGCGACGTGATTGCGGGGCCGGTGTCACCCACCGTGGCCTGGAAAATCGGCGAAAAGTCCGAAGACCCCGTGGCCAACTACCTGGCCGACATCTACACCCTGTCCACCAGCCTGGCGGGCTTGCCGGGCATGAGCATCCCGGCCGGGTTTGGCGAACACGGCATGCCCGTGGGCTTGCAGCTCATTGGCAACTATTTCAAAGAGGCGCAACTGCTGGGCACGGCCCACCAGTTCCAGCTGGCCACCGACTGGCACACCCGCGCCCCGCAAGGATTCTGAGCATGAGTACCAACACCACCTCTTTGCTGGTGCGCGGCTACGAAGTCGTCATTGGCTTTGAAACGCACGCCCAGCTGTCCACCGCCAGCAAAATTTTCAGCCGTGCGCCCACCGCCTTCGGCGCCGAGCCCAACACCCAGGCCTGCGCCGTGGACCTGGCGCTGCCCGGCACCCTGCCGGTGATGAACAAAGGCGCGGTCGAACGTGCCATTCAGTTCGGCCTGGCCGTGGGCTCGCACGTGGCCGAGCACAGCGTGTTCGCCCGCAAAAACTACTTCTACCCCGATTTGCCCAAGGGCTACCAGATCAGCCAGTTTGAAATTCCGGTGGTGCAGGGCGGCAGCGTTGAGTTTTTCCTGGGCGACGAGAAGAAGTCGGTCCGCCTGGTGCGCGCCCACCTGGAAGAAGACGCAGGCAAAAGCCTGCACGAAGACTTCATTGGCCAGAGCGGTATCGACTTGAACCGAGCTGGCACACCCCTGCTGGAAATCGTGACAGAGCCCGACATGCGCTCCAGCGCCGAGGCCGTGGCCTACGCGAAAGAGCTGCACAAAATCGTGACCTGGATCGGCATTTGCGACGGCAACATGCAGGAAGGCAGCTTCCGCTGCGACGCCAACGTGTCGGTGCGCAAGCCCGGTGCGCCGCTGGGTACCCGCCGCGAAATCAAGAACCTGAACTCGTTCAAGTTCATGCAGCAGGCCATCGACTTTGAAATCCGCTGGCAGATCGAGCAGATTGAAGACGGTTTCGCCATCCAGCAAGCCACCGTGCTGTTCGACCCCGACACGGGCGAAACCCGTGCCATGCGCACCAAGGAAGACGCGGCCGATTACCGCTACTTCCCCGACCCCGATCTGCCCCCACTGGTGATTGGCCGCGAGTGGGTGGAACGTGTGCGCTCCGAGATGGCCGAGTTGCCCCGCGTGATGGCGCAGCGGTTCATGGACAGCTACGGCCTGCCCGAGTACGACGCCACCACGCTGACCCAAAGCCAGGCCATGGCCGCCTACTTCGAGGCGGTGGCCCAGGCCTGCGGCCAGCCCAAGCTGGCCAGCAACTGGGTGATGGGTGAAATTTCGCGCCGGTTGAACAGTGGCGACGTGGGCATGGGCAGCTTGCCTGTGTCTGCTGTCCAACTGGCCGCATTGATTGGGCGCATTGCCGACGGCACCATTTCCAACAACGCTGCCAAACAGGTGTTCGAGGTGCTGTGGACCGACGGTGGTGAGGTCGATGCGGTCATTGAGGCCAAGGGCCTCAAACAGATGAACGACAGTGGCGAGCTCGACGCCATCATCGACGGGGTGTTGGCCGCCAACGCCAAGTCGGTAGACGAATACCGCGCGGGCAAAGAGAAAGCGTTCAACGCCTTGGTGGGCCAGGTCATGAAGGCCAGCAAAGGCAAGGCCAACCCCGCCCAGGCCAACGAACTGCTGAAGAAAAAGCTGGGCTGATCAGGGGGCCCACAACTGGCGCAGGCGGGCCAGTTCTTCGTCAAAGCGGCTGTTGATGCGCTGCTTTTCCTGCGCCTGGTTGGCCACCAGGCGCTTTTGGCCTTCTTGCTGCTGGGCGTTGTCTTCCTGCCGCCGCTTCAACCACGCGGGCGCTTTGGACGGCGTGGCCTTGTAAAACTCCATCTCCAGGTCCAGCTCGGCGCGTTGTTTCACCAGGTCTTGGCTGCGCAGGTGAATGGACGCGATCACTTCGTCCACCTGCGCCAATTGTTTGGCACGTTCTTCGTCGTGTTTGCGCTGGTTGGGGTAGCGGCTGAGCAGGGCGCGGTCGCGGCGGCGGTCTTCGTTGGTTTTGGCGCGTTGCGCGGTTTCTTGCTGGGCCAGGGCTTCCATTCGTTCGCGCTCTTCGGCGGTCAGGCTGGCGGGCACCACCCGGCGTGTGGCCCCGGTGGAAGACAGTTCACGCTGCTCGCGGTCCAGGCACTCCAGGATGGGGCGGTCGGCGGTGAGGCGTCGCCCCTTGGCGTCCACACACGCGTAAATGCCGGGGCCATCGGCCGTGGTTTGTGCGTGGGTGGCCCCTTCCAACACCAGGCCGAGCAGCCCTCCCACGACCCAGGTACTCCACGACCCGTGCCCTGCGCGTAGGCTGGGCGGGGTGTCTCGCCCAGCCTGGGTGACCCGTGGGAAAAGGGGGGGTGCTGCGGTCAATGCCTCTCCTCGTGTGTGTGCTTTTCTGGCGGAAGTGGGCGATGACGGTGCTCGGTTGGTGAGGAGGGTCAGCTGGGCTCGGTGACCCCGTAACGTTCCCGGTAGGCCAGCACCCTGGCGTGGTGGCCCACACTGTCGTCGCCCGTGGGTGCCGTTTGCAAATAGTGCAGCAAATCGCCCAGCCGGGCAATGGCGCAGACCTGCAAACCCAGTTGCTGGCGCACAAATTGAACGGCGCTGTGGGGCAAATCCGTCAATTGCCCGTCGGGTCCGGTGCCGGTGGCCATTTCCTGGCGGTCCAGGGCAATGGCCACGCCGTGGGCTGTGGCCCCAGCGGCCTGGATGAGGGCGATGGATTCGCGGGCGGCGGTGCCCGCACTCATCACGTCGTCCACGATCAGCACCCGGCCTTTGAGGGGGGCGCCCACCAGGGTGCCGCCTTCGCCGTGGTCTTTGGCCTCTTTGCGGTTGTAGGCAAAGGGCACGTTGCGCCCCAGGCGGGCCAGCTCGATGGCCACCGCCGCGCCCAACGGGATGCCCTTTTAGGCGGGGCCAAAAATCATGTCGAACTCCATGCCGCTGGCCACGATGCGCTGTGCATAGAATTGCGCCAGTCGGCCCAGCTTGGCACCGTCGTCAAACAACCCGGCATTGAAAAAATAAGGGCTCATGCGCCCGGCTTTGGTCTGGAATTCGCCAAAGCGCAGCACACCCGACGCCACGGCAAAGGCCACAAATGCCTGGGCCAGCGTGTCCGCAGGGGCTTGGCACCCCCCGTTTTGTTCCACCATGGGGAAATCCTTGTTCAAACTGACCAGCCTCAACCTCAACGGTATCCGTTCCGCGACCAGCAAAGGGCTGGAAAATTGGGTGGCCTCAGAAGCGCCCGATTGTATTTGTGTGCAAGAAATCAAAGCCCAGGCGCCTGACGTGGCGGGCCGCTTTGAACGCCTGTCCGGGCTGACAGGGTACTTCCAGTTTGCCGAAAAAAAGGGCTATTCAGGCGTGGGCGTGTACGCCCGCCACGAACCCAGCGACGTGGTCGTGGGTTTTGATGGCGGCGAGTTCGATGCCGAGGGCCGTTGTGTGGAGCTGCGGTTTGACACCCCGCAGCGCAAGCTGTCCATCCTGAGCGCTTACTTCCCCAGTGGCTCGTCGGGGGATGACCGGCAGGCGGCCAAGTTCCGGTTTCTGGACGTGTTTCGCCCGCACCTGCTGGCGCTCAAGGCCGAGCGTGAGTTCATCCTGTGCGGCGATCTGAACATTGCACACCAGGAAAAAGACCTCAAGAACTGGCGCAGCAACCAGAAGAACAGCGGCTTCCTGCCCGAAGAACGCGCCTGGATGACCCGTGCCCTGGCCGAAGACGGCCTGGTGGACGTGTACCGCCAGCTGCACCCCGACACCACGGCCGAGTGCTACACATGGTGGAGCAACCGGGGACAGGCCTACGCCAACAACGTGGGGTGGCGGTTGGACTACCACCTGGCCACCCCAGCGATGGCGCAGGTGGCGCGCGCGGTGGCCATCTACAAGGACGTGAAGTTCAGCGACCACGCACCGCTGACGATCGGGTATGGCTTTGACCTGTGAAGCCCCGTTCGGGGCCGCCCTTGGCGGTTGAGCCTTTACTTCCTTTGCCATTCAGGGAACCATTGGGCACGCCCAACGATCTGTGCATCAGACATGACAAAACCCCCGTTGCTTGTGCCCATCCAGTCCGAAGTCCCGCTGGCATTTCCTGACGCCTTCTGCGCCGGGTGGGGCGCGTTGTGGGCGGATGCCGGGCAGGGATGGCGGTCATGACCCGCCGGTGTTTGCGGGCCATTGCCGGGGTTCTGGTGGGCGTGTTGCTGTTGGCGCAAATGGCCGTTGCAGCCTATGTGTGCCCGGGCGCTGCACCCACGCCAATGCTGTCCATGGAAAGGGTTGAGCCCCATTCTGATGCGGCGGCCCCTTGCGAAAGCATGGGTGAAGACAGGGTGCCTCTGGCCATGGATTCCCAGAACGCCAACCTGTGTGCCGAGCACTGCAAGTTTGGGCAACAAAGCGATCAGGCGTCCACGCTGACCGTGCCTGCGGCTTTGCTGATGGCGCTGTATGTTGCGCCGCAGGTGTCAACGGCTCCCTTGGCCGGGCTGCGCCCTGCGGCGGCCACCCCCAGTGCCTTGGTTGCGGCTTCTCCGCCGCACACCATTTTGCACTGCTGCTTCCGAATCTGATCCGCCAGACGACATTGCGCTGACGGCCCGTTGGGCTGGCTTGGCGCATCGTGCCGACATGAACCCCCTGTGTTGTGGTCTGGAGATGCCATGTGTTCTGATGTTTTTGAAGGTGTGCCACTCCGTGGCCACCGCAGTTCCTGGGCCTGCCTGCTGGCCCTGGGTTTGGCCCTTGTCAACGTCGATGGCCATGCCCAGCAGGCCTTGTCCCTCGACAGCGCTTTGCAGCTCGCCGAAGGGCGTTCGCTTCAACTCATCGCCCAGGGTGCCGCCGCCACGGCATCCCGGGACATGGCCGTTGCTGCCGGGCAGTTGCCCGATCCCACGCTCAAACTTGGCGTCAACAACCTGCCGATCAACGGCGAAGACCGCTTCAGCCTGACGCGGGACTTCATGACCATGCGCTCGGTGGGTGTGATGCAGGAGCTCACCCGCAGCGACAAGCTCAAGGCCCGCTCCGCCCGCTTCAGCCGGGAGGCCGAGGCCGCCGACGCCAGCCGCGCCGTGGCCCTTGCCAGCCTGCGGCGTGACACGGCCATGGCCTGGCTGGACCGCTACCACCAGGAGCGCATGCTGGAGCTGCTGCGCGCCCAGCGGGCCGAGGCGGGTTTGCAGATCGACGCGGCCGAGGCCGCGTACCGTGGCGCACGTGGCTCCCAAGCGGATGTATTTGCCGCGCGCGCCATGGTGGCGCAGATAGACGACCGCGTCCGCCAGGCAGAGAGGCAGGTTGGCACGGCCAAGGTCAAGCTGGCGCGCTGGGTGGGTGACGATGCCTCCCAGGCATTGGACACACCGCCCAGCTTGGACGCTGTTCCTCTTGATCTGCTTGGACTGGAAAGCCAGTTGGCCCACCACCCCCAGATCGCCTTGGCGGGAAAACAGGAGGAGGTGGCTCGCGCAGAGGTGGATGCCGCACAGAGCAACCAACGCGCTGACTGGAGTGTGGAGCTGATGGTCAGCCAGCGTGGCCCGGCCTACTCGAACATGGTGTCGGTCAATGTCTCGGTTCCATTGCAATGGGATCCCAAGAACCGGCAAGACCGGGAACTGTCCGCCAAGCGAGCCGTCGCCGAGCAGATGCGTGCCCAGCGCGAGGAGGCCACGCGCGAACAGGTGGCCGACGCCCGCATGGGGTTGCAGGCGTGGCAAAGCAACCGCGAACGTCTGGCGCACCACGACAGTGCCCTGATACCGCTAGCGCTTGAGCGAACCCGTGCTGCCATGGCCGCCTACCGGGGGGGCAGCGGCCCGCTCACGGCGGTGCTCGAAGCGCGGCGCATGGAAACCGACACCCGCATGGATCGCCTGCGCCTGGCGATGGAAACCGCCGCCCTGTGGGCGCAATTGGCGTACCTGATGCCTGCTGAGCACCCAATGGCCACGGAGGTGCGCCAGCCCTCACGCCCCGCCACCACCACAACAGCAGCCACGGAGAAATGACATGACACCACTCAAACGATTGCTGATGGGCTTGGTGGCTGCTGGTGTCCTCGGTGCAGGTGGCTACGGCCTCTATGCCATCGGCATGCGGCGCGGCATGGGTATGGCCGCACCGCCAGCCTCATCGCTCGGGGCCATTCCCCAAAGCATTGCACAAGGCGAAGACGCCACCCGCCGCCACATCACGGCAGGCCTCAAAGCCGGTGATGTTGACCCAGCTACCGGACGCAAAGTGCTGTACTACCACGACCCCATGGTGCCGGGCAACAAGTTCGACAAGCCCGCCAAGTCGCCCTTCATGGACATGATGCTGGTGCCGGTCTATGCCGACGGGGGCACGGGCAGTGAAGGAGGCGATGGCAGCAAGGTCACGGTCAGCCCCCGCGTCCAGCAAAACCTGGGTGTGCGGACCGCCGAAGTCACCGAAGGCCTGTTGTCGCCGCAGGTCTCTGCGGTGGGCAGCATCGCCTTCAATGAACGCGACCAGGCCTTTGTGCAAGCCCGTGCCACCGGTTACATCGAGCGCTTGCACGTGCGTGCCACCCTGGACCGCGTGAGCCAAGGCCAGGCACTGGCCGAGCTCTATGTGCCCGACTGGATTGCGGCTCAAGAGGAGTTTCTGTCGGTGCGGCGCATGCAAGGCACAGACCTGGCGCCGTTGGTTGACGGTGCCCGCCAGCGCATGCAGCAGGTGGGCATGAGCGAAGAGCAAATTCGCCAGGTAGAAAGCAGCGGCAAAACCCAAGCCCGCATCACCCTGACCGCCCCGATAGGGGGCGTGGTGGTGGAGCTGATGGCGCGTGAAGGCATGACGGTGATGCCGGGCGCCACCCTGTTCCGCATCAACGGCCTGGGCCGCGTGTGGGCCAATGCCGAGGTGCCCGAGAGCCAGGCGGCCTTGGTTCGCCCCGGCACCAAGGTGCAGGCCCACAGCGCCGCCGCACCCGGCACCCCCCTGCGTGGCACGGTGCAGGCCCTGTTGCCCGAGGTGAATGCGGCCACCCGCACGCTCAAGGCCCGGGTGGAGCTGGCCAACCCCGGCAACCGGCTGGTGCCGGGCATGTCCGTCAACCTGCAGTTCAGGGACGTGCGGGCGAACAAGTCGCTGCTGATCCCCACGGAAGCCGTGATCCAGACCGGCAAGCGCGTGGTGGTGATGCTGGCCGAGGACAAGGGGAAATTCCGCCCGGTCGAGGTGGAAACCGGCATCGAGAGCGACGGCCAAACCGAGATCAAACGCGGTGTGCACCTTGGGCAGCGCGTGGTGGTGTCGTCCCAGTTCCTGATCGACTCGGAAGCCAGCCTCAAAGGGGTGGAAGCTCGGTTGAACGATGCGCCCAAACCCACCGGGAGCCAGCCATGATGGCCCAACTCATCCGCTGGTCTATCGGGAACCGCTTTCTGGTGCTGCTGGCGACCTTGATGGTGGCGGCCTGGGGTGTCTACGCCGTGGTGCGAACGCCGCTGGATGCCTTGCCCGACCTGTCAGACGTGCAGGTCATCATCCGCACCCCCTACCCGGGGCAAGCGCCGCGCATCGTCGAGAACCAGATCACCTACCCGCTGACCACCACCATGCTGTCGGTGCCGGGGGCGAAGACGGTGCGCGGGTATTCGTTCTTTGGCGACTCGTTTGTCTATGTGCTGTTTGAAGATGGCACGGACTTGTACTGGGCGCGCTCTCGCGTGCTGGAGTACTTGAACCAGGTGCAGTCGCGCCTGCCGCCCGGCGCCAAGGCCACCTTGGGGCCGGATGCCACCGGGGTGGGCTGGATTTACCAATACGCGCTGATCGACCGCAGTGGCACACAGGATGCGTCCCAACTGCGGGCGCTGCAAGACTGGTTCCTCAAGTACGAACTCAAGACCGTGCCCAACGTGGCAGAGGTGGCCAGCGTGGGCGGTATGGTGCGCCAGTACCAGATCGTGCTGCAACCGGACAAACTGGCCGCCTATGGCATTTCGCACCGCAAGGTGGTTGACGCCATCCAGAACGGCAACCAGGAGGCCGGCGGTTCGGTGTTGGAGTTGGGCGAGGCCGAATACATGGTGCGTGCCAGTGGCTACCTGCAATCGCTGGACGATTTCCGCCAAGTGCCGCTGATGACCACGGCTGCGGGCGTCTCGGTGCGTTTGGGCGACGTGGCCCGCATCCAGCTGGGGCCCGAAATGCGCCGTGGCATTGGTGAACTCGATGGCGAAGGTGAGGCGGCCGGCGGCGTGATCGTGATGCGCTCCGGCAAAAATGCACGGGAGACCATTGCTGCTGTGAAGGCCAAGCTCAAGAGCCTGCAATCCAGCCTGCCCCAGGGCGTGGAGATCGTGCCCGTCTACGACCGCTCCGGGCTGATTGAGCGGGCGGTGGAAAACCTGGGCCACAAGCTGCTGGAAGAGTTTGCCGTGGTGGCCGTGGTGTGTTTCATCTTTCTGTTCCACCTGCGTTCGGCCCTGGTGGCCATCGTGTCGCTGCCGCTGGGCATCCTGGCGGCCTTCATCGTGATGCATTACCAAGGTGTGAACGCCAACATCATGTCGCTGGGGGGCATTGCGATTGCCATCGGCGCCATGGTCGATGCGGCGGTGGTGATGATAGAAAACGCCCACAAGCACCTGGAAAAATGGAGCCACCACCACCCAGGCCAGAAGCTGGAAGGCGAAGCCCGCTGGCGGGTGATGGGCGATTCGGCGGCCGAGGTGGGCCCTGCATTGTTCTTCTCGCTGCTCATCATCACGTTGAGTTTCATTCCGGTGTTCACACTGGAAGCGCAGGAGGGGCGTTTGTTCTCGCCATTGGCGTTCACCAAGACCTACGCCATGGCGGCAGCGGCGGCGCTGTCGGTCACGCTGATTCCGGTGTTGATGGGCTACCTGATCCGGGGCCGTATCCCCGATGAGAAGGCCAACCCGTTGAACCGCTTGCTGATGGCGGTCTACCGCCCGCTGCTGAACGCGGTATTGAACTGGCCCAAGGCCACGCTGGGGGTTGCTGCGCTGCTGCTGGGCCTGAGCCTGTGGCCCTTGCAGCACATTGGCGGTGAATTCATGCCACGCCTGGACGAAGGCGATTTGCTTTACATGCCCTCCGCGCTGCCGGGCTTGTCCGCAGGCAAGGCCAGCGAGCTGCTGCAACAGACCGATCGCCTCATCAAAACCGTGCCCGAGGTGTTGAGCGTTTATGGCAAGGCGGGCCGTGCCGAAACCGCCACCGATCCCGCGCCCATGGAGATGTTCGAGACCACCATCCAGTTCAAGCCCAAAGACCAATGGCGGCCCGGCATGACGCAGGACCAGCTGGTGGACGAGCTGGACCGCATCGTCCAAGTGCCCGGCCTGGCCAACATCTGGGTGCCGCCCATCCGCAACCGCATCGACATGCTGGCCACCGGTATCAAAAGCCCGGTGGGGGTCAAAGTGGCCGGCGCCGACCTCGCCACCATCGACCGCCTCACCGGCGAGATCGAAAAGGCGCTGAAAGACGTGCCCGGTGTCAGCAGCGCACTGGCCGAACGCCTGACGGGCGGACGCTATGTGGATGTGAACATCCACCGCGATGCAGCCGCCCGCTTTGGCATGAACATCGCTGACGTGCAGTCCGTCATCACCTCGGCCGTGGGGGGCGACAACATCGGCGAGACGGTGGAGGGCCTGCAACGCTTCCCCATCAACATGCGCTATCCGCGTGAAATCCGCGACTCGCTGGAAAAGCTGCGCGTGCTGCCCATCGTCACAGAGCGCGGACAGCGGCTGGTGCTGTCCGACGTGGCCGATATCCGCATCACCGACGGGCCACCCATGCTGCGCAGCGAAAACGCGCGTTTGTCCGGTTGGGTGTATGTGGACATTCGCGGGCGGGACTTGCGTTCTGCGGTGCAGGACATGCAAAAGGTGGTGGCCGACAAAGTGGCTTTGCCTGCGGGTTACTCGGTGTCGTGGTCGGGGCAGTTCGAGTTTCTTGAGCGTGCCACAGCCAAGCTCAAGGTGGTGGTGCCGTTCACGCTGCTCATCATCTTTGTGCTGCTGTACCTGAC
>CAYFFJ010000034.1:0-29479 GCA_964342395.1 uncultured Hydrogenophaga sp.
GCAGGCCGGCGAGCAGGCTGCTCATGCGGGCGACGTTGCGGTTGTCTTCACCGGCTTGGTTGGCGCAGCCGTATATGACGTCGGCCACGCTGGCCCAGTCCACAGCCGGGTTGCGGGCCATCAAGGCCTTGAGTGGGATGGCGCCCAAATCATCAGCACGTATGGAGGACAAGGCACCGCCGTAGCGCCCGAAGGGGGTGCGGATGGCGTCGCAGATGAGGGCTTGGGGGGTCATGGTGTCTCCTTGTCAAGTTTGAACAGGCTGGTGGCTTCCAAGTCCAGCACCTGAACCTGGTGCTGGTTGAACAGCTGCCAGCGCCAGCGCAAGATGCCCAGCTCGGGCTTGCTGGCCGAGCGGCGGGTGCCCTGCACGGTGGCGGTGAAGGTGAGTGCATCGCCCGCGCGCACGGGGTGCGTCCATTTCACATAGGCCAGGCCGGGCGACGCGAACGACTCTGACCCGGCCAGCACGTGGTCCACCGCCAGGCGCATGGCAATGCCGCAGGTTTGCCAGCCGCTGGCAATCAGGCCACCGTGGGGGCCGTGGGCGGCGGCGTCGGGGTCGGTGTGGAACCACTGCGGGTCCCAGGCGGTGGCGAAGGCCAGCAGCTCGGCCTCGGTCAACACGCAGGGCCCGGCGGTGATGACTTGGCCGGTGAAAAAGTCTTCGTATTTCATAGCTTAAAACATATATGCATCAAGCGGTTGATGCCATTTTTGCTTGAAATTTCACGCCAAGGCGGCCCGCTGCCGCAGCCAGGGGCTGGTGCGGTAGCGCTCGCCCCGGTAGGTGGCGTCGAGCGCGGCCAGCACCTGCACCACGGCGGGCGCGCCCCAGCGGGCCAGCCAGTCGAACGGGCCGGCGGGGTAGTTCACACCCAGCTTCATGGCGGCGTCGGCCCCGGCGGGGGAACACACGCCCTGCTGCACGGCGTCTGCCGCTTCGTTCACCAGCATGCTCAGGGTGCGTGCCACCACCAGGCCAGGGGCATCGGCCAGGCGCTGGGGGTTCAAGCCCAGGGCCTGCAGCCACAGCGGGGCCTGTGTGCCCCAAGCGTCAGACACGCGCGCCGACGGTGCCCAGGCCAGCGCTTCGCCGGGGGTGGCCAGGGTGGGCCAGTCGAACACGGCGGTGTCGGGCACGGATGTACCACCCAATGAAGTACCGCCCAGTTCGGTGGCCGTGCGGCCGTCGGTCAGGCGCAGCTGGGCGGCGTCCACTTGCAGACCGACCCAACCTGCATCGGGCAAGCGCACCAGGCCTGGCACGTGCTCGACCAGGCGTTGGTGCAGCGCATCGGCCACGGGGCCGGTGCCTGCCACGGCCAGCGTGCGGAAAGGGGGCAAGCCGGTCAACGCAGGGGCGTCTGGCACGGTGCCTGGTTTGTCAGCCCCCGGCGCATAACCGTAGAAGCCGCGCCCGGTTTTGCGGCCCAGCAGGCCGCCGTCCACCAGCTCGCGCTGCACCAGCGAGGGCACAAAGCGTTTGTCGAAAAAGTTGGCCTCGTACACCGAGGTGGTGACCGAAAAATTGGTGTCGTGGCCAATCAAATCCATCAGCTCGCAGGGCCCCATGCGAAAGCCCACGCTGCGCAGGCAGGCGTCCAGCACCGCTGGGCTGGCGGCCTGCTCTTGCAGCAGGGCCAGGGTTTCGGCGTAGTACGGGCGGGCAATGCGGTTGACGATGAAGCCCGGTGTGGAGCGGGCGTGCACCGGCGTTTTGCCCCAGGCTTTGGAGAGTTCAAAAATGCCGTCGGCCACGGCGGGCGCGGTTTGCAGGCCCGACACCACCTCCACCAGCTTCATCAGCGGCACGGGGTTGAAAAAGTGCATGCCCACCAGGCGCTGCGGGTGTTGCAGCCCGTTGGCAATGGCCGTGACGGAAATGGACGAGGTGTTGGTGGCCAGCACGCAGTCGGCGGACACCACCGCCTCCAGCTGCTGGAACAGGCTGCGCTTGGCCTCCAGCTTTTCCACAATGGCCTCCACCACCAGGTGGGCCCGCTGGGCGTGCCCCAGCTCGGTGACCACCTGGATGCGGGCCAGCGTTTGGGCGGCGGCCTGGGCGGTGAGCTTTTGCTTGGCCACCAGGGTGTCGAAGGTGGCGGCCAGTTGTTCGCGGGCAAGGGCTGCGGCACCGTCGCGCAGGTCAAACAGCATGACCGGGTGCCCGGCCTGCGCGGCCACCTGGGCAATGCCCGCACCCATGATGCCCGCGCCCACCACCAGCACGGGCAGGTCGGCGGGGACTTGGGTGGGGCCCGTGAGGCTGAACAAGGTGGAGGGGGCAGTGTTCATTGGGGAATCCAGTTGGCGGGGCGTTTGCCCAGAAAAGCGGCAAAGCCTTCGCGGGCCTCGTCGGTGCCGCGCACGCGGCTGATGGTTTGCGCCGTGAGTTCGCGCACCTCGGGGGTGACGGGGCCCACGGCCATCTGGGCATAGAGCTGCTTGATTTCGGTCTGGGCCTGGGGGCCACACACCAGCAGGTCTTTCACCACGGCGTCCACCGCCGCATCAAGCGCCGATTCAGGGGCTGCGCCCTTGGCGTCAAACGGCACCACCTGTTGCACCAGGCCCATGGCCAGCGCCTCGGCCGCGCCCACGCGGGTGGCGGTGAGTGCCAGGCGCTGGGCCTGGCGTTTGCCCACGGCGTTGGTCACATAGGGGCCAATGACGGCGGGCAGGATGCCGAACTTGGCCTCGCTCACCGAAAAGCTGGCGTTGTCGGCCGCCACGGCAATGTCGCAGGCCACGGTCAGGCCCACACCGCCGCCCAGCGCCGCGCCCTGCACCCGGGCCACGGTGGGTTTGGGGCAGGTGGCAATGCGGTGCAGCATGCCCGCGAATTGGCGTGCGTCGGCCAGGTTCCAGTCTTGGCTGGCCTGGGCGGCGCGCTGCATCCACTGCAAATCGGCCCCGGCGCTGAAGTGTTTGCCCGACCCGGCCAGCACGATCACGCGCACGGCGGGGTCGGCGGCCAGGCGGGCAAAGGCGTCGTCCAGCTCGGCAATCATGGCCTCGTCAAAGGCGTTGAACACCGCCGGGCGGTTCATGGTGATTTGCGCCACGCCGGGCGCGCGGGGGGTCACCGTCAAGGTTTGGAAACCCATGTTCAGTACGTTTCCAAATGCAGGCGGCCTTGGGCCTTGAGCGCGGCACCCACGGTGTCCCAGTCCAGCCCGGCCTGGGTGGCGATGTCGCACAGGGCCAGCACCACGCCCTCTTCCATGGCTTTCAGGCCACACACGTAGAAATGGGCGTTGGGGTCGGCCAGCAGGGCGCCCAGGTCAGCGGCGCGATCGTGCAGGGCGTCTTGCACGTAGCGTTTGGGTTTGCCCGCTTCGCGCGAAAAGGTGAACTCGATGTCAATGAAGTCTTTGGGCAGGCTTTGCAGCGGGCCAAAGTAAGGCAGCTCGGCCTGGGTGCGGGCACCGAAAAACAGCATGAGTTTGCCGCTCTCGAATTTGCCGCTGGCCCGCAGCCTGCGCCGCCACTCGGTCATGGCGCGCATGGGGGCGCTGCCGGTGCCGGTGCAAATCATCACGATGTGGCTCTTGGGGTGGTTGGGCATGAGGAAGCTGGCGCCGAACGGGCCCACCACCTGCACCTTGTCGCCCACCTTCAGGTCGCACATGTAATTGCTGCCCACACCGCGCACGGGCTGGCCCTGGTGGTTTTCCAGCACGCGTTTGATGGTGAGCGACAGGTTGTTGTGCCCGGGGCGTTCGCCGTTGCGGGGGCTGGCGATGGAGTACTGGCGGGCGTGGTGGGGCTTGCCGCGTTCGTCCAGGCCGGGGGGAATGATGCCGATGCTCTGCCCTTCCAGCACGGGAAAAGGCATGGCGCCAAAGTCCAGCACCACGTGGTGGGTGTCGTAGTCGGCACCGGCTTGCTGGCCCACTTCGGTCACGCGCAGGTTGCCGGTCACGGTGGCTTCAATGGTTTTTTGGGCCGATTTGGGGCCGTACAGGTTGGCGTACGCGTGCGCGGCCGACCACGGCGGCACGGTGGCGCCGTACTGGGCGCTGTTGAAGGTGTCGGCCGCTGCGTTGTCGCCCGGGGCGGCCACGGGTTCGGGGGGGGCCACGGGCTCGGCGGCTGCGTCATCGGCACCCTCGGCCAGCTCGGCCCGGCTGAGTTCGGCGGGCAACACGTCCCAGCCCAGCTGGGCGCCCAGGCTGTAGGCCTTTTGGCGGGTGACGGTGCGGTAGTTGTCAATGCTGCCGGTGGGGCACGGCGAGATGCAGTCGTTGCACCAGTTGCACTTGCTCACGTCCACCACGTAGTTGCGCGAGTCGTGGGTGATGGCACCCACGGGGCAGATGGCTTCGCAGGTGTTGCAGCGGATGCAAATTTCGGGGTCGATCAGGTGCTGCTTGATGACGGCGGGGGCGGTTTGGGCGGGTGCATTCATGGCGGGTGTGTCTCCAGGTCCCCAGGGCCTGCGCGGGATCGCCGCGGAACTGGCTTTGCCAGGCCGCAGGCGATGCCCCCTGGAAGGGGGTGGCGCACCCGAAGGGGTGCGACGCAGGGGTGAGTCAATTAAAACGCACGTATTCAAAGTCAACCGGCTGGCGGTTGATGCCCATGACGGGGGGCGCAATCCAGTTGGCAAACTTGCCGGGATCGACCACGCGGCCCATCAGGCTGGCCACAAAGGCGCGGTCGCCTTCGCTGGGCAGCCAGTTGTCGCGGTGGGCGGCCCACTCGCCTTCGCTGACCACGCGGCCGTCGGGGGCCACTTTCACGCCCTTGAGCATGCCGATGTTGCGGTGGAAGGCCTTGTGCGGCACCGACAGGCGCACGGGAATGCCCGCCTTTTCAATGACCTTGTTCCAGCGCTCCACACCGCCCACGCTGTCTTTGATGTAGTCGTCGCGCAGCACTTCGTTCAGCGCGTTGAGCATGGGCACTTCTTTTTCCACCAGCTGGCCGTTTTGCACGTTCAGCACTTTGTAGAACTGGCCGCGCAGCTGGTGGTCGTCCATGCGTTTGCCTTCTTCGTAGCGGCCTTTCAAGCCGGTGCTGTAGAAGGTGGCGGCGTTGGACGACTCGTCGGCACCGAACAGGTCGATGGTCACGCTGAAGTGGAAGTTCAGGTAGCGCTGGATGGTGGGCAGGTCAATGACACCGGCGGCGCGCAGCTTGGCGGGGTCGTCCGTTTTCAGCTCGTTCATCACCTGGCAGGTGCGGTTGATGACGCGGCTCACGCCCGACTCGCCCACAAACATGTGGTGCGCTTCTTCGGTCAGCATGAACTTGGTGGTGCGGGCCAGCGGGTCAAAGCTGGACTCGGCCAGGGCGCACAGCTGGAACTTGCCGTCACGGTCGGTGAAGTAGGTGAACATGAAGAAGCTCAGCCAGTCGGGCGTTTCTTCGTTGAAGGCTTCCAGGATGCGGGGGTTGTCGGCGTTGCCGCTGTTGCGCTCCAGCAGCGCTTCGCCTTCTTCGCGGCCGTCTTTGCCGAAGTATTTGTGCAGCAGGTACACCATGGCCCACAGGTGGCGGCCTTCTTCCACGTTGATCTGGAACAGGTTGCGCAAGTCGTACATGCTGGGAGCCGTCAGGCCCAGGTGGCGCTGTTGCTCAACGGAAGCGGGCTCGGTGTCGCCCTGGGTCACGATGATGCGGCGCAGGTTGGCGCGGTATTCGCCGGGCACGTCTTGCCAGGCGTCGTCGCCTTTGTGGTCACCAAAGTGGATCTTGCGGTCTTGCTCGGCGGGGTTCAGGAAAATGCCCCAGCGGTAATCGACCATTTTGGTGTGCCCGAATTGGGCCCAGCCTTGCGGATCGACGCTGATGGCGGTGCGCAGGTACACGTCGAAGTTCTGGCTGCCGTCGGGCCCCATGTCGTTCCACCATTGCAGGTAGTTGGGCTGCCACTGCTCCAGCGCACGCTTCAAGGTGCGGTCTTCGGCCAGGTTGACGTTGTTGGGGATTTTTTCGCTGTAGTCGATGGTGGACATGGTCAGTCTCCAAATTCAAAAAAGCTCGGCGGATGGTGTGCGGTTGCAGCGCCCCGCCCGGAACGCGCTGCACAACGTCAATCAGAAAATCAGACGCGGTTCCAGTCGAACACGGCCTTGTCGCCCTTGCCGTAGACCTTCAATGCGCCCTTTTCGCCCACGGCGTTGGGGCGCTGGAAGATCCAGTTTTGCCAGGCCGTCAGGCGGCCGAACACGCGGGTGACCATGTTTTCCACGCCGTTGAAGCGCAGGTTGGCTTCCATGCCGGTGAGGGCATCGGGGCTCATGGCCACGCGTTCTTCGATGGCAATGCGCACTTCGTCGGCCCAGTCGATGTCGTCGGGGTTGGCGGTGACCAAACCCAGCGCAAACGCGGCATCGGCGTCCAGCGGCTGGCCGATGGCGCTGCGCACCGCGCCCATGGCGGGCGCTTCGTTGTAGAAGCGGCGGGCCAGGCGGCTTTCGTCGGTGGCCATGGGGTAAAACACGCCCCCCCCTGGCGCTGCCGTTCCGGCATCGCCTCCCCCCAGGGGGGCTGCGCCGCCTTGGGAGCGGCCCGGCACCGGCGCAGAGCCAAAGTTCAGCGCGGTCAGCGTGATTTTGGGCGTGGCGGCTTCGTCATCGGGCAGGGCCAGGTGGTAGCTGCGGTCGCAGGCCAGGGCCAGCTCCAGCAGCGTGCCCGCGAAACACGAACCGGCTTCGATCAAGGCAAACAGGCTGCGGCTGCTCACGTCCAGGCGGCTGAAAGTGCGGCGCAGCAGGCCAATGGTTTCGCGCACCAGCCAGTGGCTGCCGTGGGCTTGCAGGGTCGCGTCCATGGCCAGCACGGCGGCGCTGTCGCCTTGGGTTTTGATGAGCCAGGTGCCAATGTCCAGCTCGTTGGTGCGCATTTGCAGGATGGCGTCTTCCAGCTCGCGGGCCATTTGCAGGGGGTACCAGGCGGCACCGGCGGCCTCGATGCCAGCCACGTCAGACGGCTGGGCACCCGTGGGGGCTTTCACGGTGAACGTGGCGGTGCGCTTGGTGCGGTCAATGGCCACGCCCACATGGGTGTAGGTGAGGGCATCGGCGTCGAGGGTGCGTTGCAGCGGGGGCAGCGCCACGCCTTGTGCCTGGGCAGGGCGGTCGCTCTGGGCGGCCAGGGCCAGGGCGCGCTCTTGCACCTTGTCGGCAAACTGGGCGGGCTTGACGATGTCGTCCACCAGGCGCCAGTCTTTGGCCTTTTTGCCGCGCACGCCTTCGGTGGTGGTGCAGAAAATGTCGGCCAGATCGTGGCGCACTTTGCGCTTGTCGGTCACGCGGGTCAGGCCGCCGGTGCCGGGCAACACACCCAGCAGGGGCACTTCGGGCAGGCTGACGGCGCTGCTGCGGTCGTCCACCAGAATGATTTCGTCGCAGGCCAGGGCCATTTCATAGCCACCACCGGCGCAGGCACCGTTGACGGCGGCCAGGAATTTCAGGCCGCTGTGTTTGGAGCTGTCTTCCAGGCCGTTGCGGGTTTCGTTGGTGAACTTGCAGAAGTTCACTTTCCAGCTGTGGCTGCTCACGCCCAGCATGAAGATGTTGGCGCCTGAACAAAACACTTTTTCGCGGGCGCTGGTCACCACCACGGTGCGCACTTCGGGGTGCTCGAAGCGGATGCGGTTGATGGCATCGTTGAGCTCGATGTCCACGCCCAGGTCGTAGCTGTTGAGCTTGAGCTTGTAGCCGGGGCGCAGGCCGCCGTTTTCGTCAAAGTCGGCGGCCAAGGTGGCCACAGGGCCGTTGAAACTCAGTTTCCAGTGGCGGTACTGGCTGGGGTGCGTCTGGTATTCCACACGCTCGGGAATGTGAACAACTGCATTCATGGGTGTCTCCTGGTGGGCGAAGTGCACAATGCTGCACCCCGTTGACATGCATCATATTGCACTTTTCAAAATCAGGTCAAGCATTTTTCTGCATGAATGCAAAAAACTTCACATGGGCAACCCCAACACCCCCCGCACGGCCTGGCGCAACAACACAAAGGTGTCGCCCAGCGACTGGTCGCTGGTGTTGACGCGCAGCTGCGCCTTGGAGTAAAAGGCCGAGCGCCCGGCCAGAATGGTTTTCAAGTCTTCCATGGCCTCGGCGCTGGCGGCCATGGGCCGCAAATCACCCTGGGCACGCACCCGGTTCATGTGGTCTTCGGGGTCGGCCTGCAGCCACACGGTGGTGCAGTGCGCCAGCAGCAGGTTGAACGTGGCCGCGTCCGACACCAGGCCGCCGGGCGTGGCCAACACGGCCTCGGGGTAGATTTGTATGGCCTCTTCCACCGCACGGCGCTCGTAGCGGCGGTAGGCGTTTTGCCCATACAGGCCCTGTATTTCCGACACGCTGCACCCGGCAAACTGCTCGATCTGGCGGCTCAGCTCTATAAAGGGGTAACCCAGGTCATCGGCCAGCATTTGCCCCAGGGTGGATTTGCCCGCGCCCCGCAGGCCAATGAGCGCCACGCAGTTGCTGCGCGGCCCGCCCGATACCCCCGTGCCCAGCATGTCGGCCAGGGCCACGCGCACGCGGCGCAACGTGGCGTCGTCGCGGCCCTCCAGCAACTCGCGAATCAGCAGCCACTCGGGCGAGGTGGTGGTGACATCGCCCAGCAGCTCGGCCAGCGAACTTTGCAGCGCCTGCGCCACCTGCAACAGCAGCAGCACCGACACATTGCCCTCGCCATACTCCAGGTTGGCCAGGTGCCGCTCGGACACCCCCGCCGTTTGCGCCACGGCCTTGCGCGTCATGCCGCGGCGGGCGCGCAGGGCGCGCACACGCTCGCCCAGGGCCGCCAGAAAGGGATTCTTGTCGGCAGCGGCCGGTGCGCCACCGGGCGCATTGGTCAAAACATGCACTATATTGCTTGACATTGAGCTGAATTGGGTTAACCTTAGGTCCATGCACGATATTTCATATCGGCAGTGACCGCAAGTGTACCGAGGAGACCCCCATGCCCCACATGACCCCCAAAACCTTCAAAGAGCTGCTGCAAGGCGTGACCGCCCAGCTGAACCACCGCGCGCTGGACAGCGACCTGCACACCTGGCTCAACACCGAATACGGCCCCCACACCGCCCTGTACCAAGCCCTGAAAGCCGCGTGCGAGGTGGGCGTGGCCGAAGGCTGGTTGTGCCAGCGCGAGGCAGGCGGTTTGAAATACGGCCGCATCTTCAAACCCGATGCCGAGCTGCAAGGCTTTTCAGTGGACGTGGTGGACATGACCAACCTGGCCGGCCCCCACCACACCCACCCGCTGGGCGAAATCGACCTGATCATGCCCATTGACGCCGACGCCCGCTTTGACGGCCACGGGGCCGGCTGGCTGGTGTACCCCGCTGGCAGCGCCCACCCACCCACCGTGACCGGGGGCCGCGCCCTGGTGCTGTACCTGCTGCCCGAAGGGCGCATTGACTTCACCCGCTGACACCCTCTGCCACTGCCCCCCATTTTTGAAGGAACCGTTTGTGACCACCGCTTTGCTCCCCAACTTCACCGCTGGCCAATGGACTTTGGGCACCGGCCCCGGCACGCCCTTGTTTGACCCCGTGCTGGGCACCGAGCTGGTGCGCGTTGACGCCACCGGCCTCGATTTGCCCGAGGCGTTCCGCTTCGCCCGCGACACCGGCGGTGCGGCCCTGCGCGCCCTCACCTACCGCCAGCGCGCCGCCCTGCTGGCGGCCACCGTGAAAGTGCTGCAAGCCAACCGAGCGGCTTACGAAGACATTTCCGTGGCCAACAGCGGCACCGTGAAAGCCGACACCGCCGTGGATGTGGACGGTGGCATCTTCACCCTGGGCACCTACGCCAAGCTGGGCGACGGTTTGGGCGAATCCTCGGGCAATGGGCACCACCTGACCGATGGCGACGCGGCCCGCCTGGGCAAAGACCCGCTGTTCCAAAGCCAGCACGTGTTGGTGCCCACCCGGGGCGTGGCGCTGTTCATCAACGCGTTCAACTTTCCCAGCTGGGGCCTGTGGGAAAAAGCCGCGCCCGCGCTGCTGTCGGGCGTGCCCGTCATCGTGAAACCCGCCACCGCCACCGCCTGGCTCACCCAGCGCATGGTGCAAGACGTGGTGGACGCTGGCATCTGGCCCGCCGGGGCGCTGAACATCATTTGCGGCAGCTCGGCCGGGTTGATGGACCAGTTGCAGCCGTTTGACGTGGTGTCGTTCACCGGCTCGGCCGACACCGCCGCCGTCATCCGCTCGCACCCTGCGGTGGTGCAACGCTCGGTGCGCGTGAACATCGAAGCCGACAGCGTCAACTCCGCCCTGCTGCTGCCCGGCACCACCGCCGAGGACACCCAGGCCGCGCTGGATTTGCTGGTGAAAGAAGTGGCGCGTGAAATGACCGTGAAAGCGGGCCAGAAGTGCACCGCCATCCGCCGCGTGTTCGTGCCCGAAGCGCTGTACGACACGGCAGCCGCCGCCATCTCGGCCCGCCTGGCCAAAACCACCGTGGGCAACCCACGCCATGAAGGCGTTGAGTTGGGTGCACTGGTCAGCCGCACCCAACTCAACGCCGTGCGCGAAGGCCTGGCCCAGCTCAAGGCGCACACCGACGTGCTGCACGACGGTGCTCAAGCCACGTTCATCGACGCCGACCCGGCCATGGCCTGCTGCGTGGCCCCCACCCTGTTGGGCACGCGCAACCCCGACGGTTGCACCATCGTCCACGATGTGGAAGTGTTCGGCCCCGTGGCCACACTGATGCCCTACCGGGATGAAACCCACGCCTTGGCGCTGATCCGCCGGGGCCAGGGCTCGCTGGTGGCCTCGCTGTACGGCACCGACCCCGCCGCGCTCCGCGCCACCGCACTGGAACTGGCCGACAGCCACGGCCGCGTGCACGTCATCAGCCCCGACGTGGCCGCCCTGCACACCGGCCACGGCAACGTCATGCCCCAGTCGCTGCACGGCGGGCCGGGCCGCGCCGGGGGCGGCGAAGAGCTGGGCGGCCTGAAGGCGCTGAACTTTTACCACCGCCGCAGCGCCATCCAGGCCAGCACAGCGGTGCTGGAGCTATTAAAAATCAATAGCTGACAATTGAATACAGACAAGCGACACAGGCATTTTTTGCCACAAAAATGGAGACAACCATGACCCCAGCCTCTGACGACAACACCCTGGCCGGTGTGCCCGCACCGGCCGCCAGCTTCAACTTTGCCCAGCACCTGCTGGCGCTCAACGCCCAGCGGCCCGACAAACTGGCTTTTGTGGACGACCTGGGTGCCCTCACCTACGGCCAGTTGGCCGAGCGCATCCAGCGCACGGCGGCAGGCCTGCTGGCCCTGGGTCTGCGGCGCGAAGAACGCGTGCTGCTGCTGATGCAAGACGGCACCGATTGGCCGGTCAGCTTCCTGGGTGCCCTGTATGCGGGCCTGGTGCCCGTGGCCGTGAACACCCTGCTGACCGCCGACGACTACGCCTACATGCTGGAACACTCCCGCGCGCAGGCCGCGCTGGTGTCGGGCGCGTTGCTGCCCGCCCTGACCAGTGCCATGGTCAAGTCAGACCACGAGGTGAAAAAAGTCATCGTCTCGCGCCCAGCGGCCCCCCTGCACCCCGCCGAGGTGGAGTTCGAGGCCTTTCTGGCCACCCAGCAGCCCCTGGCCAAACCCGCGGCCACCAGCCCCGACGACCCCGGCTTCTGGCTGTATTCGTCTGGCTCCACCGGGCGGCCCAAGGGCACGGTGCACTCGCACGGCAACCCCTACTGGACGGCTGAGCTCTACGGCAAAGGCGTGCTGGCCCTCACTGAAAACGACGTGTGCTTCTCCGCCGCCAAGCTGTTTTTCGCCTACGGCCTGGGCAACGGACTGAGCTTTCCCATGAGCGTGGGCGCCACCACCATTTTGATGGGCGAACGCCCCACGCCCGATGCCACGTTCAAACGCTGGCTGGGTGGCGTGGGTGGGGTAAAGCCCACCGTGTTTTACGGCGCACCCACCGGCTTTGCCGGCATGCTGGCCCACCCCGCCCTGCCCGCCAGAGGGGACGTGGCGCTGCGCCTGGTGTCGTCCGCCGGTGAGGCGCTGCCCGCCGAGCTGGGCGAACGTTTCAAGGCGCACTTTGGCGTGGACATCGTGGACGGCATTGGCTCCACCGAAATGCTGCACATCTTTTTGTCCAACACCCCCACCCAGGTGCGCTACGGCACCACCGGCTGGCCCGTGCCCGGCTACGAAGTGCAGCTGCGCGGCGACGACGGCGGCCCCGTGCCCGACGGTGAGCCCGGCGACCTCTACATCCACGGCCCCAGCGCCGCCATGATGTACTGGGGCAACCGCGAAAAAACCCGCGACACCTTCCAGGGCGGCTGGACCAAAAGCGGCGACAAATACATCCGCAACGCCGACGGCACCTACACCTACGGCGGCCGCAGCGACGACATGCTGAAGGTCAGCGGCATCTACGTCAGCCCCTTCGAAGTGGAAGCCACCCTGGTGCAACACCCCGCCGTGCTGGAAGCCGCCGTCATCGGCGTCAACGACGCCGACGGCCTGACCAAAACCAAGGCCTACGTGGTGCTGAAAAACGGTGCCACCGCCACCGAAGCCGAGCTGAAGGCCTTTGTGAAAGACAAGCTCGCCCCCTACAAATACCCACGCCAGATCGAATTCGTGACCGATCTGCCCAAAACCGCCACCGGCAAAATTCAGCGCTTCAAGCTGCGTGAGCAGTCTGTGCAACCGGCCCCACCAGCTTCAGCGCAATGACCGCCCCGCTGTTCGCCGACATCACCGTGCAGGGCACCTTCGGCGAAAGTGCCTTGCGCATCGAACACGCCTGGGTGGGCCACACCGACGCCAATGCCCCGCTGGTGGTGTTTTTGCACGAAGGCCTGGGCTCGGTCAGCATGTGGCGCGACTTTCCGCACCGCCTGTGCCAGGCGCTGGGCTGGCGCGGGCTGGTGTACTCCCGCCCCGGCTACGGCCAGTCCACCCCACGCCAGGCCGACGAACACTGGCAACCCGATTTCATGCACCGCCAGGCGCTGGACGTGTTGCCCGCGTTGTTGGCCGCGCTGGGGGTGGACACCGCGCAGCGGCCCGTCTGGCTGTTCGGCCACAGCGACGGTGGCAGCATTGCCCTGCTGCACGCCGCGCTGCGCCCCGCCCACACCGCCGGGCTGGTGGTGTTGGCCCCGCACATCCTGGTGGAAGACATCTCGGTGGCCAGCATCGAGCAGGCCCGCCTGGCCTACCTCAACACCGATTTGAAACAGCGCCTGGCCAAACACCACGCCGACCCCGACTCCGCCTTTTGGGGCTGGAACAACGTGTGGCTGTCAGCCGCTTTCCGCAGCTGGAACATCACCGCCGAGCTGGCCACCCTGGCGTGCCCGGTGCTGGCCATCCAAGGGCTGGACGACGAATACGGCACCCTGGCCCAGATTCGCGGCATACGCGACGCGGCACCCCACACCCAGCTGCTGGAGCTGCCCGCCTGCGGCCACTCGCCGCACAAAGACCAGCCACAGGCCGTGGTGGATGCGGTGGTGGGGTGGGTGATGCAGGGCAATAGCCAAGCCATGCGCTTGCGTTGAAAAGTTTCGATTCACATGCGCGGTATGCCGGTGGCGGGCGTTGCATGGCATTCGCTTGGCGCATGCCAGGATTCCCCAAAGTCGGTTGAACGCAAACCGACACCGCCGGTACATTGGGCACCTCTTCTTGCATAGGGCAGCGGTTGGCACCGCTGAATGATCCGGATGCCTTCACTCTCACTGACGCGGCACAGCCGCCGTACCCTGCTGTACCCAATTCTCTGCGGTGGGCTGGTCATGGGCCTTGCACTCGGCATTCGGCATGTGCAGGGCCTGTTCATGCTGCCGATGACGCTGGACCGCGGATGGTCTCGCGAAACCTTTGCCTTCGCGCTTGCGATCCAGAACCTCGCTCTGGGTTTTGCACAGCCCCTGTCCGGCATGCTGGCTGACCGCTTTGGCGGCGCCAAGGTCATCGCGGCAGGTACGCTGCTGTATGGTCTTGGCCTGGCAGTGATGTCGTCGGCGTCAACGCCGATGGGCCTGTACCTGGGGTGCGGCCTGATCGTCGGTGTGGCGCTCTCATGCACGGCGTTTGGCGTGGTCTATGGCGTGCTGAGCCGACTCGCTCCCGAGTCGGACCGCGGCTGGTCACTCGGGCTGGCGGGCGCAATCGGTGGTTTTGGGCAATTCGTGGCGGTACCGGCCACGCAAGCGTTGCTGGACGCGTTCGGCTGGGGCTGGGCACTGCTGGTGTTGGGGGCAAGCATGGCGGCACTGGCAATTCTTGCCCCGCAACTGAACGACAAGAGCACCGCCACGTCCGGGGTCGGCACTGGCGTTACACGGCCGACTCAACCCATGGGAAAAGCCATTCGACAGGCGCTGGGACATCAGGGCTTCTGGCTGCTCAACCTGGGTTTTCTGGCCTGCGGCTTCCAGCTGGCCTTCGTGGCGTCCCACCTGCCAGCCTACCTGCTCGACAAGGGCGTACCCGCGCAAGTTGCGGTGACAGGCCTGGCGGTGATCGCCCTCACCAACATCGTGGGCACGTTTGCATGCGGACACCTGGGCGACCTCTACCGGCGCAAGCACCTGCTGGCGATGGTGTACCTGATCCGCACGGCCGCCATGGCTCTGTTCGTGCTGTGCCCGGTGTCGGCCACCAGCGTGTACCTGTTCTGCGGTGCCATGGGCCTGCTGTGGCTGGGCACCGCACCGTTGACCAACGGGCTGGTCTCGCAGGTCTTCGGTGTTCAGTACATCGGCACGCTGTTCGGCCTTGTCTTCCTCGGCCATCAGCTTGGCGCCTTTCTCGGCGTGTGGCTGGGGGGCTACGTGTTCGACACCACCCGGTCCTACGACACGGTGTGGATCGGTGCCATGGTGTTGGGATTGATGGCAGCTGCGCTGCATTGGCCCATCGACGACCGCCCCCTCCGGCCCGCAGCAGTGCCAAAACCGGCATGAGGAAAAGGCAAGGCATGCGGGTGCTCGCGGGCTCGGTGACAGCGGTCGCTGCGGCTGTCGCGCTCCTCACCGCGTTCCGGGGCTACCAGAACCCGGCCTATGTCATCCAATGGCTGGCGCTGTTGCAACTGTGCCAGTAGATGACACTCCCCCCATGCTTGACTTCACGATCCTGGCGCTGGAAGGCGCCTACCCAACCAGCGTGGCGGCGACGCTCGGCATCCTCGTCGCAGCCCGGGAAATGGCACAGCGGGTGCACGCGCCGGCCCCGACATGGGAACTCATTTCCCTCGAAGGAGGCACCCTGGCTCTGCAAGACGGGATCAGCGTCAGCACGGCAAAGCTGCCCCGCCGCACCGCAGGTGACCACTCAATGTGGATCGTGCCTGGCCTCGGACTGAACAGCCCTCGGGCCATACGAGACCGCTTCGAGCAGGCAGACGCAAAGACTGCGGTCGCAGCGGTTAGGCGCCACGCGCAGGCCGGTGGTTCAGTGGCGGCGTCATGCTCCGGGGTCTTCCTGCTTCAGGCCGCAGGCCTGCTGCGCGGCAGGCGTGCAACGACGGCATGGTGGCTCGCGCCGGAACTCAAGCGGCTGGAGCCGGATTGCCATGTCGACGCTGACCGCATGGTGTGCGCGGATGGCCCTGTCGTGACGGCGGGGGCCGCCTTTGCACAGACCGACCTGATGCTGCATCTGCTGCGCACGCTCTCAGGAAAAGCCTTGGCCGATGCCGTGTCGCGCGTGCTGATCATCGATGGCCGCCAAGCCCAGGCACCCTTTATCGTTCCGGAAGTGTTCTCCATCGGCGACGATCTCATTGGTCGCTTGGCGGCACGGGTGGAAGCCGCCTTGCCTGACCTGCCCAGCGTGGGAGACCTCGCGCAGGAATTTTGCATGTCCGAACGGACGCTGGCACGCCACGTCAAGCGCGCCACGGGCAAAAGCACGCTGGCGCTGTTGCAAAGCGTGCGGCAACGCCGGGCTCGGGCGCTGCTGGAGTCCAGCAGGCTCACCGTCGAGCAGGTGGCCGCTGCGGTGGGCTACCAGGATGCGACGGCCCTGCGCCGGTTGATGAGGCGGGTGGCGGGAGCGACCCCGAGCCGTTTCAGGCCCGCTGCGGCAACCGTCATGCCTTGAGCGGTGGCGCCGACTGGCGCCCTTCTGCCCGGCCATCGAGAGCCTCTTGCTTCTCGCAGCCTGGCACCGAGAACAAGCCTTTTACCCAAGGAAGGGCTGATCGCTCCCAGACCTGGAGATAGGGCAGAAACTCGGCCCGTTGATCGAGTGTGCCCACACGCAGACTGACGTGTGATGGGGTTTCCAACGTGGCGGCATACACGGGGCTCCCGCAGTCTGGACAGAACGCCTGGGTGCGCTTGGCGCCACTTTCACCCGTTTTGACGTAGAGCCTTGGTTCACCGCTGAGCTTGAAAGATGTGATGGGCGCTGGCACCACCACTCGAAATGCCGAACCCGTGAGTTGCTGGCAGTCGGTGCAATGGCAGACCATGACTTTGCTCGGATCGGTGAATGCCGTGAAGCGAATGGAACCACAGTGGCAAGAGCCTGAAACTTGCATGACAACAACTCCGTACTGAAGCGGGCTATGGATGACGCCTGCACACCCGATGCCCGAAGATACCCAAAAAGCCGCCGATGATTCCACAAACTTGAAAGCCCGCCTTGACCCGTGGCTGGACGAACCCGGCCATGTGGCTCGCCCGGCTCTCCCACCCGTGAAACAGCCCGACAGGGGAAGCGCTCAAGTTGGGGTCCGGTTGTGTGGGGCCAGCTGGCAGCGTCCCTGTTGCAACCGCGCTTGAAAAAACGCAAGGATTTCGTCCCGTGCGGCGATCGTGGGCTGACCCGCTTCGTCAATGAGGTGCGCGGTGACCACGCTGTGCGGACTGGCAACGACCTGCTCAAAAAAGGAAGGAAGTTCTGTTGTGTTCGCTGCAGTGTCCGGCAAAACGCGGGCGACGAACCGGTCACCCAGCGCGGCGGCGTACGCAGCAAAGCGCTCCGCACGGCAGTACCGATCACCCTCAAAGCGATACGCAAGCACCGTGAGGTCTTCCTGGTCCAGGCGTTGGCGCACCACGCTCAACTCGTCAGGCGCGATTTCGAGCCCCGCCGGATCATCAAACGGCAGCGAGGGTTGCGACAGCACCGGCGCCAGCATGGCCGACTCCAACATCATCGTCAGCGCAAAGTTACCTGTGAAGCACATGCCGATAGCGCCCACACCCGGACCACCGCACTCGGCGTGTGCATGCCTTGCCAGTGCGCGCAGCCAACCGGTAACCGGACTGGACTTGTTCGGCCCCTTTGGGTTCGCGAAGGCTCGAAACTCGGCGCTGACGCAAGCACGCTGCATAACTTCCACCCCCTCCGCTGCGCCCGGCACGGCGCCGTCGCGTCCGAACAGCGAGGGCATGTACACGGTGAAACCCGAGTCCCTGACCCAGCGGGCGAAGCGTGCAACGTGTGGGCTGATGCCCGGCATTTCGGTCATCACGATCACCGCAGGGCCTGTACCGGCCACGTGGACGACCTTGGTCACCGCGTCCAGCGTGATCTCCCGCTGCTGGAAGTCTTTCAACGGATCGTGTTCGCTCAGGTTGCGAATAGGCATCTGCGGCTCCAGAGTTGTCTGCACTGCATTGCACCGCAGCGGCAGCCCATCATCCAGTGTCGGTTCAGACGGCTTTGCGGCGCTTTTCGACACGCCCACCGGCCTCCTGCCTGATCCAGCCGACAACGGCCGCCACATCGCGATGCGGCTCGGACACCGCCTGGATGAGCCAGTACGCCGCATCGTCCCTTTGTTCGGTGCTGAAGGGTGGCAATGCCACCAGCCTGCCGTCGGCCAACATCGGCTCGACCAGCGCCGCCCGGCCCAGTGCGATGCCCTGCCCTGCCAAGGCGGCCTGAATCACCTGCTCGTACTGGTTGAAGCGCATGACTGAGCACGGCCGAACCGTCTCCAGGCCCACGGCATGCAACATGCTGGGCCACTGCAGCCAAGGACGCCTCGGGTCGTCGAACTCCAGCAGCACGCTTTGCCGTATCACCTCCATCGGCGCCCCCACGGGAACCGCGAGCGATGGATGAGCGACGGCGATCAATCGCTCGCCGAACAGGCGCACCGCCCCTGACGGCGCAGCAGCCTCGGCGCAATACCGGATGGCCAGGTCGATGCCTTCGGCTTTCAGGTCCAGCACCTTGTTGCTGGTGGCAATCCTGAGATCGATCGCACGGTGCCTGGCCTGCAGCTTGCTCAGCCGGGGCAGCAGCCACAGCGCGGCCACGCCGGTGCTGAGCGTGATCGTCACCGGCCTGCGCTGTTGCCGCGTGTCCAGCCCACCGATCACATCCTGAAGTTGCTGAACCGACAAGTTGGCAACGCGAAACAGGCGTTCGCCTTCTGCGGTGAATTGAAGGGATCGATAGCCCCTGTGAAAAAGCTTGACCCCCAGAATGCCCTCAAGGGCGTGGACCTGTCGGCTGACGGCCGACTGTGTCAGGCACAGGTCTTGTGCAGCCAGCGTGATGCTCATGCGGCGGCCCACTGCCACGAAGCCGCGCACGAGGTCAAGAGATGGCAAGCGGGTGAGCGGCACCGGCATTCGCAGTCCTTGAAGTGAAGGAAGGTACGCCACAAAGAATAGCAGCTGGCACGCGCTCCAGCGCCAACCTCACCGCCCGAAAACGCCCGATAAATGTCCAAAAAAACACTCGCCCATTGACGCGCTGTCGGGCCCAATACCCCCACACCATGAATCCAGAACAGCGCCTCATTGAACTCGGCATTGCGCTTCCCGCAAGCAGTGGCCCCGCCGGAAACTACGCTGCCGCCATTCGCTCTGGCACGCTCTTGTTCCTGTCAGGAAAGGCGCCTCTCCCTGTGCTTGGCGTGAAGCCGCGCGGTCGCTTGGGGCGCGAATTCTCAGCGGAAGATGGCTACCTTCTGGCACGCTCAGCATGCATGGACCTGTTGGCAACGGCAAAGGCTGCGCTGGGATGCCTGGACGAAGTGACGCAGATCCTTGAATTGCACGGGGCCCTGAACACAACGCCAGAATTCGAGGAACATGCCAGGGTTTTGGATGGTGCCTCCGATCTTCTCGTCGAAGTGTTTGGCTCTGCCGGCATGCACGCCCGCTCGGTCATTGGCGTGAGCTCCTTGCGAAGCGGGGTTCCGCTCACCGTGAAGGCAACCTTCCGGTGCAAACCCGAATGATGCCGGCCTGTGGAGTGGCCCTTGCCACGCTCGCAGCAGCAGCAGCGGCGCTCGCCGCAGCGCCTGATGAGGACGAGCTGGGCAAGACAGCAGGCTATCCCCATCAACGGCTGGCACCCGACTTCAGCCTGCTGGCGGAGCCGTACAAAATCGGCAACTTCACGAACATGGACCAGATCTTCTGGCCCAGAGAGATTGCCAACACCTCGCCCGTGCGCACCTTGTCAAAGGCTTCAGAAACCTTCGCGGTGCGGTACGAATACGGCGGTCAAACCTTCACCATCGAAGACCTTCTCGCCCGGCAACGAATCACGGGCCTTCTGATCTTGAAGGACGAGTCGATTGTCTATGAGGTCTACCAATACGACCGCACGGCCACGACCCAGTTCGCCTCGTTCTCGATGGCAAAGACCGTGGCAGGCCTGCTCACCGGCATTGCCCTGGGCGAAGGACACATCTCGTCGCTGGATGACCCTGCCACAAAGTATGCGCCGGACCTGCGGGACACCGCTTACGCCAAGGCCTCGGTGCGGGATCTGTTGCGCATGTCGTCAGGCGCCAAGTGGAGCGACAAGGTCG
This sequence comes from uncultured Hydrogenophaga sp., assembly GCA_964342395.1. Taxonomy (GTDB): domain Bacteria; phylum Pseudomonadota; class Gammaproteobacteria; order Burkholderiales; family Burkholderiaceae_C; genus UBA2334. The sequence continues at coordinate 19,763 of CAYFFJ010000034.1, forward strand.
TCGCGGGACAAGCCACCGACATAGGGCAGCTGACGGCCGATACCTACTATCGCCGTGCCAGAGGAGGCCCCTCCAGTTTGCAGCGGGTTCGCGAGTCTGTGTCGGCTCCCGGAGCGGTCTTCAACTACTCGAGTGCCGAGACCTTCGCGCTCGGCTTGGTCGTGAGGGGGGCCGTTGGCGTCGACCTGAGCGCGTACGCCGCCGAAAAACTCTGGAAACCCATGGGTGCCGAAGCGCCCGCGTCCTGGCTGACCGACTGGTCCGGGACGGAAGCCGCGTTCTGCTGCCTCAACGCCCGGCTTCGCGACTACGGCAGGCTGGGGATGCTCCTCGCTGCCGACGGTGAGTACAACGGACAGCAGATCATCCCGCGCGAGTTCCTGCTCGATGGAACCGATCCGGCCCGGCAGCCGGCATACCTGAAACCTCGAAAGGCCACGCCGTTCTTCGGCTACGGCTACCAGACATGGCTGTACCCGTACCGGACACGAACCTTTCAGGCCAGAGGGCTGTTTGGCCAGGAGATCATGGTTCAGCCGAGTTCCCGCATCGTGGTGGTGTTCACGTCTGCGCTGCGCACACCTGACACTCCCAACGACATCTTTGTCGAGCGCAACCTCTTCGTTGGCGCGGTTCTCAGGGCGCTTGGTGGTCAGGCCGACGTGTACCGGTAGTCAGCATCGTCGGCGCACCTCTTTATCGGAGATCCAATGGAATACGTACTCATCACTCACACGGTCAAAGACTACAAGGCCTGGAAGCAGGTCTTCGACGACGCGGCATCGATCCGCAAGGCTGCCGGCGAGCAGAGCTACCACGTCCTGCGTGACGAAAACGATGCCAACAGAGTGGTTCACTTTTCCCGGTGGGCGTCTATTGCCCAGGCCAAAGCCTTCTTCGAGTCACCCAAACTGGTAGAGATCCGCCGCCAGGCAGGGGTCGAGGCCCCAGAGTTCAACTATCTGCACAGCCTGGAGCAAGGCATTCTATAAATTAAAACAATAGCAAACAATTCAATAAATAAAAGCGATAGAGGCCAATTTTTCATCAAATCAACCCCGCCACCGGCAAGCAAGCCCCCTGCACCGCCCGCGCGGCGGGCGAGGCCAGAAAACCAATCACCTCGGCCAGCGCGTCCGGGGCCACCCAGCGGCTGGGGTCTGCGCCGGGCATGGCGGCGCGGTTGGCGGGGGTGTCAATGATGGAGGGCAGCACGGCGTTGACGCGCACCCCCTGCCCCTTCAGCTCGGCAGCCAGCGACTCGGTCAGCCGCGCCAGGGCTGATTTGCTGGCGGCATACGCCCCCATGTGTGCAGCGCCTTGGCCCGCCGATGCCGCGCCCACATTGACCACCGCACCACCGCCCTGCGCCAGCATGGCGGGCACCACGGCGGCCAGGCTGTGCACCACAGTGCGCAGGTTGATGTCGAGCATGTGGTCCAGCGCGGCGGCAAAGCCCGGTTGGTGCACCCCCAGCCCCATGGTGAAGCCACCGGCCAAATGCACCGCCACGTCGATGCGGCCCCAGCGTTGCAGCACCTGTGCGCAGGCTTGCTGCACGGCCTGGAGCTCCAGCAGGTTGACGGGCAGGCACAGGGCGCGTGCCTGCCAATCGGCAGGCCAGGCGGCCACGGTGCGCTGCAAACCCGCGTCGTGCTGCGCCAGCAAGGCCACGCGGGCGCCTGCCTGGGCGAAGTGCGCGGCCACGCTGCGGCCCAGGCCACCGCTGGCCCCGGTGATCCACACCACGGGGGCGGCTGCAGGGGTGTCTGGGGTGGGGGTCATGAACTCAAGCTTTGTGGTGTGCGGCATAAGCCCTGGTGCCGGTGTGCAGCACGTGGTCGGTGGGGGCCAGGTCGGCGGGCTGGAATTCGGGCAGGCCTGCCACCTGGTGGTACAGCGGCTCGAAGTCCACGCGGGCCAGTGCCAGCAGGTCGCTCAGGCGGTCGAGCACGAAGTAGATTTCCTGGAAGTCGTCAATGCGGTAGTGCGTGCGCATCACCCGCGCCAGGTCGAAGGCCACGCGGTGGGGAGACGCATCGTCCAGGCAAAACACGCTTTCGGTGCGCGACGAGGCAATGCCCGCGCCGTAGATGCGCAAGCCATCGGGCTGCCGCACCAAGCCAAACTCCACCGTGTACCAGTACACCCTGGCCAGCAGGGGCAAAGTGCCCAGTTTCTGGGCGCGCAGGCCGCCCTCGCCATAGGCCTGGATGAAGTCGGCCATGACGGGGTTCACCAGCATGGGCACGTGGCCGAACACGTCGTGGAACACGTCGGGCTCTTGCAGGTAGTCCAGCTGGTGGGCCGCCCGGATGAACTGCCCCGCCGGAAAACGCCGGTGCGCCAAGTAGTCGAAAAACACGTCGTCAGGCACCAGGCCGGGCACGGCCACCACTTCCCAGCCCGTGCGGGGTTTGAGCACCTCGTTGAGTTCGGCAAAGTGGGGGATGCGGTCGGGGCGGATGGGCAAGTCGCGCATGCCGGCCACGAATTCATCGCACGCCCGCCCGGGCAGCAGCGCGGTTTGGCGCTGGTACAGGGTTTGCCACACGGCGTGCTCTTCAGCGGTGTAGTCGGCCCAGCGCTGGGGAATGGTCCAGTCGGCGCTGGCGGGGCGGCCCGCGTCGCCTGCGGCCAGGCCGTGCAGGGCCATGGGCTGGGTGGCAGAGGCGGGGGTGGTCACACGGCCCCCGCATCGCCAACGGCGCCCAGGGCCTGCGCGGCGGCGTCGGCCACGGCGGCCAAGGCAAAGTCGCGCCCGGTCAGGCCGCTGGCGTCGTGGGTGGTGAGGCGCACGTCCACCCGGTTGTAGACGTTGAACCACTCGGGGTGGTGGTCGGCCTTTTCGGCGGCCAGCGCCACGCGGGTCATGAAGGCAAAAGCGTTGCAGAAATCGGCAAAGCGGTAGCTGCGGCTGATGGACAGGCCATCGGCGGCCAGCACCCAGCCGGGCAGCGGGGCCAGGCGGGCTTGCACTTCATCAAGGGCAAGGGCAAGGGCTTGCATCTCAAGCCCCTTCGCTGGCGAGATCGGTGGCGGGCACGCCTTCAATGGCCCCCCGGCGCAGCTGGTCGCGCTCCATCGATTCGAACAGGGCTTTGAAGTTGCCTTCGCCAAAACCCTCGTCGGCCTTGCGCTGGATGAACTCGAAAAACACCGGCCCCATCAGCGTTTGGCTGAAGATTTGCAGCAGCAGACGCTTCTCACCATGGGTGGTGCTGCCGTCCAACAAAATGCCGCGCGCTTGCAGCTCGCCCACGGGCTCGCCGTGGCCGGGCAGGCGCTCGGCCAGCATCTCGTAGTACACGTCGTTGGGGGCCGTCATCAGCGGAATACCTGCCATTTGCAGGGCATCGACGCTGGCCAGCAGATCATCTGTGGCCAGGGCGATGTGCTGAATGCCTTCGCCGTTGAACTGCATCAAAAACTCCTCGATTTGCCCGCCCGTGCCCCCACGCTCTTCGTTCAGCGGGATGCGGATGAGCCCGTCGGGCGCGGTCATGGCGCGGCTGGTGAGGCCGGTGTATTCGCCTTTGATGTCGAAGTAGCGGATTTCGCGGAAATTGAAAATGCGCTCGTAAAACCCGCCCCAGAACGCCATGCGGCCTTTGTAGACGTTGTGGGTCATGTGGTCAATGGTGTGAAAGCCGTGGCCCACGGGGCGGCGGTCTGCGCCATCAATGAAATCAAAGTCAATGTCGTAAATGCTTTTGCCATCCTCAAACCGGTCGATCAGGTAAAGGGGCGCACCACCAATGCCTTTGATGGCGGGCAGGCGCAGCTCCATGGGGCCGGTGGGAATGTCGATGGGCTGTGCGCCCAGCTCCAGGGCTCGGGCGTAGGCTTTGTGGGCATCGCGCACCCGAAAGGCCAGGCCGCAGGCGCTGGGGCCATGCTCGGCGGCAAAGTAGCCAGCCACGCTGCGCGGCTCGCGGTTGACAATGAAGTTGATGCCGCCCTGGCGGTACAGCACCACGTCTTTGCTGCGGTGTTGGGCCACCCGGGTGAAGCCCATTTTTTCGAACAGGGGCTCCAGCAAGCCGGCGGTGGGCGAGGCGAATTCGACAAACTCGAACCCGCACAGGCCCATGGGGTTTTCAAACAGATCGGCCATGGTGGTCTCCTGGTGGCGTGGATTTGAATCAGGGGTGAATGGCTTGAATTTTGGGCACAAGCGGCCGCAACGTGCACGCGTATTTGCCCCTGAATGCCCCACCTCGTGCAAAATTTCAGCATGAATTCACCCAAACACGAAGATTTCCTGCTTGACCGCTTTGACATCGGCCTGTTGGCCGCATTGCAACGCAACGCCCACAGCACCCACCAGCAACTGGGCGAGGTGGTGTTTTTGTCAGCCTCGCAGGTGAGCCGCCGCATCCAGCGGCTGGAATCGGCCGGGCTGATCGCCCGCACCGTGGCCCTGCTGGACCCCGCCCGCCTGGGGCTGGGGGTGCGGGCCATCAGCTACGTCACGCTGGCCCGCCACGGCGACGAAGAAGGGGGCAGCTTCGAGCGCGACATCCTGGGCATTCCCGAGGTGGTGGAGTGTTTTGCCGTGACCGGCGAGTCGGACTACATCCTGAAAATATTCGCCGCCGACCTGGCCGCGTTGTCAGAGTCGGTGCTGAAGCCGCTGACGCGGCTCAAGGGCGTGGCCAGCATCCGCTCAAACATCGTGCTGCAGTGCATCAAGTCCACCACCGAGCTGCCGCTGTCGCACCTGTCGGGGGCGGGCTGAGGCTGACAACTTTGGGCACCACAGAGCCCGTATATGTCAAAACGGCCGAACTGAACCGAAGCACACCGCCGTTTTCACGCACGAACCGGTGCAAGTTGGCATCTAAGCCCTGAGGGCTGCTGGTGTTCACTTCTCAAGTTGTGGGATGCGAGCTGCGTTGCGCAGACATTGCACCGAGTAGCAATACGGAGTTGAAAATATCAGCCGGTTGCGATTGAAGAGCGGCGCATGCATCTATCCCTGAACCGCCCAGCTCATGACGGGGGTGATGGTGTATTGGTCAACAACGCAAGGGTGCGGATCAATGGACCGGATCAGCTGCTTGAGCTTTTGCAACACAGTGGAGGTTTCGATTGACTTCGGCTGCAGTCTGGAAAAACTGGGAGGTGTTTCAAGGTGCAAAACCACCCGCAGGTGGCGCTTGCGCAAAAGCGCATCTGCCAGGCGTTTTTCATCAGGGTCATTTGCATGCAAACGCGCTGAAACCAACCCCGCCAGCGTGTCACGCACCTTCAGCGCAACCTCGTCAGCCAGGTCAATGGCCTTGGTGCGTGGATTGACCCGGTAGTCCTTTACCTCGATAAGCCACGCTGTATCCGCTGTCGCGTAAACCATATCCACGGCTTTGGTGCCACCAAACGCACTGTTGAACTGGTTTCGGTAGTGTGACCAAGCATCGTATTTGCTGGACTGTGCCCCCATTGGAAAGGTGAACGCCAGCCGGTCTTCTTGAATAGGGTTCTCAATCACGGGCATACAAACCCTCCACAGCCATGAACCGGTCTGACTGATGCAACTGCTCATCCAGCAGCACCAGGGTTTGTATGTCGTAGAGATCCGCGCTTTGCTCAAGTACGGCTGCAGCACCAGCTTCGCCAGCGTTCAACGCAAAGTACCTGGGCGCAATGGCACGGAAGGGCTCTTCTTTCAGAATGATTTCCAACTCACGCATCAGAAACAGTGAGTGCGTGGCAATGAACACCTGTATGCCCTGCTGGCAGAGCGTCAAAATGCTACGGGCCAACACCTTGATGAGCTTGGGGTTCATATTGGTTTCAGGCTCGTCCCAGAACAGATAGCCCTTGTCCAGCAACACGCCCGTGCTGATCAGCCGCGCCAGCATGGCCAGCTTGCGCAGGCCCTCGGCCACCAATGGCATTTCCATATTGCCCTCGCCGGGAATGCTCAGGTAGAACTCGCCGGTGCCAGAGTCAACCACCACCTTGCCCCCCATGGCATCTTCCAGTGGCTGCAGAACGGCGGCGGCTTTTTTCTCCCTTGGCCCTTTGACGCTGGGTGTACCCAGCAAAGACACAGTATCGCGCCAGCTTTCTTCAAAACGTAGGTGGTAGTTGTCATACAGCGGCCCAAACCAAGGACACAGCGTGACCAGTTCGCGCGTGGGAATATAGGCTGGAGCCAGCCCCAGTACCTTGGAGGGCACTTTGTCCAGTTGCACTTCCGATTTGGCCTGAGACGCAAAGCTGAACGCGCACGACAGAGCTGTGTCGTTCATGTCCACCTGCACTTCGCAGCGCTCCCGTCCTTGCTTACGCTTGGCAAGTCGCCCCAGCGCGTCAGGTCGAAACACGCCTACCAGCTTCTCGGCATAGGCTTTTTGCAACTCGGCCTTGGTTAACTCTTTGGCATCGGCATTGACCTTCAACACGGCATACAACAACTTGAGCAACTGCGACTTGCCCAGCCCGTTTTCGCCCACGATCACATTCAGTGCAGGAGAAAATTGGTACTCACTGTTGGGCAATGGCCCAAAGTTTTTAATTACGGCCTTTTTCAACATGGCGACCCTTTGCACTGTGTTCTGTTTGGTGCTTGAAGCAAACTGTCACAGTCCCTCAAGTCTGTGGATTGTGTATCACAGGCGCTTTCACCGCGCCACGGTGCGTTTGCCCACCGCCACCGCGGCCACCACCGCCAGCATCAGGAAAAACGCCGCGCCGCTCAGCGTGGCGGCGTGCCAGCCCTTGTCCATGAAGGCCCCAAAAATCACCGGGGACACGGCAAACCCGATGTCCAGCCCCGAGTACACCGTGCCGTACACGCGGCCCGTGGCCCCTTTGGGTGTGGCTTTTTTGATCATCATGTCGCGGCTGGGGCCGCCCACCCCCACCGCAAAACCGGTGGCGGCCAGGCCCACCATGGTGCCCACCGCGCCCAGCGCGCCCGTGGCACACACCAGCAGCAGCACGGCACCCGCGCCCATGGCCCAGGCCACCACGCGGTCGGAGTGGGTGGTTTGGGTGGCCACAAAACCGCCCACCCCCATGCCCAACGCGCCGCACAGCATGTAGGCCGTGATGGTCAAGGTGGCCAATTCCAGACTGGCCCCGTGCGCGGCTTTCAAAATGGATGGGCCAAAGCTTTGCACCACCGCCAGCGTCATGGTGGACAAAAAGAAAAACGCAAAACACCACCACACCACCGGCAGTTTCAGGAACGCCAAGTCAGAGCCCTTGGGCGCGTCCACGTGGCGCACCACCACCTCGGTGCGCAGCTTGTCGCGCTGCCAGAACAGCAGCGCCAACACCCCCACGTACAACAGCGCAACGGCGTGGTAAGCCGTGCGCCAATCGGCCAGGGCCGTGATGCCCACCAAAAACACCGGGGCCAACGCCCAGCCCAGATTGCCCGTCAGCCCGTGGGCGCTGAACGCGTGGCCCAGACGCCCAGGAGACACACGCTGGTTCAAGATGGTGAAATCCGCCGGGTGAAACGGCGCATTGCCCGCCCCGGCCAGCAAAGCCACCACCACCAGGCCCGCGTAGCTGGTGGCCATGGATGCCACCAGCGACGCAGCCAGAAACAGGCTGATCGCGCCAAACAGCACGGGGCGCGCACCCACACGGTCCACCACAAACCCGGCCACCGCCTGGCCAGCACCAGACACAACGAAAAACAGGCTCATCAACAGCCCCACGTCGGAAAAGCTGAGCCCAAAGTCCTTCATGAACAGGGGAAACAGCGGCGCCAGCAGCAGGTGCGAAAAATGCGATGTGGCATGCGCCAGCCCCACCAACCCGATGACGGCGGCGTCTTGCTTGAACGGGGTGGGGCCGGGCGCTGCCGGGTTGTGTGCATTGACGGTCATGGCGGCAGATGGTACGCGCCGCGCCTTCAGTGGCAAGGAAGGCATGGATGCAAGCGTCACGGGGAATACCCTCAACACATCCACAGGTATCGTTGGGCTTAATGCTGCGGGTCGTTATTCAACGTGTTGCAGGAGATTGTGAATGCCCTTTCAAATGACTCGCCGCCGTGCGGCACTGGCCGTGGCGCTTGGCTGCACCTTCCATGGTACGGGCCACGCGGCCACTGACCTGGTGTTTGGCCAGGTGGCGTCTTCCACCAACCCAGCATCGGCGGCCAACGCCAAAGGCCTGACGACGGGTATCCAGACCTACTTCAACCGGGTCAATGCGGCAGGAGGCATAGCGGGCAACAAGCTCAAACTCGTGACATTGGACGATGGCCTGCAAGCCCCGAAGATGCTGGAACTGACCCAGCAACTGATGGCAGACAAATCGGTGCTGGGGTTGCTCGGGTTTCTGAACACGGCCGGTCTGGCAGAAATTGCCAAGCAAAATTTGCCCGCCCAAAATGGCATTGCACTCATCGCTCCTTTGCAGGGAGACAAACACGTGGTCGGTGCCGACAATGTGTTTCCGCTGCGCAGCGGCTATACCGATGAGGTACACGCGCTGTTAAAGGAAGCCAGCGTGTGGGGCAAAGACACCTTGGCCATTGTCAACATGAACACCGCGTTTGGCCCCAAACTGGCTGAGGTGGCGCAGGAACTCAGCCCAGGGCATGCCGTGAAAGTGGTAGGTCAACAGGTGATTGACGCCGCTCCGGACAAATTGGCCCACAGCGTCAAAGAGGCGGTGTCAGCCGTCTCTGCACTCAAACCCAAAGGCATTCTGGTGCTGGCCGCAGGCAAGCCCGCGTATGAATTCATCAAGGCCATGCGCAATGCCCCTGGTGGGCAAGTCCAAATTTATGGGGTTTCGGTGTTGCTGCACGATTCACTGGTAGAGGCGGTGGGGATCCAAAAAGCGCGGGGCATTGTGGTGAGCCAGGCGGTGCCGTACCCGTTTGTGCCACACAAACCCGTGATCACGGAGTTTCAAGCGGACATGAAGAAATACGCCCCCAACGAACCGGTGTCGTTCTCCAGTCTCGAAGGCTATCTGGGAGCCAAAATTGCCGCTGAAGCCGTGCGCAAGGTTGGGGGCAACCCCACGCGCGCCAGCATTCTGGCCGCGCTGAACAACCTGGGTGATCACGATTTGGGCGGGGTGCACATTCGATACAGCCCCGGTTTGCGCAGGGGCTGGGGCGGCGTGGATCTCTCCATCATCAACAGCGCGGGACAACTGAGCCGATAACCCGCAACCCCGGCACGGGGGTCATTGGGCGGGGGTGCCCGGCATTTTTCGCACTTTTCTCTACCCGCGCTTGGACGGCGCGAACTCGAACACACCCGGGTTGCACACCGGGTCCACCGTGACCTCGATCACCGACTTGGGCGGGTAATGCCCTTCCAGCAGCAGCTTGGACAGCGGGTTTTCGATGCGCTGCTGGATGGCGCGCTTCAGCGGACGCGCACCAAACACCGGGTCGAAACCCACTTTGGCCAACTCGTCCAGTGCGATGTGAGACACCTCCAGCCGCAAATCCATGCCGTGCAACCGCGCCTGCAAACCCTTCAACTGAATGCCTGCGATGCTGGCAATGTGCGCCGCGTCGAGCGCGTGGAACACCACGGTTTCGTCGATGCGGTTCAAAAACTCGGGGCGGAAGTGGTTTTTCAGCTCACCCCACACCGCGTCTTTCAGGTCGTCATACGGCATGCCCACCATGGCCTGGATCAACTGGCTGCCGATGTTGCTGGTCATGACGATGACGGTGTTTTTGAAGTCCACCGTGCGGCCCTGGCCGTCGGTCAGGCGGCCGTC
>CAYFFJ010000035.1:0-28426 GCA_964342395.1 uncultured Hydrogenophaga sp.
GGCTGGCAGGAATCGAACCCACGACCCCTTGGTTCGTAGCCAAGTACTCTATCCAGCTGAGCTACAGCCGCTAAGCTTTTATTATAGCTCAATTTGGGCACATTCCAAAGCCGATCGCCAAACAGGCGGCAATCCCTTGTCCCTGTCAACCTTGGGCGAACCGAATGGCCCCCAAGCAACCGACTCGGGCATCGGGCCTACAGCACCCGCGCCAGCATGGCCCCTGCGTAGCGAACGGGCAGTGGCACCCACACGCGCACGGGGCTGCCTTGGGCAGCGTCCACCGGCTGGCCCTGGGTGTTGCGCAGGTCGTTCAGCTGGAAGGTGATGTTGCCACTGGGGTGCACCACCTCCAGTGTGTCGCCCACGGCAAAACGGTTTTTGGTTTCCACCTGCAACCAGTCGCCGGTGAGGCCGGGCGCGGCGCCGTCTTGCGCGCCCAGCACCTCGGCCACAAACTGGCGGCGCTGGTGGGCCGAGTGGCCTGCTGTGTAGTTTTGGTAAGCGTCGGCAGGCAAGCGGTCCAGCAGGCCGGGGGTGTAGCCGCGATTGGCCAGGCCTTCCAGTTCTTGCAGCAGCTCGGGGTTGAAGGGCAAACCGGCCACCGCGTCGTCGATGGCGCGGCGGTACACCTGCGCGGTGCGGGCCACGTAGTAGCGGCTTTTGGTGCGGCCTTCCACCTTGAGCGAGTCAATGCCCATGCGCGCCAGCCGCGCCACGTGCTCGACCGCACGCAGGTCTTTGCTGTTCATGATGTGGGTGGTGGGCAGCGCAAGCGGCCCGTCGGTGTCTGCCAGCTCCAGGTCAAACACGGGGTAGGGTGAGGCGCTGCGTGCCACGGCTTCGCCGGTGCTGAGGTCGTCTTGGGCAGCGTGGGTGTGGTAGCCCCAGCGGCAGGCGTTGGTGCAGGTGCCCTGGTTGGGGTCGCGGCGGTTGAAATAGCCCGACAGGTAGCAGCGGCCCGAATAGGCAATGCACAGCGCGCCGTGCACAAACACCTCCAGCTCCATGTCGGGGCATTCGTGGCGGATGGCTTCCACCTCGTCCAGGCCCAGCTCGCGCGAGAGGATGATGCGGTCTACCCCCGCGCGCTGCCAGAACTTCACGGCGGCAGCGTTGGTGGTGTTGGCCTGCACCGACAGGTGCACGTGTTGCGCGGGCCAGCGTTCTTTGACCTGCATGATGAGCCCGGGGTCGGCCATGATGAGGGCGTCGGGCTTGCAAGCAATGATGGGCTCGATGTCGCGCAGGTAGGTGCGCACTTTGTCGTTGTGCGCAATCAGGTTGCTGGTGACAAAGAATTTTTTGCCCCGGGCGTGGGCCTCTTCAATGCCCTGGCGAATTTGCTCCAGCTTGAATTCGTTGTTGCGGGCGCGCAGGCTGTAGCGGGGCTGACCGGCGTACACCGCGTCGGCCCCGAAGTCGTAGGCGGCGCGCATGCGGTCCAGCGTGCCTGCGGGCAGCAGCAGTTCGGGGGTTTTCATGGACATGTCCTCAGGGGCAAAGCGCTCAATCCAAGGCCACCATGGGCAACGCCGAGGCCTCCAGGCCTTTGAAGTCAAAGGCGCTGGGGTCCATCAGGTGCGAGGGCACCACGTGTTTCAGCGCCGTCACCATCGAGGCCAGGCGGCCCGGGTGCTGGGTTTGCCACTCGGCCACCAGCTGGCGCATTTGCTGGCGTTGCAGGTTGTCCTGGTTGCCACACAGCGTGCAGGGAATGATGGGGGAGGCCTGCCAATCGGCCCAGCGGGCCAGGTCGGCTTCGGCCACGTAGGCCAGCGGACGGATGACGGTGTGGTTGCCTTTTTCACCGACGCTGTTCTGGCTCACGCCCTTGGGCGGCATGGCTTGGAGCTTGCCCGCGAAGAAGAAATTGAGCAAAAAGGTGTGCAGCATGTCGTCGCGGTGGTGGCCCAGGGCGATTTTGTTGCAGCCCAGCTCGGTGGCCACACGGTGCAAGATGCCCCGGCGCAGGCGGCTGCACAGGCTGCACATGGTTTGCCCCTCGGCCACCTGCTGTTTGACCACGCTGTAGGTGTCTTGGGTCTCGATGTGAAACGGCACACCCAGCCGGGAGAGAAACCCGGGCAACACATGTGCCGGAAACCCAGGCTGCTTTTGGTCCAGGTTGACGGCCACCAGCTCAAACGCGGGTGCGCCGTGCAGGCGCTGGTAGCGCAGCAGCATGTCCAGCATGCCGTAACTGTCTTTGCCGCCCGACACACACACCATGACCTTGTCGCCAGGCTCGATCAGGCCGAAATCGGTGATGGCCTGACTGGTCTGCTTGAGCAGGCGTTTTTCGAGTTTGGAAGCCTCACGCGCTGCCACCGCTGCGCCGTCTGCGGCCAGCGCCTCGCGACCCAATGCCTCAGCGGTCGCCACTCAAGCCTCAGCGGGGTAAAACAGCTTGCGCGCGGCTTCTGGCTTCACCGCGCTGGCAATGGCGGCGATGTGGTCGGGCGTGGTGCCGCAGCAGCCACCCACGATGTTCACCAACCCCTCGGCGGCAAACTCGTGCACCAGGCGGCTGGTGACGTCGGGGGTTTCGTCAAAGCCGGTGTCACTCATGGGGTTGGGCAGGCCGGCGTTGGGGTAGCAGCTGATGAAGGTGTCGGGCGCGGCCTTGGCCAGCTCTTGGATGTAAGGGCGCATCAGCGTGGCACCCAAGGCGCAGTTCAGGCCCACAGCCAGGGGTTTGATGTGGCGCACGCTGGCCCAGAAGGCCGTCACGGTCTGACCGCTCAGGATGCGGCCCGAGGCGTCGGTGACCGTGCCGCTGATGATGACCGGCAGGCGGTGGCCGGTGGCGTCGAAGAATTCTTCGATGGCGAACAGCGCGGCCTTGGCGTTGAGCGTGTCAAAAATGGTTTCCACCAGCAGCACGTCGGCCCCGCCTTCCACCAGGCCGTCAATCTGCTCGTAATAGGCGGCGCGCAGTTGCTCGAACGTGACGTTGCGCGCACCGGGGTCGTTCACGTCGGGGCTGATGCTGGCGGTTTTGGGTGTGGGGCCCAGGGCGCCAGCCACGTAGCGGGGGTGGTTGGGCGTGGAGAACTTGTCGCACGCGGCGCGGGCGATGCGGGCCGAGGCCACGTTCATCTCGCGCGCCAGGTGGGCCATGTCGTAGTCCTCCTGCGCCACGGTGGTGGCGCCGAAGGTGTTGGTTTCGATCAGGTCGGCCCCGGCGGCCAGGTAGCGCTCGTGGATGTCGGCGATCACGTCGGGGCGGGTCAGGCTGAGCAGCTCGTTGTTGCCCTTCACGTCCTTGTGGAAGTCGGCAAAGCGTTCGCCCCGGTACTGCGCTTCGGTCAGCTTGAAACGCTGGATCATGGTGCCCATGGCCCCGTCGAGGATGGCGATGCGTTGGGCCAGGGTGGCGGGCAGCGCCTGGGCGCGGGTGTACATGACGGGATGGGCAGCGGTGTTCATGGGGTGAATTGTAGAAACCACCCTAGCGCGCGTTTGAGGGGCTTGTGGGGGCGTTCATAATGAATGGCCTCCAGCCTCATCCCATCCCGCCAGAGAGCATGCCACCCCCATGACATTTCAGAGACTGACCGCCCTGGTGGTGGACGACCAGGAGCTGATGCGTTCGGTCACCGTGAACCAACTGCGTGCCATGGGCTGGGGCAAGGTGCTGAGCGCCAAACACGGCGCCGATGGCCTGGCACTCATGCGGGCCCAACGGGTGGACGCGGTGTTGTCCGACTGGAACATGCCCGTCATGAACGGCGTGGCGTTTTTGCGCGCCGTGCGGGCCGAGCCGCGCTGGCAGCGCCTGCCGTTTCTGATAGTCACCTCTGAAACCGAGCGCAGCCGCATCCAGGAAGTCATCACGGCGGGTGTGAGCGGCTTGCTGGTCAAACCTTACAACGCCACCGCCTTGCGCGGTCGGCTGGAACGTGCCTTGCACCGTGAACCCGTGCCACCCCGGCTGGCGGCGGTGGTTCACAGGGAACCTGCCACGGACAGCAACTGCAGCCCGGACGACGCGCCAGACACCACCACGCTGCCCCCCACCCGCCTGCTGCTGGTGGACGACAACCCCACCAGCCTGGCCGTGCTTAACAGGTTGTTTGCCGACGACTACGCGGTGACCACCGCCACCGGTGGCCTGGCCGCGCTGGCCGCCTGTGCCCAAGGCGATGGACCGCCCGACCTGGCGCTGATGGATGTGCAAATGCCCGACATCAGCGGTTTCGAGGCCGTGCGCCGCATGCGCGCAGAGCCTGGGTTGGCCCACATCCCGGTGATGTTTGTCACCGCCGATGACAGCGACGCCGCCCGCACCGAGGGCCTGGAGCTGGGCGCGGTGGACTTTGTGCCCAAAACCACATCGCCCAAGTTGCTGCGCCAGCGTGTGCGCAATTTTTTGCGCATCGTGGACATGCGCAAACAGCTGCAAAGCGAATACGACGCCATGCTGGAAAACACCCGGCTGCGCGAAGAGGTGGAACACCTCACCCGACACGACCTGAAGGGCTCGCTGTCAGGCATCGCCAGCATGGTGGGCAGCCTGGCTGCCGAAGATGACATGCCCGCGCGCCACATTGCCACCTTGCAGCTCGTGGCCAACACGGCTCAGCAGGCCTTGCACTCGGTCAGTCTGGGCAGCGAGCTTTACAAAATGGAAACCGGCCGATTCAAGCTGGTGGCCAAACCCGTGGCCCTGGGTGAGGTGCTGCGCCGGATCGTCGAGCTGGCCCGCGCCAGCTTTGCCGACAAGCACTTGCGCGTGGTGGTCGATGTGGACATGCCCGTGGGCCAGCCCCTGCCGCAGGCCGTGGGCGACGAAGCGCTGTGCCAGTCGCTGTTTCAGAACCTGGTGAAAAATGCCTGCGAGGCCGCCCCCGCGCAGAGCACCGTCACTGTCACACTCAAAGACGAAAACCCATTGTGCGTGCTGGTGCACAACACTGGCGTGGTGCCGGCCGCCATCCGTGCCACGTTTTTCGACAAGTTCGTCACCGCGGGCAAAGACAAAGGCAGCGGCCTGGGCACCCATTCGGCACGGCTGCTGGCCACGGCGCAGCACGGGCGCATTGCCATGAGCACCAGCGATGCCGACCACAGCACCACTCTGACCGTGTGGTTGCCCAGGCAACCCGACGACGCGCTGGACCTGCACCCCCCCGTGGCGCCCTGACACCCCATTTGTTCCCACTATCACGGACTCACCACACACCATGGGCAACCGACTCACCCAAATCGCCACCCGCACCGGCGACACCGGCACCACCGGCCTGGGCAACAACCAGCGCGTCAGCAAAAACAGCCTGCGCGTGCACGCCATGGGCGACGTGGACGAACTCAACAGCCACATCGGCGTGTTGCTGTGCGAAGACATGCCCCTGTCCGTGCGCGAGCTGCTGGTGGAAATTCAGCATCAGTTGTTCAACCTGGGAGGCGAGCTGAGCATTCCCGGCTTCGAACTGCTCAAGCCCGAGGCCGTGCTGGCGCTGGACGAAGCCCTGGCCACGTTCAACGAACCCTTGCCCCGTTTGCAAGAGTTCATCCTGCCCGCAGGCACCCGTGCCGCCTCGTTGGCCCATGTGTGCCGCACCGTGGCACGCCGGGCCGAGCGCCAGGTGGTGGCCCTGGGGAACGAAGAGCCACTGAACGACACCCCGCGCCAATACCTGAACCGCCTGAGCGACCTGATGTTTGTGCTGGCCCGCACACTCAACCGCCACAGCCCCGATGGGGACCTGGGCGATGACGTGTATTGGAAAAGCCACCGCCTGGCGCAGGCCGACGGGGCATGACCCGCAGGGCCAACTCACCGCGTCTGCTGGACTGTGTGTTTGCGCTGTGGCTGGTGTGTGGGGTGGGGGTAGTCCCGGCGTGGGCCGCGTCCAGCAAAACCTGGGTGTGCGACGTGGCCTACCTGCCCAGCCGCGCCAACTGGGTGCGCACCGTGACCGTGACCTACGACGACCAACGGCTGCGGCAAGTGGTGGTGGATGGCGTGGCGGTGCACCGCTTTGCGGTCAGTGGCACGGTCATCCTCACCTCGCAAGACAACGAGCGCATCCAGTTCGACGCGACCCAGTCCACCTGGCGCAGCGACTTTCGCGGCTGGGCCACCGGCCAGGGACACTGCCAACCGGGCTGATTCCGCTGGCAAGCCAGGTAAAAATTCAACCAAAACTGCACATAGCGCTTATAAATAAACAATAGTTTGCTATATATTTTATATCAAACTATCTGAATCACTCGTGCACGCAGGCGGTGTGGATGGCAGCAAACCCAGCTTGGCGACTTGGAACACGGCTTCTGAGCGGCTGCTCACCCCCAGGGTTTTGAAGGCCACCGCCAGGTGGGTTTTCACGGTGCTTTCGGCCACGTCCAACTCGCGGGCGATGGCTTTGTTGCGCTTGCCCTGTACCAGCTTCAACAGGCAGTCCATCTGGCGCGGTGACAGGTTGGCCACGGCTTGTGTCACCTCGCTGGACACGGCGGGGCCGGCCAACGCAGCGGGCGGCAGGTACACGCCACCGGCGAGCATGGTTTGCAGCGCGTGCAGCAGGGTGGGCGTGTCAGAGGCTTTGGGGATGAACCCTGCCGCCCCTTGGGCCACCAGCTCTTGCACCAGCCCCGGGCGGGCATCGCCCGAGAGCATGGCCACCGTGGCCTCTTCGTGGGCGGCCAACACGCGGGCCAGGCCGTCGCTGCCTTGGCTGTCGGGCAGGCCATAGTCCAGCAAGATCAGGTCAAACGGTCCAGGGGTTGTCACGGCGGCTTCAATGCTGCTGGCCGTGATGCAGGTGACGCCGTCGTCCAGGTCTTGCAACAAAAAGCAAAGGCCTTGGGAAAACAGGACGTGGTCATCAACCAAAAGCGCGCGCATGACAAAGAGCTGGAAAGGGGAAGGCGAAATGCGATGACCGCGTGTCAGGAGGGGGAGGGAACCCTCGCACCCCGTTCAAGGACGGCACAGGTACCGCAGGTATTTTAGGCCGCACCGGTGCGCTGCTCCCCGCTGCGCTCAGTCGGTGTCACTCGGGTCGGCGTGCGCCAGGGCAATGGCCAGAAACTCTTGCTGACAGGCCACAAAAGCATCTACCACGTCGGGGTCAAAGTGCTGGCCCCGGCCTTCCCTGATGATGGCCACCGCCTGGTCGTTGGGAAAGGCGGGTTTGTACACCCGTTTGCAAATCAGGGCGTCGTACACGTCGGCCAGCGCCATCAGCCGCGCGGCAATCGGTATGTCATCGCCTGCCAGCCCCAAGGGGTAGCCGCTGCCGTCCCATTTTTCCTGGTGCGAGTGGGCAATCTGTTTGGCGCACACCAGGAACGGCACTTCATGGCCCAAGCGCCGCTCGGCCGCTTCGATGGTGTCGCGCCCGATGGTGGTGTGGGTTTTCATGATGGCCATCTCGTCCGGGTCCAGCCGCCCGGGCTTGAGCAGGATGCGGTCTGGAATGCCCACTTTGCCAATGTCGTGCAGCGGGGCGGACTTGAACAGCAGTTCAATTTGTGCATCGGTCAGGTAAGCGGCAAACCGGGGATGCGTCTGCAGCTTGCGCGCCAGCACACGCACGTAGTGCTGGGTGCGGACGATGTGTTGGCCGGTCTCGTTGTCGCGGGTTTCCGCCAGCGACGCCATGGTGAGAATGGTCACTTCCTGGATGTCTTTGACTTCAGCGGTGCGGCGCTCGATCTCTTGTTCCAGGTAGGTGGCTTTGTCCGCCAAAAAATCGCGTGCGCCTTTCAAGGCCAGCTGGGTGCGCACCCGGGTCAACACGATGGGGGGACTGATGGGTTTGGAAATGAAATCGAGCGCGCCCAGCTTGAGCCCGCGCTCTTCGTCTTCGATCAGGCTTTTGGCAGTGAGGAATACCACCGGTATGTCGGCCGTCACCGGGTTGGCTTTCAGGTGCGTGATGACCTCGTAGCCGTCCATGCCGGGCATCATCACGTCCAACAAGATCAGGTCGGGCGGCGGTGTGCTGCGGGCAATCTCCAGCGCGCGCGCACCACTGGCCGCAACCCGCACGCGGTGTTCGTTGCTCAGCAAATCCACCATCAGGGTGAGGTTGACAGGGGTGTCATCCACCAGCAGCACCGTTTTTCGGGCGGGGTACTCGCCATTGCGGACACGGTTGCCGGTGGGTTCCGTGCCGTTGGCCGCAAGGGCGTAGCCGACCGCACCCAACACCCGAACAGCGTCGGGCAGCAGGTAGCGGTTCACGGCGCGTGCCAGCGCCGTGAACGCCGACCCCAGGCGGGCCTGCAGCACCGTGCTGTGTTGCTCCAGCAAAACCACCGCTGCCGGGTCGTCTTGGGCGGCCAATTGGGCCAGGCGAAGGCACAACTGCGCGTCGGCGCTGCCGTCTTGTGGGTCGGGTGCCACCCAGGCGGTGAGAGCCCCCGCGGTGGAGGCGGTGGTGAGCGCCCATGCCGCTTCCTGCTGCAAGGCGGCCGCTGAGAAACTGTCCGCGTCGTCCAGCACGTCACCCGGCATCCTGGGCAGGTCAAACCAGGCCGTGCACCAGAACACCGAGCCGAGCCCGAGTTCGCTGCTCACGCCCACATGGCCCCCCATGAGTTCGGCGAGTTTTTTGGAGATCGCCAAGCCCAGCCCGGTGCCACCGTATTTGCGGGTGGTGGAGGTGTCGGCCTGGCTGAAGCTTTTGAACAAGCGGTCAAGCTGTTCGGGGGCCAGGCCCACCCCCGTGTCTTGCACCGCAAAACGCAGTTGCACACGTTTGGGCTGCTGGTTGATCGACTCGATGTTCAGCTGCACCTGGCCTTCTTCGGTGAATTTGATGGCGTTGCTGGTGAAATTCACCAGAATTTCGGTCAACCGCAGTGCGTCGCCCACCAGGCGTGTGGGGGTATTGGCTGCCACGTTCATGCGCAAGCTCAGGCCCTTGGCGGTGGCCTTGTCGGCGTTGATGGCGTGCACCGAATCCAGCACCGCTTTCAAGTTGAACTCGGTCTTGTCCAGCACCAGCATGCTGGCCTCCACTTTGGAAAAGTCGAGCACCTGGTTGATGAGCCCGTGCAAGTGCTGGCTGCATTGCTGGATGACCTGTATGTAGTCACGCTGTTTGTCGTTCAGGTCGGACTTCAGCGCCAGGTAACTCATGCCCATGATGGCACTGACAGGCGTGCGCACCTCGTGGCTGATGTTGGCCAGAAAATCGGACTTGAACTGCGTGGCCTCCTCGGCCACGCGTTTTTCGGCCGCCAACTGGAGCAGCAGGTCTCCGTTTTCAAACCGCATGCGCAGCGACTCGCGCAGGTTTTCTGCCATTTGCAACGACAATTTCGTGAGCATCAGGCCAGCGCCCAGCAGGGCAAACACCAGAGGCAGGCTGTCGGTGTCACGCGTCAGCCAAAACCCACCGGCTGACAGCAGGTTGATCCACGCCCCGGTCACAAACGTGGTGGGGTGGGTGGCCGCGTTGATCATGGCCGCAGCCAAATACACCAATTGCAGCGCGGTGGCCAACTCGGCCTGCCCCCCCTGCTCTCCCGACCCCAGCCACCACACGGTGGCCCCCATCAGGCATTGGTTGATGACCGTCATCCAACACAGCAGGATTTGCAGCTGGCGCAGCCGTGCGGGCGGGGCATCGTCCAACGCGGCCACCACGCGGCTTGACACCCGCCAGTTGACCTCGGCCATGGCCATGACCGGCAGCGCCCACAGCAACAGGTGGGCCGCAGACACGCTGTTGCGGAGGGAAAACACCGTGATGACACACACCAGCCATACGGCAAACTTGGCCTGAATGGACTGTGTAGCCCTCAGTTGCAGTGATGCACGCGCGGTCTCCACGTCCAGCAAAGCGGGCGAGCCCAACGACAAAAAGCCCCAACCGTGTGTTGCACGCATGCTCTAATGTTTTGAAAAGCTCAGGGAGAAAGACGCATGGCCCATATACCGCTGCGCTGGTCGCAAGCGGCCGAACAATGGCTGCTTGAATTCAATGATGCCTTAGTTTGTGACGTGTTGGTGGTCGGCACGGGCTACGGGGGCAGCTTTGCGGCCCAGGAACTGGCCGCTCCCGACGCCCGGGTGTGGGTGCTGGAGCGGGGCCGCGAATACCGACCCGGCGATTTCCCCTCTGACATCGGCACCTTACCAGGCCATGTGCGCATACAGACCGGCGTCGACTCCCAGGGCACGGGCAACCGGGACGGCGTGCTGGATTTTCGCCGCCACGACAGCGTGTCCGTGCTGCTGGCCAATGGCTTGGGCGGCGGCTCGCTCATCAACGCCGGCGTGGCGCTCAAGCCCGATGAGGCGTTGTGCCAGGACCCCCGCTGGCCCAGCCATTACCGGCACAACCCCGGCAACCGGCACGCCTTGTGGCAAGCCATGAACGAGGTGCAAACCTGCCTGCAAGCCATGCCGTTTGTGGGAGCGGCCGCACTCAAAAAATTCCAGGCACTGGCCCATTTGGGCCAATCCATGGGGGTAGCCGCCGAACGGGTGCCGCTGACCATCGCGTCCCAAGATCAAACCAGCACGGCGGGCATTGAACAGGCGGCGTGCACCCGTTGCGGCAACTGCTTCACCGGGTGCAACGTGGGGGCCAAAAACACGCTGCTGTCACACGTGTTGCCGCAAGCGGTGCGCCAGGGCGCGCGCCTGGTGACCGGCGCCACGGTGTTGTCCGTCCACCCCCTGGCCGAGGGCACGGGCAACAGCCCCCATGGCCGTCCCCTGCGGTGGGCGGTCGAGGTGGTGCTGACCGACACCATGGGCAGCCAGACCCCCCGCCGCACGGTGTGGGTGCAAGCGCACACGGTGGTGCTGGCGGCGGGCGCTTTGGGCAGCACCGAAATTTTGCTGCGATCCAAGGCAGTGGCCTGTTCGCCCCAGCTGGGCCAGCGCTTCTCCACCAACGGCGACGTGATGGCGCTGGGCTGGGGCATGGCCTCACGCGTCAACGGCATGGCCGAACACGCCGAAGCCGACCTCCCCCCCAACGACCGGGTGGGCCCCACCATCACCGGGGCGCTGAGCCCGGTGCTGGACGTGGCAGGCCAACAGCGGCGCGTGCTGATCGAAGACGGCGCGGTGCCCTCGGCCCTCACGCAGGCGGTGCTGGCACTGGGGGCCACCCTGTCGGTGCCCCACCGCTACACACGTGGCGACCCGCCGGGTTATTTCGCGCAACGCCCCCACCTCGACCCTCTGGGCACGCCGCCTGACATGGCCCGCCACGCCCTGCTGTTGCTGGGCATGGGCCCGGACGATGCCGATGGCACGGTGGAACTCGTGAACAAAGAGGGCCACATTGGCCTAGACATTCGGTGGGCCGACCCAGGCCGCACCGGCCACCGCGGGCCTGCAGCGCCCTACTACAAGGCCATGCACACCTGGCTTGACGATGCCGTCAAAGCCGGTGGTTTTTCAGGGGGCGATGCCTTGCCCAATCCCCTGTGGAAGCCCCTGCCTGCTGACTTCAATGAAGTGGCCCAGGGTCTGGACAACCCCCAGGGCATCACCGTGCACCCGCTGGGCGGCTGCCCGATGGCCGACAACCCTGACGGCGGCGTGGTGGACTGGCGTGGCACCGTGTTCAAGCCCGATGGCCAGGTGCACCACGGCCTGCACGTGCTCGACGGCGGCATTCTGCCGTCGGCTGTGGGGGTCAATCCGTTTGTGACCATTGCCGCCCTGAGCCTGGTGGCCGCGCGCGACATTCGGCAACACATGGTGCCCGCCCGTCCTGTCCAGGCCCACCCCGTGCCTGCGGGTGTCTGGCAACCGGTGCCCACCGTGCTCACCCCCTTGGCCAGCCCGCAGATGCCCGCCCCTGTGGTGTTGCGCTTCAGGGAACACCTGCAAGGGCATTGGCAGGGCCTGGCCCCCGATTGGCTGCCTGCGGGCACCTTGCCCCTGTCCGACGACGAACGCCAGCGGGAATGGGTGGTAGCCGTCGACGTGCAACTGGATCTGGCTGCCTGGCTGACCCACCCTGGCATGCGCCTGGAAGGGGCCTGCCTGAAGGTGTACCGCAACACCCACCCGCACGAGCTGTCGGTTCGGCCCGAATCCACCCTGGGCCAACCTGTGCTGGAAGGCAAGGGTTGGGTGCGCCTGATGGCCAGCGATCCGCCGGCCAGCGGCTGGGCGCGTTGGGGGCGCATGGGACTGGCCGGACTGGCGTTTTTGGACCGGCGTTCGTTGAGCGAGGCCATCAGGCTCATCCGTCCCGACCCCCAGGCACCCCAAACCACCGACCCGTCCAAAACGGCCTGGGAGCGGCTGATGGGCTTTGTCCGCGCCGCCCGCAACCACGCCCAGTGGCGCAGCCTGGACTACGCGTTTGACCTGCACACCCCCGGACACCAGCCCTTGGCAGTGCACGCGGCCGGGTCCAAAAAGCTGGCTTACACCCCCAACAGCAAAAACCTGTGGGACGCTTTGGTGCAAATCGACTTGCATTTGACGCCCGAAAACCACCGGCCCGCCGTGTTGTCGCTGGAAGCCGACCTGGTGGACATGGTGCGCCAACGCCGTTTGCAAGTGGCACAGGCGCCCCACACGCCCGAAGCCATCATCGGCCTGGCCGGGTTCAGCGCCTTGTGGCTGCGGGCGATTTTTCAAACCCATTTCTGGTCACTGCGCGGGCTGGACTACCACCACCTGGCGCCGCCCGGCCCTGCCGAACACGGGCCGCTGTACCCGTTGGGCAACGGCCAACCGGCCTGCCACCCCGTTGAAACGGTGTTCACCGTGCCCCGCCGCCTGTCGCCGCAAGCGGGCGACGGCCTGACCCACCTGAACCTCACGCTGACCCGTTACGACCCGCCCCAACCCGCTGGCGAGCCGCGCCACCTGTTGATGGTGCATGGCCTGGCCCATGGGGGCACGGTGTTCACCACCCACACCACGGACGGACGCAACATGGCGGCGGCCTTCCTGGCCGGTGGCCACACGGTGTGGGTGCTGGACCACCGCCTGTCCAACCGCCTGTGGTGCAACGACGGCAACACCCGCCGCCGCGTGGCCACGCTGGACCACAGCATGGACGATGTGGCCCGCATTGACATACCCGCCGCCGTGGCCCGCGTGTTTGAGGTCGCGGGTGCCCCGGTTGATGTGTTTGCGCACTGCGTGGGGGCCGGTGCCTTTGCCATGGCCACCCTCCTGGGTCTGTTGACCCGGAGTGGCCGCAGCATGGTGCGGGCCGCCAGTCTGCACGCCGTGCACCCGTGGGTGGTGCCCTCGGCATCCAACCAGCTGTCGGGCGAACTGGCGGCTTTCTACCGCGACTTCCTGCCCCGCGACATGGCGATTGACCCCGTGCCCCCGTCGCACGACCCGGGGGCCCTGGACCAGGTGCTGGACCGCTTGGCCGCCAGCTTGCCCTGGCCCACCGTTGAACGCGGACACCACATGGCCCACCAGGCCGATCCGGCGGGTGGCACCGCCACCTGCAACCGCATGACCCTGTTTTACGGCCGGGAATGGGTGCACGCCAACCTGGCAGAAGCCACCCACCGCGAACTCGCTTCGCTGGTGGGACCCGCCAGCGTGGAGGTGTTCCGGCAGCTGTATTTCGTCATCAACCGCCAGCGCCTGACCGACCGTCAGGGTGCGGGGGTGTACATGGGGGCAGCGCAGTTCAGCCAGCACTGGACCTTTCCCACGCTGTTTTGCCACGGCACCGACAACCGCGTGTTCGATCCCCGCAGCGCCGTGCGTTCGTGGCACCGCCTGCGCTTGCAACACGAGCTGCACCCCCAGGCCGCCCCTTCCCCGCGCGCCGTGCGGCTGTTCATTGCCCCCGGCTACGGCCACATGGACTTCTTGTTTGGCAAAGACGCCCACCGCGACATTTACCCCGCATTGGTGGCCTTTCTGCGCGATCCGCATGCCTTCGAAAGCGTGGGAGGCCCCGACAACGGCACGGCCACCCAAGCCAACGCCGCCGTGGTGCCCCACCTGCGCGACCACGCCGCGCCGCCGCAGCAAGCGCCGCTCACGGGCCCGATGCTGCAAGTGGCAGGGGGGAATGGCGCACCGCGCACACTGGTGGTGTGGGCCGAACTGCCCAACCAGCCTCTGCTGGGCGACGCGGCTTGGGTGGCGCGTGATGCCAACGCCCCGGGCCTGCCACCGCTGCCCGGCTGGCTGGCCCACCGGTTGACGGCGGTGCACCCCAGCAGCAACGGACGACAGGCCGATGTGACCCTGCTCAAGGGTCCGGGCACCTATTGGGTGGGGCGTTTGTCAGAACCGGCGGACGGTGCCTGGGCCCGCCTGAGCCGCGTGCGCCTGGACTTGACCCTGCCCCCCCACGGCCACACCGAGCGGCCCGGCACCGACCAACAGGCCCCGGTGCTGGACCTGGCCAGTTTGCCCTGGTGGCAGCGGTGGACACGCGGCGGCACCTACCCCGCCACCAGTTGGCTGGCCACGTCTTGCCGCTGGCCAGGCACACCGTTCGAGCGTGAGGCGGTGGACCACCTGGCCGCCCACATGTTGGCCCAGGTGCACAACCCCGGGCACCCCGCCGAGGCCCTGGTGCTGCTGGGGGACCAGATTTACGCCGATGCCACCGCCAACCTGTTCAACACGCAAGACGACGATGAACGCCTCGCGCAGTTTTACCGCGACGCCTGGGGCAGCCCC
Source organism: uncultured Hydrogenophaga sp. (assembly GCA_964342395.1). Classification (GTDB taxonomy): domain Bacteria; phylum Pseudomonadota; class Gammaproteobacteria; order Burkholderiales; family Burkholderiaceae_C; genus UBA2334. The sequence goes on from CAYFFJ010000035.1 coordinate 14,609, forward strand.
CATGCCCGCCGCCTGCTGAGCAGCGTGCCCACCTACACCGTGGTGGACGACCACGAGCTGGGCGACAACTGGAATGGCAGCGCCAATCCCGCCACCGATCCGTTGCTGATGAACGGCTTCGAGGCCGCCTTGGCCTACCAATGGCGCTGGAACGACCCTGCCGTTCACGATCCCCGCATAAAGGACCGGGTGGTGCGCGGTTTCTGGCGCGAATTCGCCCTGGGCGGTGTGCCCGCCTTCGCCATGGACACCCGCACCGAGCGCGAGCAGCGTACGCCAGAAAATGCCCAGGTGGCCAAGCTGGTGTCGGATGACCAGTGTGCGGCAGTGGAAGCCTGGCTGCTGGCCCACCGCGACCGGCCCAAGGTGCTGTGTTCGGGCAGCGTGTTTGGCTGGGCCGAACACGCCCTGCTGCAAACCCCGGCGCGGTGTGCGCAGTCGGACGGCTGGTCGGGTTACCCCGCCACCTGGAAGCGGCTGGTGCGGTTCATGGTGCAGCACCAGATACGGCACACCATTTTTCTGTCGGGCGACTACCACTTTTCCGGGGCAGCGTCGCTCAGCCTGTCGGCAGATGGGCCTCAGCCCGCTGTGGCGGCCGTGTCGGTGGTGTGTTCTGGCTGGAACGCCAGCCTGCCGTTTGCCAACGCTCGGGCCAGCGACTTTGCGCTGGACAGCCCCACCCCCTTGCCCCTGAGCGATGCGCAGGGGCACGTGTTGACCACCGCCACCGGTTTGGGGGCTCACGCCCGGCAGTTCTCCAAACTGACTTTGGCCACGTCGAAGGCGGGCGCATGGACTTTGCAGGTTCAGGTGTTTGGCGAGGCGGGCGAACCCGTGGCGGAAATGGACTTGCCCGTCTGAGTTGATGAAGGCCTGCACCGTCATGGTGCGGATCTTGCTAACCCTCGCAGGCCCACCCTGACCGCGTCAGCACACCGCTGAACACGGAACCCAGGGGGGCCAACAGTGGGGGTTGCGGTGGGAACCATGTCTCTTTGGTTGGGGCGGTTGAGTGTGGGGCGCAAGCTCATGCTCATCTATTTGCTGGATTTGACGGCGGTGATTTACGTGTCCGGCATCCTCATCCACGAAAAATTCCAGTCGATTGATTTCACCCGCAAAGAAATTGTGGGCACGGCGTACACCCAGGCGGTCAGTGCCGAGTTGATGGCGGCTTTTTTGCCACCCACCCCAGCGGCCAGCGGGGCCGCGCCTGCACTGGCCCAGGTGCGGGCCGAACGCGATGAGCGGTTGCGCACCGAGGCGGCGGCGGCCGCCTTCACCCAGGCGCTGGCGGCGTTGCCTGCCCGAGCCTCTGCCAACGCGGCCGTCCAGACCCAGTTGCTGCGCACGGGGCGTGACCTGCTGACCACCGTGGGCAACCAGTCCAACCTCATTCTCGACCCCGATCTGGACAGCTACTACACCATGTCGCTGGCGGTGTTGCGGTTTCCTGAGCTGCTTCAGGTGCTGCACGACACACAGCTGCTGTTGCAATCCAGGCCCCGTCGCATGACCGCCCAGGACCTCAGCGCGCAGCGCCTGACCATGGCCGGGCGGCTGGACGCGGTGCTGCAAAGCATAGACGCCGACTACAACCAGGCCTGGATGGCGGGCGACAGCGCGTTGCAAGCCAACCTGCAAACCACCCGTGTGACGCTGATGGTGGAGGCCCGCACTTTCTTGAGTGAGGTGCGCCGCCTGGCCGAGACTGGCGGCAATGCCACCTCGGACCCTCGCGCCTGGACCGCCCCGCACCGCGCCACGTTGGTGGCATTGGAGGCCGCCTGGCAGGCCAGCCTTGTCGAACTCACCCGCTTGCTGGAAGCCCGCGTGGACAGCCTGTTGGCCCGCATGTGGCTGCACCTGGGCACCGCGTTGGCACTGCTGGCCTGCATTTTGAGCCTGGTGTACGTGGTAGCCCGCCAGATTGCCAAGCCCCTGCAAAGTTTGGCCACCGTGGCCGATGGCGTGAGGCTCAGTGCCGACTACACCCGCCGTGCCGAGTGGCACAGCCGCGACGAAATTGGCCGCCTGTTCACCGCGTTCAACGACATGCTGGCCCAGCTCGACCGCGACCGCCTGGTGCAGCAAGAACTGGCCGCCAGCGCCCGTGCCGCTGCAGCCCAGCTGGAGTTGCTGGAGGCCTTTCCCATTCCCATGGTGCTGACCTCGGTGCCCGACCACGAAGTGCTGCATGCCAACGTGCCCGCCCAGCCCTGGCTGGCCGGTTGCACCCGCGACCCCTGGCGCAACGGGTTGGAGCATACCGTGCGCAACCGCTTCTTCCAGCGGCTGGCAGACAGAGGCGCGGTGGACGAATTTGAGGTGCGCTGGCTGGGCGGGGCAGAGCCGTCGTGGGCGGTCTTGTCGGCCCGCCGCCTCACCCACCAGGGGCGCGACGCGGTGCTGACAGCCTTCACCCCCATCAACCTGCTGAAGGTGATGGAGCAGCGCCTGGAGCTGTGGGCCAAGGTGTTCGAAGCCTCGTCCGAGAGCATCATCATCATGAACGCGCAGCGCCAGATCATCAGCGTGAACAAGGCGTTTTGCCGCAGCACGGCCTACGAGTTCCACGAGGTGATTGGCGATGACATTGCCAGTTTGCTCGACGGCCCGGGCCCCGAATGGACCACCCTGGGCGAAAAAGACGCCTGGCAGGGCGAGGTGCGCATCCGCCGCCAGTCCGGTGACAGCTACCCGGCGTGGCTGATGGTGTCGGTGGTGCGTGAAGGTGCCGCCAGCGGGCAGGTGGTCAATTTCATTGGCATTTCCATTGACATCACCGACCGCAAGGACAAAGAAGAGCGCATCCGTTTTCTGGCCGAACACGACGTGTTGACCGAACTGCCCAACCGATCGCTGTGCCAGCAGCGCCTGGGCGAGGCACTGGCCCAGGCGGCGACCACGGGCGAACAGGTGGCCGTGTTGTTCATCGACCTGGACCGCTTCAAGCTGGTGAACGACACCCTGGGCCACCACATCGGTGACGGCTTGTTGCGCACCGTGTCCCACCGCTTGTCTCAGGCGGTGCGGGCCGACGATACCGTCAGCCGTCTGGGCGGAGATGAATTTGTGGTGGTGCTGCGCCACGTGGGCAGTGCCGACGAGCTGGAGAGCATCGTCAACGAGCGGCTGATCCCGGCCATTCGCAAGCCCATGGTGGTGGAGGGCCACAAACTGAACGTGTCGTGCAGCGTGGGGGTGGCACTGTACCCGCGCGATGCCACCGGCCAGGAGGAACTGATGCGCCGCGCCGATGCCGCCATGTACGAGGCCAAAGCCGCCGGGCGAGACATGGCCCGGTTTTTTTCACCCGAAACCGACCAGCGCGTGTTGGCACGCCAGCACATGGAAGCGCAACTGCGCGAAGCCCTGGCCAACGGCGAATTCAGCCTGCACTACCAACCCCGCTTGTGTGCCCGCTCGCGCCGCCTGGCCGGGGCTGAGGCCTTGCTGCGGTGGCACAACCCGGTGCTGGGCAACGTGCCCCCGGGCGATTTCATTGCCCTGGCCGAAGAAACCGGGCTGATCATGCCCATTGGTCTGTGGGTGCTGCAGGAGGCGTGCCGCCAATGGGTGGCCTGGAGCCAAGAGGGGTGGTTGGCAGGGGCACAACTGTCGGTCAACCTGTCAGCGGCCCAACTGGCAGACCCCCAGCTGGTGGGGCAAATCGACGGCGTGTTGCAGGCCTGCGGCATGGCTGCGCACCGGCTGGAACTGGAGCTGACCGAGTCCCACCTCATGGACAACCCCGCTGCGGCGCAGGCCCAGGTGTCAGCGCTGAAAGCGCTTGGGGTGTCGTTGGCCATTGACGACTTTGGCACGGGCTACTCCAGCCTGGCGTACCTGAAGCGGTTTGAAATCGACAAACTCAAGGTAGACCAGTCTTTTGTGCGCAACATGCTGGACGACCCGGCCGACGCCGCCATCGTGCAGGCCGTGATCGCCCTGGGCCACACCCTGGGCCTGAAAGTGGTGGCCGAAGGCGTGGAAAACCTGCCCACGGCGCAAACGCTCACCGCCTTGGCGTGCGACGAGTTGCAGGGCTACTGCTTTGCCCGTCCCTTGCCCCCGGCCGACTTTGCCGCCTGGGCCACGGCTCAGGTTCGCAGCCAGCTGGCAGATGCCCGCAGCGACCGGCGACGGTCCAAGTGAGATGCCACACCAGAGACACATGGGCTTGACGTGCGGCAGGCGCGCGTCCGTATGATGCGTCATCCCCTTTGTCCCGCCTCACCCGCACGCCCATGAGTTCAGACCGCATCAGCCAAGAGCTTGACCAAGCCCGCCGCACCGGACCGTTGCGCGACATCATCATCCCGCCCTGCCCGGAATTGCTGGTGGCCTTGAAAGCCGCCACCGCCACGGCCGAGCCCGACATGGGGGAAATCGACCGCATTGCCGGGGCCGATGTGGCCATGTCGGCGGCGCTCATCCGCCAGGCCAACAGCCCCTTGTATGCGCTGGAACACCGGGTGCACGCCGTGGGCCAGGCGCTGACCGTGATTGGCCTGAAGCCCGCAGTGGACCTGCTCACCGGTTTTCTGGTGCGTCGCGCGTTGCCCATTCATTCGCCAATATTGGCCCATTTTTGGGAAAACTCCACCCGCCGCGCCTTGGCTTGCGAGCACATTGGCGCGCGGCTGTATTCGCTGGAGCCGGGCTTGGCGCACAGCTTCGGGCTGTTTTGCCATGTGGGCATCCCCGTGATGATGCAAGGCGTGCGCGGCTACGCGTCCACGCTGACCGAGGCGTTGGCGCGCAAAGACCGCACCTTCACCCAGACCGAAAACGCCAACCACCGCACCGACCACGCCGTGGTGGGGGCCATCGTGGCCAGAACCTGGCATTTGCCCCTGGACGTGGCGATGGCCATTCGCATGCACCACGACTTCACCTGCCTGAACGACACCAGCCTTCCCGACACCGTGCGCCAGTTGGTGGCCCTGGGGCTGATCGCCGATCACTTGGTCGGCCGTCACGAAGGTGCCCCCCACGCGCGCGAGTGGCAGGCCCACGGCACGGCGTGCCTGGCCCACCTGGATGTGACCGCTGATGAGGTGGAGTTCTGGGTGGACGAGTTGCACCCCCAATTTGAGGCTGTCACCCAAGGGTGACGTATCGGGCAGTCAGAGCGGATGTTCGGTGTAGAACTTGCCGCCGTGGTACAGCAGCGGAGCGCCACTGGCGGGGGTGTGGCCCAGCGGGCCGGGTGTGGCCCGGTGGCAGTGTTCGACTTCGCCCACAAAAATGATGTGGTCGCCTTCCACGTGTTGGCTGCGGTTGAAGCACTCGAAGGTGGCCAGCGCCCCGCTCAGCAAGGGCACGCCGTGTTGGCCCAGCGTGTGGGCCACGCCCGCAAACCGGTCCACGCCACGGGCAGCAAACTGCTGGGCCAGCGTCACTTGGGCAACACTGAGCACGTTCACCGCGTAGTGGGTGCAGCCGCTGAACACGGCCATGGTGCTGGACGTGCGCGCCAAGCTCCACAGCACCAGCGGGGGGCTGAGCGAGACGGAGTTGAACGAGTTGGCGGTGAGCCCCACCAGCGCCCCGTCGGGCGCTCGGGCGGTGACCACGGTCACCCCCGTGGCAAAGCTGCCCAGCGCGTCGCGGAACTCGCGTTGCGAGAAACCGGGCGCCAAGGCGCGAGAAGGGGGTGTGGGTGCAAGCATGGAGAAGGGCTCAATACGGAGAAAACCCATTCTCCGCGAAACCCTGTTCCCCTTTGGCGAGATGAGGCGAAAGCCTTTTTAATACAAAAAACACCATTAGCGCTTGATGGTATTCATTTGTTTGCTATCAAGGTAGTTGTGTACCTGTGGCGGTGATCACACGCTGGTGGGCGTAATCGGCCCGCGCGGGACGCCCGATGCGGCCTTTGGCCAGCACATGGTCCACAAAGCTCTGGGTGTACAGCAAGTAGGTGTTGACGCTGCGACCCGCGTTGTAGGCCGTGCCCAGGGTGGTGTAGCCGTCTTTGCCAGAGGCGATGAAGTCGTTGGTCACCAGCACATAGGTTTTGGCGGGGTCGAGGGCGCTCCAGGCCCCGGTGGTTTTGTCTCGCACCTGTACGCGGGTGAAGCGCTGGTCTTTGGCTTTGCCCATGTCCAAGTCCCAGCGCAGCCCGGCGGCATAGGGGTGCGAGCCGTTGGATTGGGCCAGGTCCAGGTAGTTGGCCACGGCGTCTTCCAGGGCGGCCACCACTTCGGCGCCACTCAGCTCCATTTCCACCAGCACGTTGGTGAAGGGCAGCAGGGTAAAGGCGGTGTTCATGCTAAGGCCGCCAGCGGCCACGGGCACACGCACGCCACCGGCGTTTTGCAAGGCGAAGTCGGCGCGTTTGGCGGCGTACAGGAAGGCTTCTGCCACGGTTTGTGCCACGTCGCTGCCTTGGGCCAGGGTGTTGGCGGCTTCGCAGCCTGCGGTGCCGGCGCTGCGGTTGGTGCTTTCACCGGGCGTGCGCACCAGGCAAAGCGACTGGGTGGCGGTGCCAATGGGTTTGGCCTTTTCAGCGGCCACCTGGTCGCCGTAGGTTTTCAGCGTGGCAGCGGTGGCGGCATCGGGCGTGACCACTTTCACGGCTGGCTGGTGGGCCGCCAGCTGGGCCACCAGGGCGGTGCGCACTGTGTCTGGCACGGGCTGCCAGGTACCGGCGGCATTTTTGCGTTTGAAGGTGTCACCGATCACCAGCATGGCTTGGCCACCGCAGCTTTTCACGGCACCGGCTTCGTTGAATTGCACGTTCATCAGGCCAAAGGCTTTGCTGTATTCCCACGCTTGGCCAATACACACGGGCTCGCCGTTTTTGTTGGCCACCACCGTGGGGTAGGCGCCCGATGAGGTGGTGATGCCCACCGCCTTGAAATCGCCCAGCAGGCTGTGCGAGTCGCCGCCAATGACCACGTCCACATCCGTCAGTTGGGCGGCCATGGCCTTGTCCGCGTCATACCCCTGGTGGGTGACGGCCACGATGTGGCGCACGCCCTGGGCCTTGAGTTCGTCAATGGCCTTTTGGGCCGAGGCCACCTCGCCATTGAACACCGTGGTGGCCAGGGGACGCGAGGAATTGACGGTTTTGCCCGCAATGGTGATGCCAATCAGGCCCACTTTCACGCCGTCAACCTCTTTGATCACCCAGGGCTTCAGGTAGGGCTTGCCGCCAATGGGGGCCAGGGCGGTGCCGGGAGCTGGCACCACATTGCTGGAAATGACGGGGGTTTTGCAGGTACCGGTGGCCAGTTCGTCCAGAAAGCCCCTCAGGGTGGCATCGCCATCGTCAAACTCGTGGTTGCCGGGGGTGAAGGCATCGAAGCAGACGGTGTTCATCATCTGCGCATCGACTTTGCCTTTGAAGAACGTGTAGTACAGCGTGCCTGTGTTGGCGTCTCCCGCGTGGATTTTCAGCAGGTTCCGGGTGCCCTCCACCGATTTGAACAGCGCGGTCTGACGGGCAAACCCACCCAGCTCCACCTGGGTGGCCACGCCGTCCAGCGTCAGTTCGGTGGCCGCGAAGGCCTCAAGCTGGGAATGGTGGTCGTTGATGTGGGCAATGTTCAGGGTCAGCGGTTTGAAGGGGGGGCACCGGTGCCCCCAACATAGGCGGCAAGCGCCAAACCCAACGCAATCAACACGGCAACAGCGGACATGGCTCTTTTCCTCCATCAAACAGGGTGTGGCAGCCAGTGTGCCCCAGTCTTGTGTCAGTTGTAAAAGTTGAATGCAAAAGCGGGTTGTTGGCCGCTGATGAGTTCGGCCAGCAGCACAGCAAAAAAAAAAAGCAGCCCGGCACAAGTGAAGCCAAATTAAACTGAATCGATTCATATCAATTTGGCTAATAGAGGAGCGCCCCCAGCCATGAGCAGTTTTGACCCGGATGCCCTGGAGTGTTTGGCCGCCATCGTGGAAGAGGGCGGGTTCGAGCGGGCGGCGCAGCGGCTGTCCATCACGCAGTCGGCGGTATCGCAGCGCTTGCGTTCGCTGGAGGCGCAAGTGGGCACCGTGCTCATCGTGCGCAGCCGCCCGCTGAAGGCCACGGCGGCGGGACATTTGCTGCTCAAACACACCAAAATGATGCGGCTGCTGCGCGCCGACCTGGAAAAAGACCTGAAAGAGCTGGCCCCCAGCTCCACTGGCAGCGGGCGCGAGGAAGAACGCATTTCGGTGGCCATCAACGCCGACAGCATCGCCACCTGGGCCCTGCCCGCACTCAACGCCCTGGCGCTGGCGGGGTTGCCCATTGAAATCATCACCGACGACCAGGACTTCACCCACGAGTGGCTGCGCGAAGGCCAGGTGCTGGGCTGCGTGACCTCGCTCAACCAGGCGCTGCGCGGTTGCCGCATGGAGGCCTTGGGGTTCATGGACTACGTGGCGGTGGCACGCGCCAGCTACGCCTCGCTGCACTGCCCCAAGGGGCTGACGGCACACCAGTTCGCCACCACGCCCTTCATCGCCTTCAACCGCAAGGACGACATGCAGCGCGACTTTGTGGCCCAGGCATTTGGCCTGAAACGCGTCACGCTCAAACAGCTGTTTGTGCCCTCGTCCGAGGCACAAGTGCGCGCCGTGTGCGCGGGCTGGGGCGTGAGCGTGTTGCCCCGCCTGCTGGTGCAGCCCCTGCTGGACGACGGCACCCTGGTGAACGTGGTGGCCCACCATCGCCAGCCCGTGGCCCTGTACTGGCACTGCTGGAACCTCAACAGCGGTGTGCTCGACAGCCTGAGCGACGCCTTGCGCACTGCCGCCGCCCACCACCTGCGCAGCCCGTTCTGAGTTTGATGTGTGCTCACGCCAGGAGGTGCCGGTGGCCACCGGCACAATGCGACGATTGGCCCCTCCAGGCGTTTTCGGAGACTTTTGCATGACTTTGCTTGCCATCCGTTTTCAGGCGTTGTCACGCCGTGTCCTGGCCTTGGCCGCTGTGGCGCTGGCCTGTGGCAGCGCGGGGGCCCAAGCCCCTGTGGCGGGGCCAGAGCCCTTGCGCATTGGCCTGATAGGGCCGTTCACAGGCCCGTCGGCCGATTTTGGGTTGCCCATGCACAACGGCGTGCGCCTGGCAGTGGACGAAATCAACGCCGTGGGTGGCTACCTGGGGCGCCCGCTGGAGCTGGTGGTGAAAGACGACACCGCCAAGCCCGACGTGGGCCGCAAGCTGTCCGAAGAGCTGGTGGCCGCCAAGGTGCTGGCCACCATCGGCTTTTGCAACACGGGCGTGGCCCAGGTGTCGCTGGAGGTGTTTCAGAAGGCCAAGGTGCCGCTGCTCATCCCCTGCGCCACGGGCACACCGCTCACCGCCCAATACCCCGGGCCTGAAAGCTACATTTTCCGCACTTCGGCCAAAGACGGCATACAGGCGCCCTTTGTGGTGGCCGACATCGTCAAGCGCGGCTGGACCCAAGTGGCCGTGTTTGCCGACACCACCGGTTACGGTGAAGCCGGGCTGAAAGACGTGGAAGCCGCCCTGGCCACCCACAAGCTCAAACCCGTGCACGTGGCCCGCTTCCCCACCGGCGTGAAAGACCTGGGCGCCGAGCTGAAAACCGCCCGCGAAGCCGGGGCCAACGCCATCGTGGGCTACACCGTGGGGCCCGAAAATGCCGTCATCGCCAAAGGCCGCAAGGCGCTGAAGTGGGACGTGCCTTTTGTCGGGCCGTGGACGCTGTCGTTCCCCTTCTTCATCGACGGCGCCAAAGACGCCGCCGAAGGCGCGCTGGTGGTGCAAACCTTCATCGCCGAGCCCAGCAACGAACGCCGCGCGGCCTTTCTGGCCAACTACGCCCGCAAATACAAGGCCGCCAAAATCAGCGTGCCCGTGGCCGCCGCCCAGGGCTACGACACCGCATATTTGCTGATGCACGCGCTGTTTGGCCTGCGGGGCAGCCAGCCCGACGGCCCTGCGCTGAAAACCGCGCTGGAAAACATCCAGCGCAACTATTACGGCGTGGTGTCCACCTACGAAAAACCGTTCAGCGCCCACGACAAAGACGCCGTCACCGCCAACATGCTCTACCTGGGGCAGGTGAAAAACGGCAGCGTCACCTTTGCCTACCCCGACGACGCCAAGCGCAACCTGTTTGTGCAGCGCAAGCAATGACAAACGCCTGACCCCTGTTCAATCCCCCACCATGCAACGCCGCCATTTTTTGCACACCTTGGGGGGCTCTGCGTCCGCCTGGGCCCTGGGCCACGCCCTGGCCGCCATGGCCCGCCCCGCCGGGGCCACCGCCGCCGCCACACCCGCCTGGCGCACCGACCCTTTCACCCTGGGCGTGGCCAGCGGTGAGCCAGGCCCCGACACCGTGTTGCTGTGGACGCGCCTGTGCCCCGGCCCTGCCCGGCCAGGTGCGGCGGCATCGGCGGCCGAGCAAGCCGATCATTTTTATGAAAAATCAGGCCTAATCGCTCAACAGATATGTATTGTCAGCTATGAAGTTTATGCAGATGAAACCCTGAAAAAGCGTGTGCAGGTGGGTGAGTTCACCACCCATGCCGCACGTGGCTGGAGCGTGCACGCCCGTGTGAACGGCCTCAAGCCCGATCGGCCCTATTGGTACCGTTTCCGCTGTGGCAACGCCCTAAGCCCGGTGGGCCGCACCCGCACCACCCCCGCCCCTGATGCACCCGTGGCCCGCCTGCGGTTGGCGCTGGCCTCGTGCCAGCATTACGAGCAAGGGCACTACACCGCACACGCCCACATGGCCCGCGACGACCTGGACCTGGTGCTGTTCGTGGGCGACTACATCTACGAAAGCAGCAACCCGCAATACCGCGTCCGCCCGCACACCGGGGGCGTGCCCCAAAGCCTGGCCGACTACCGCGAACGCCACGCGCTGTACAAGTCAGACGCCGACCTGCGCGCCAACCATGCCGCACACCCCTGGCTGTGCACCTGGGACGACCACGAGGTAGACAACGACTACGCCGGAGAGCACTCAGCCAAATACCAAGACCCCACCCTGTTCCTGGCCCGCCGCAGCGCGGCCTACCAGGCGTATTTCGAACACATGCCCGTCATGCCCTTCGCGTCCGGAGAAGGTGAGGCCTGGGGCAGCGCCCACCCGCGCATCCACCGCCAGTGGGCCTGGGGCCGCCTGGCCGACCTGTGGACGCTGGACTGCCGCCAGTACCGCAGCGTCCAGCCCTGCCGCGACCCCCTGAAAGGCGGGGGCCGTGTGGTACTGAACTGCGCCGAGCGTGACGACCCCGCCCGCAGCATGCTGGGCGCCGAGCAAGAGCAGTGGTTGGCCCAGGGCTTGGCCGCGTCTCGCCGCCAATGGCGGCTGCTGGCGCAAAGCACCCAGCTCAGCTCCACCGGCATCGACACCCCTGTGGGCCGCACCATCTACACCGACGGCTGGGACGGCTACGCCGCCGCCCGCGCCCGCCTGCTGCAAACCGTGGCCGACACCCGGGCCACCAACGTGCTCACCCTGGGCGGCGATGTGCACCAAAACGTGGCCGCCAACCTGCGCGTGGTGCCCAACGACCCTGCGTCACCCGTGGTGGCCAGCGAATTTGTGGGCACCTCCATCACCAGCCGAGGCATGGGGGCGGGGGCATTGGCCCGCATCCGCAACAGCAACCCCGACATTGCCCACGCCCGCAGCGACGAACGTGGCTACACCCGCGTGGTGGTCACGCCGGACAGCGCCACGGCCACCTTCCTCACCACGCGCTTTCCCGTGCAAGCCACAGCGGCGCTGGGGGTGCAAGCGGTGTATGCGGTGGCCGCTGGCCAGGCTGGTGTGCAGGTGGCCTGATCAGCGCACCAACAGCACGGGCACGGCGCAATGTGCCAGCACCTGCGTGGTGACGGAGCCCATGACCAGGTTGCCCAATGCGCTGTGACCGTGTGACCCCATGATGACCATGTCGAAATCGCCTTCCGACGCCGCTTTGGCAATCAACTCGCCCGGCTGCCCCACCTTGTAAACCACCTGCGGGGTGATGCCATGGCGCGCCAGGAACTTGACCACGGGTGCCGCCACTTTGGTGGTTTCGTCTTCGTAGTAACTTTTGGCAACTTCCGCACCAACAGCCGCGCGGGCACGCGACGGCAAAGCCCCAATGGCCGTGAACGCCGTGAAGCTGTTGTGGGGTCCAAACAGCTCCGGGTGTGTGGTGAGGTAAGCCAGCATTTTTTTGGTGAATTTGCTGCCATCCACCGCGAGCAGAATTTTCATGTCGCCTCTCCAAAGGTATGCGTGACGTTTGAGTGTAAGCCGATGGCCATGGGTGGGGCGACTTTTGCTGCACCGCACAAAAATCAGTGAAAACCCTTATAGTGCAGGCCGGTCCACGAGACCGCCCCTTGTTTTCAGAAGGTTCACCATGTCCACTTCCCTTTTCAGCCCCAGCACATACCCCGCCAGCCCGCTGATGGCTTCACAGGCGGCAGCGCCGAATGACGCCCCGGCCATGCCTCCCCCTTCCACCGGCATGGGACAAGACATGGTGCGGGGCCTGTCGCTGATGTGGATCGCCGCCGTCATGGCCGCCCTGGTGCTGTTGACCGAGCACTTTTTGCTTGATCGCATTGACGTGGGTTACTGGCTCGGTGGGTTGGTGCTTTGGTCCGTGCTGCTCTCGGCATTGCTGCTGCTGTCGCGCGTGTCCGTGCGCTTGTCCCTCGCCGTGTTGTCTTGGTTGGACCGTTCCACCCGTTTCGGGGTAGCGGTCCCCTGAAACAGCAAAAAAAAGCCACCTGGTCGGTGGCTTTTTGAGAAAACCCGTTGGGGGTCTTGGGCTCAGGCGTTCAAACGGTCTTGGATGCGCGCCTTGGTCTCCTCAAGTGCCTTGGGCAAGTGGTAGGCAAGCTGGGTGAACAGCTCGTCGTGCAAGGCCAGTTCCTGTGTCCAGGCGGCTTTGTCGATGCTGGTCACGGTGTTGAACTGCTCCTGCGTGAAGTTCAGGCCTTCCCAGGTGATTTCGCCGTAAGTGGGGCTGACGCCGAAAATGTTTTGGGTGCCGCTGGCCTGGCCTTCCAGGCGGTCGATCATCCACTTCAACACGCGCATGTTTTCGCCGTAGCCAGGCCACACAAACTTGCCGTTGTCGCCTTTGCGGAACCAGTTCACGCAGAACACGCCGGGCAGCTTGGCGTTGGCGGCTTCCAGCTTGGCGCCCATGTCCAGCCAGTGCTGGAAATAGTCGCTCATGTTGTAGCCGGCAAAAGGCAGCATGGCAAAGGGGTCGCGGCGCACCACGCCTTGCGCGCCAAAGGCGGCAGCGGTGGTTTCTGAGCCCATGGTCGCAGCCATGTACACGCCTTCTGTCCAGCTTTGCGCCTGGGTGACCAGGGGCACGGTGGTGGAGCGGCGGCCGCCGAAGATGAACGCGTCGATGGGCACACCGGCCGGGTCGTTCCATGCGCTGTCCAGCGCCGGGTTGTTGGTCGCGGCCACCGTGAAACGCGAGTTGGGGTGCGCGGCTTTGGCGCCGGTTTCTTTGGCTTTTGCCGGTGTCCAGTCGTTCCCTTGCCAGTCGATCAGGTGCTCGGGCACGCTGCCTGTGTCGTGCTCCATGCCTTCCCACCACACGTCGCCGTCGTCGGTCAGGGCCACGTTGGTGAAGATCACGTCGCGGTCCAGGCTGCGCATGCAGTTGGGGTTGGTCAGCATGTTGGTGCCGGGGGCCACGCCGAAGTAGCCCGCTTCGGGGTTGATGGCGTACAGGCGGGTTTGGCCGTCGGCATCGACGCGGGGCTTGATCCAGGCAATGTCATCGCCAATGGTGGTGACACTCCAGCCCTCAAAGCCAGCCGGGGGCACCAGCATGGAGAAGTTGGTCTTGCCGCAGGCGCTGGGGAAG
>CAYFFJ010000036.1:0-28137 GCA_964342395.1 uncultured Hydrogenophaga sp.
TATGACCTTGCCGCTGCGCACCACCTTCAGGGGCATGCCGCGCGTGAATTTGCCGCTGGCCACGCGCACAAACGCGATGCGGTCGCGGTGCGCGGGGTCCATGTTGGCCTGGATTTTGAACACCACACCGGTGAACTTGGGCTCCACCGGCTCCACCACGCGTTGGATGGACGGTTTGGGGCCGGGCGGGGGGGCCAGGTCGACCAGCGCGTCCAACACCTCGCGCACGCCAAAGTTGTTGATGGCCGAGCCAAACAGCATGGGCGTCTGGCGGCCCGCCAGAAATTCGGCGGCGTCGAACGCGGGCGACGCGCCTTCCACCAGTTCCATTTCGTCTTTGGCCTGGGTCCATTCCATGCCGAAGCGGCTGGCGGTGTCGGCGTTGTCCAGCCCGGCCAGCACGTCTTCGTCGCCGCCCGCGCGGTCTTCACCGGCAGCGAACACACGCATCTGGTCGGTGCGGCGGTCGTACACGCCGTGGAACTGCTTGCCCATGCCCACCGGCCAGGTGAACGGCACCACGGTCATGCCCAGCTCGCGCTCGATTTCGTCCATCACGTCCAGCGGCGCCTGCACCTCGCGGTCCATCTTGTTCACGAAGGTCAGGATGGGGGTGTTGCGGGCGCGGCACACCTGCAGCAGGCGGCGGGTTTGGGGCTCCACGCCGTTGGCCGCGTCAATCACCATCAGCGCGGCGTCCACGGCGGTCAGCACGCGGTAGGTGTCTTCCGAGAAGTCCTGGTGGCCGGGGGTGTCGAGCAGGTTGATGACGCAGTCGCGGTATTCCATCTGCATCACGCTGGACGCCACGGAAATGCCGCGCTGCTTTTCAATCTCCATCCAGTCGGAGGTGGCGTGGCGCGCGGCCTTGCGGGCCTTGACAGAACCGGCGATGTTGATGGCCCCCGAGAACAGCAGCAGCTTCTCGGTGAGGGTGGTTTTACCGGCGTCGGGGTGGGAGATGATGGCAAAGGTGCGGCGGCGGCGCACCTGGTTTTCGATGTCAGACATGGGGCGGGATTATCCGGCACGGGGTGTGCGGAGGTGCGTGGGACAATCCACCCCATGCACCCCAAAGCCCTTTTAGACGCCTGCACCGCCCTGGTGCAACTGGTATTGAAGTTTGACCACCCGGCCGATGCCGTGGTGTCCCGTTTCTTTCGCGACAACCGCAACCTGGGCCCGCGCGAGCGCAACACCCTGGCCGAAACCACCTATGCCGTGCTGCGGCAAAAACTGTTGTTCGAGCATTTGGCCCGCTCGGGCTCTGGCCCGCGCGAGCGCCGCCTGGCCATTCTGGGCTTTCACGGCGACCGCAACTACATCAAATCGGCCCTGAACGACCAGGAGTGCCAGTGGCTGGACGCCACCGCGCGCGTGCGCCCCGACGAACTGATGGCCCACCACCGCCACAACCTGCCCGACTGGCTGGTGGCCCCGCTCAAAGCCCAGGTGGGCGGCGAATTTGAAGCGTTGGCCCAACGCATGAACGAACCCGCCGGGTTGGACCTGCGGGTGAACACTTACAAGCAAAAAAGGCCTGTGGCGCTTGACCAGCTTAAGAAGTTTGCTATGGAAGGTGTGCCCACCCCGTATTCCCCCTGGGGCATTCGCTTGCAAGGCAAACCCGCCATCCACAAGCTGCCCGCTTTCATCAGCGGCGAGCTGGAAGTGCAGGACGAAGGCTCGCAACTGCTGGCCTGGCTGCTGGAAGCCAAACGCAGCGAAATGGTGGCCGATTTTTGCGCCGGTGCAGGCGGCAAAACCCTGGCCATTGGCGCCACCATGCGCAACACCGGGCGGCTGTACGCGTTCGATGTGTCCGCCCACCGGCTCGATGCCTTGAAGCCCCGGTTGGCGCGCAGCGGCCTGTCCAACGTGCACCCCGTGGCCATTGCCCACGAGCGCGACGACCGCATCAAACGCCTGGCTGGCAAGATGGACCGCGTGCTGGTCGATGCCCCGTGCTCGGGCCTGGGCACCCTGCGCCGCAACCCCGATTTGAAGTGGCGCCAAACCCCCGCAGGTGTGCTGGAGTTGCAAGCCAAGCAAACCGCCATCCTGGCCAGCGCGTCGCGCCTGGTGAAGGCGGGCGGCAGGCTGGTGTACGCCACTTGCAGTGTGTTGCCCGAAGAAAACGAGGCCGTGGCCGAGGCGTTTTCCACCGCCCACCCCGATTTCGAGCTGCTGCCCGTGTCCGGCTTGATGGAGCGCCTGCTGGGGCAGGAGGGCGGTGAGCCCGGTGCTGAGGGTCTTTCGCCTGCCCAGGCGGCGGCGCACTTGTGCAGCGGGCCCTACCTGCGCCTGTGGCCCCACCGGCACGACACCGACGGCTTTTTCGCCGCCGTGTGGCAGCGCAAACCCTGAGGGTGTGTGCTGGTTTTTTGAGAGCGGGCCGCCTAGAATCTCGCACCCCCGGTGGGTCGTTCACCGGTTTTCCCCTTGTTGAAAGTCGAGCATGAGTTTTTTTGACGCAGCCCTGCAGTGGCTGGGCCACGGTCTGATCGAGACCACTTGGTGGCAAGTGGTGCTGATCACGCTGGCGCTGACGCACATCACCATTGCCAGCGTCACCATTTTTTTGCACCGCCACCAGGCCCACCGCTCGCTGGACCTGCACGCCATCCCGTCGCACTTCTTTCGCTTCTGGCTGTGGTTGACCACGGGCCAGGTCACAAAGGAATGGGCTGCGGTGCACCGCAAGCACCACGCCAAGTGTGAACAAGAAGGCGACCCCCACAGCCCCGTGGTGTTCGGCATCAAAAAGGTGCTGACCGAAGGTGCCGAGTTGTACCGTGCCGAATGCAAAAACCCCGACACCCTGGCCCGCTACGGCCATGGCACGCCAGACGACTGGATCGAGCGCAACCTGTACACCCGCTTTTCCTGGCAAGGCGCTGGCCTGATGCTCATTCTCAACGTGGTGTTGTTTGGTGTGATCGGCGTGACCATCTGGGCCGTGCAGATGGCCTGGATCCCCATCACCGCCGCCGGCATCATCAATGGCCTGGGCCACTACTGGGGCTACCGCAATTTCGAAGCGGTCGATGCCAGCACCAACGTGTCGCCCTGGGGCATCCTGATCGGTGGTGAAGAGTTGCACAACAACCACCACACCTACCCCACGTCGGCCAAGCTGTCGGTCAAGCCCTATGAGTTCGACATCGGCTGGCTGTACATCCGTGGCTTGGAAATGCTGGGTCTGGCCAAGGTGCGCAAAACCAGCCCGCAAATGGTGTTGGGCATGGTCAAACCCGTGGCCGATGAGCAAACCCTGGAGGCCATCATCGCCAACCGCTACGAGGTGATGGCCAACTTTGCCCGCGAAATGCGCCGCGCCTGCAAGGCCGAATTGCAAGCTGCCCGTTTGCAGCAAGGCAACATTCAGGTGCTGGAAGTGGCCCGCCGCTGGTTGCACCGCGACGACGACAAAGTCCCCGCAGACATCAAGCCCCAATTGGCCCTGGCCCGCGCCGATCACCCCGTGCTGGACAAGATGTGCGCCATGCGTGAAGAACTGCGCCAGTTGTGGAGCAGCCGCACCCACACCCGTGAACAACTGGCCAAAGACCTGCAGGCCTGGTGCAAGCGGGCCGAGGACAGCGGCATTGCTGCGCTCAAAGAGTTCTCTTACACCTTGCGTGCCGTGCGCGTGGCCTGACAAAAAAGACAGCCATCCCTTGCGGTGGCTTTTTTCGAGGGCAAAAAAAAGCCGCTGGGTTGCAGCGGCTTTTTTATTTCAACAGAAGTGAATCACTTCAGTTTGATTTCCTTGTACTCGACGTGTTTGCGAGCCTTGGGGTCGAACTTCATGAAAGCCAGCTTTTGGGGCGTGGTTTTCTTGTTTTTGTTCGTGGTGTAGAAGTGGCCGGTTCCTGCGGTGGATTCCAGCTTGATTTTTTCGCGTCCGCCTTTGCTTGCCATGATCGGTTCCTTTCAGTATCAGGCTTGGCCGCGTGCGCGCAGGTCTGCGAGCACGGCATCAATGCCGTTTTTGTCGATCAGGCGCAGAGCAGCGCTGGACACGCGCAAACGCACCCAACGGTTTTCGCTCTCAACCCAGAACCGGCGGTATTGCAGGTTGGGGAGGAAGCGGCGCTTGGTTTTGTTGTTGGCGTGGGAAACGTTGTTTCCCACCATGGGCTTCTTGCCCGTTACATCGCAGACGCGTGCCATAAGAGGACACTCCGATAAACACGGTTGTCGTGGCCTGACGGCCAGGACTGACAACCTCACCTCGCCATGAAAAAGGGTGGCGGTAACCCTGGAAAACCCAGCATTATAGATCAGGCAGCACCCTGCTCAAGGAAGCGTTGCGCGTCCAGTGCGGCCATGCAGCCCGTGCCGGCGCTGGTGATGGCCTGGCGGTAAATGTGGTCTTGCACGTCACCGGCCGCAAACACGCCGGGCACGCTGGTCATGGTGGCCAGGCCGTTGTTGCCGCTGCGGGTGACGATGTAGCCGTCTTTCATTTCCAGCTGACCCTTGAAAATGTCGGTGTTGGGCTGGTGGCCGATGGCAATGAAGCAGCCTTGCACGTCCAGGTTTTCGGCGGCACCGGTCAACAGGTTTTTCAGGCGCACGCCGTTCACGCCTTTTGCATCGCCCAGCACTTCGTCCAGCACGCAATGGGTTTTGAGTTCAATCTTGCCGCTTGCCACTTTTTCCATCAGGTGGTCCACCAGGATGGCTTCGGCCTTGAACGTGTCGCGGCGGTGCACCAGCGTCACTTTGCTGGCGATGTTGGAGAGGTACAGCGCTTCTTCCACGGCGGTGTTGCCGCCGCCCACCACAGCCACAGGTTGGCCTCGGTAGAAAAACCCATCACAGGTGGCGCAGCCGCTCACGCCTTTGCCCATGAAGGCTTCTTCAGAGGGCAGGCCCAGGTATTTGGCCGATGCGCCGGTGGCAATGATGAGCGCATCGCAGCTGTATTGGCCGCTGTCGCCGGTCAGCACGAAGGGGCGCTGGCTCAGGTCCACGGCATTGATGTGATCGAACACCATCTCGGTTTTGAAGCGCTCGGCGTGTTGCTGGAAGCGCTGCATCAGGTCGGGGCCTTGCACGCCGTGCACATCGGCCGGCCAGTTGTCCACTTCGGTGGTGGTCATGAGCTGGCCGCCTTGGGCCATGCCGGTGACCAAAGTGGGGGCCAGGTTGGCGCGTGACGCGTAAATGGCGGCGGTGTAACCGGCTGGGCCGGAGCCCAGAATCAGAACTTTAGAATGCTTCATTTGCTGGTGTCGGCCCTGAGGGCCGCAAGTGGTGGGGCTGATGCAGGCGCGAGGGCGCTGGCCCGCGTCCGCGACAGCTTCATTGTATGAAGACCCGTTGTGCCCGCCCCGAGCACGGCACACACCCGAGATCCAACCATGGCCATTTTGTCCAACCTTGAATTGATTCGACGGGTGCAGCTGTTTTCCACGCTCACCCCCACACAGGCCGAGGCGGTGGCGCTGGCGGTGACCAAGTGCCGCTATAAGCGGGGCGAAGCCATTGTGGAGCAGGGCCGAAAATCCAACAGTTTGGCCATTTTGCTCACGGGCCGGGCCCGTGTGGTGACCGCCGATGAGCGTGGCCGCGAGGTGATATTGGCCACCCTCAGTCCCGGTGATTACTTGGGTGAAATGAGTTTGATCGACAACCAGCCCCACTCGGCCACGGTGCGGGCCGACATCCAGACGGACGTGCTGATCTTGGGGCGTGCCGAATTTGCCCGCTGCCTGTCTGAAAACACGGCCATGGCTTACGCGGTGATGAAGGGGCTGGTGCAGCGCCTGCGCCAGGCGGACCGCAAGATCGAGTCGCTGGCCTTGATGGATGTGTATGGCCGTGTGGCCCGCGTGCTCATCGACTTTGCCAAACCCGATGTACAAGGGCAGCTGGTGATTGCGGAAAGGGTCTCCCGCCAGGACGTGGCGAAGATGATCGGGGCCTCGCGCGAAATGGTCAGCCGCGTCATCAAAGACCTGGAAGAGCGTGGCTTTATCGAAGTGCTGGCCAGCGGGGCCACGCGTGTTCACGACCGTTGCCGCAGCACCGGCCGCTCCGCGAGCCGTCCTGTTTCTCTCTGAAGCCTTCATGACCTATTCACTGAACACCCTGAACAACCAGCCCGAACCCGTGTCTGGTGTGGGACGCTTTGCCCACGAGTTGGCGCTGTTTGCGGGGTGGGTGGCCTGGGTGTTTGCCCTGGTGGCGCTGGCCAGCCACTCGCTGGGGGACGCCGCGTGGTCTACCACGGGCACGGGCGGGGACCTGCGCAATTGGGCCGGTCGCCTGGGCGCTTTGCTGGCCGATGGCGGGTACTTTCTGTTTGGGTTCTCTGTCTGGTGGCTTTTTTTGGTGGGTTTGCGGGCGTGGCTGAGTTCGCTGGCGCGCTGGCTCCGGGCCGAGGCAGTGCCCGATGCCGAGCCTTTGTTCACCGGCCGTTTGGCCTGGCTGGGGGCGGTGCCTTTGCAACGCTTGGGCCATGCGGGCATGCTGGTGGCCCTGATGGCGGCCAGTACCGTGCTGGAGTGGGGCCGCCTGTACCGGCTGGAGCCTCTGTTGCCCGACCACGCGGGGGGCGCGCTGGGGCACTGGCTGGGCCCGTTGGCCCAACAGTGGTTGGGGTTCAACGGCGCTGCGCTGCTGGCCATTGCCGTGCTGGTGTTCGCCACGGCCGGCGTGTTCCGGTTTTCGTGGGGGCAGGGCGCCCAGTGGGTGGGCGCTGTGGTGGACGGCTGGTTCCAGTCGCGCAAAGAGCGGCGCGAGGCAGACCAGGACCTGCGCATTGGCCAGGCTGCTGCCCGCCAGCGCGAAGAGGTGGTGGCCGAGCAGCGGGAAGACGCCGTAGAGCCCAGCCACGAGCCCGTGCTGATTGTGGAGCCCACCGTGGTTGAGCCCCCTCGCAGCGAGCGCGTGGCCAAGGAGCGGCAAAAACCCTTGTTCCGTGAAATGCCCGATTCCAACCTGCCGCAGGTCGATTTGCTCGATGGCCCGCTGGCCCGCCAGGAAACGGTGTCGTCCGACACGCTGGAGATGACCAGCCGCCTGATTGAAAAGAAGCTGAAAGACTTTGGCGTGGAAGTGCGGGTGGTGGCGGCCATGCCAGGCCCCGTGATCACCCGCTATGAAATTGAGCCTGCCACCGGCGTGAAAGGCTCGCAGGTGGTGAACCTGGCCAAAGACTTGGCGCGCAGTTTGAGCCTGGTGTCCATCCGGGTGATCGAGACCATTCCGGGCAAAAACATCATGGCGCTGGAGCTGCCCAACGCCAAACGCCAGACCATCCGGTTGAGTGAAATTTTGGGCTCTCAGGTGTACCACGAGGCCAAAAGCCTGCTCACCATGGGCCTGGGCAAAGACATTGTGGGCAACCCGGTGGTGGCCGACCTGGCCAAAATGCCGCACTGCCTGGTGGCGGGCACCACGGGCTCAGGCAAATCGGTGGGCATCAACGCCATGATTCTGAGCCTGCTCTACAAGGCCGATGCCCGCGACGTGCGCCTGCTGCTGATCGACCCCAAGATGCTCGAAATGAGCGTGTACGAAGGCATTCCGCATTTGCTTTGTCCGGTGGTGACGGACATGAAGCAGGCCTCCAACGGCCTGAACTGGTGCGTGGCCGAAATGGAGAAACGCTACAAGCTGCTCAGCAAAATGGGCGTGCGCAACCTGGCGGGCTTCAACACCAAAATCGACGAGGCCAAGGCCAAGGGCGAGTTCATCTACAACCCCTTCAGCCTCACCCCTGAGCAGCCCGAACCCCTGGAGCGCCTGCCGCACATCGTGGTCGTCATTGACGAGCTGGCCGACCTGATGATGGTGGTGGGCAAAAAAATCGAAGAACTCATTGCCCGCCTGGCGCAAAAAGCCCGTGCCGCTGGCATTCACCTGGTATTGGCCACCCAGCGCCCCAGCGTGGACGTGATCACAGGCCTGATCAAGGCCAACATTCCCACCCGCATTTCCTTCCAGGTCAGCAGCAAAATTGACAGCCGCACCATCCTGGACCAAATGGGCGCCGAAGCCCTGCTGGGCATGGGCGACATGCTCTACATGCCCAGCGGCACCGGCTACCCCGTGCGCGTGCACGGTGCGTTTGTCAGCGACGAAGAGGTGCACCGTGTGGTCACCTACTTGAAAGAACAGTGCGGCGAGCCCAACTACATCGAAGGCGTGCTGGAAGGCGGCACGGTTGATGGTGACGGCGAGCCTGGCGGCGACGGTGCCGACGGCCCCAGCGGTGAAAAAGACCCCATGTACGACCAGGCCGTGGAAGTGGTGCTGAAAAACCGCAAGGCCAGCATTTCGCTGGTGCAGCGCCACCTGAAAATTGGCTACAACCGCGCCGCCCGCCTGGTGGAGGACATGGAAAAAGCCGGCCTGGTCAGCGCCATGAGCGGCAGCGGCCAACGCGACATCCTGGTGCCGCCCCGCGCCGAATGACACACCCACACCCCATGCGCCACATTTTTATTGGTATTTTGATAGCTGTAAACTCAATACCATCAAGCGCTGATGGTCTAAAAGACATTGAAAACTTCTTGGCCACCACCCAAAACGGCAGCGCCGCTTTCACCCAAACCGTGACGGCCCCTGCCCGCACTGGTGAGGCCGCACCCCGGCCCAAAACCAGCAGCGGCACGTTTGCTTTTTTGCGGCCCGACCGTTTCCGGTTTGACTACAAAAAGCCCTTCGAGCAAACCATCGTGGCCGACGGCAAAACCCTGTGGCTGCACGACGCCGACCTGAACCAGGTCACCAGCCGCTCGCAGGCGCAAGCCTTGGGCTCAACCCCTGCGGCGCTGGTCGCCTCATCGGCCAGTCTGGCCAAACTGGGCGAGGCCTTTGAGTTCAAGCCCGAGCCCGATGCCGAGGGCCTGAGTTGGGTGCGCGCCACGCCGAAGCAACGCGATGGCCAGCTGAAAAACGTGCGCGTGGGTTTTGCCCAGGGCCAATTGGCGGTGCTGGACATGGAAGACAGCTTCGGCCAGCGCTCCACCATCCGGTTTGACGGCTTCAAACCCAACCCCGGCCTGAGCGCCAGCGGCTTTGCCTTCAAGCCCCCGGCCGGGGCTGACGTGCTCAAGCAATGAGCACGGGCCGCCCCAGCGGCCGCCCCGGCGCGCCCGCCCACATGCCCCTGGCCGAGCGCCTGCGCCCCCGCACCCTGGGCGAGGTGGTGGGCCAGCAACACCTGCTGGGCCCGGGCATGCCGCTGCGGCTGGCGTTTGAGTCTGGGCAGCCGCACAGCTGCATCTTGTGGGGCCCGCCGGGTGTGGGCAAAACCACCATTGCCCGGCTGATGGCCGATGCGTTTGACGCCCAGTTCATCACCATCAGCGCCGTGCTGGGAGGGGTGAAAGACATCCGCGAAGCGGTGGAGCAAGCGCAGGCCGCCCTCACCGGGTTGGTGCCCACCCGCACCCTGGTGTTTGTGGACGAGGTGCACCGCTTTAATAAAAGCCAGCAAGACGCGTTTTTGCCGCACGTCGAAAGCGGGCTGTTCACCTTCATCGGCGCCACCACCGAAAACCCTTCGTTTGAGGTGAACTCCGCGCTGTTGTCGCGGGCGGCGGTGTACGTGCTGCGGTCGCTGGAACCGGCAGATTTGAAGCAAATAATGGCCCTGGCGCTTTCCCATCAAGCATTTTCAGCTATGGATGATGAAGCGGCCAGCCTGCTGGCCGACCACGCCGATGGCGATGCCCGGCGCCTGCTCAACACGCTGGAAACCCTGGCCGTGGCCGCCCGCAGCGAACAGCTGGCGCGGGTCACCGTGCCGTGGCTGCAGCGTGTGCTGGGCGAGCGCCTGCGCCGCTACGACAAAGGTGGCGACCAGTTTTACGACGCCATCTCGGCCTTGCACAAGTCGGTGCGCGGCTCCGACCCCGACGCGGCCCTGTATTGGCTGGTGCGCATGCTCGACGGTGGCACCGATCCCCGCTACGTGGTGCGCCGCCTCATCCGCATGGCCAGCGAAGACATTGGCCTGGCCGACCCGCGAGCGCTGCGCATGGCACTTGATGCGGCCGAGGTGTACGAACGCCTCGGGTCGCCCGAAGGCGAGCTGACCCTGGCGCAGTGTGTGGTGTACCTGGCGGTGGCGCCGAAGTCCAACGCCGTGTACACCGCCTACAAAGCGGCCAAGGCTTTGGTGAAAACCGACGGCACCCGCCCCGTGCCCCTGCACCTGCGCAACGCGCCCACCCAGCTCATGAAAGACCTGGACCACGGCAAAGGCTACCGCTACGCCCACGACGAACCGGGCGGCTTTGCGGCGGGCGAACACTACTTTCCCGACGGCATGGCGGCGCAAACGTTTTACAAACCCGTCGAGCGGGGGCTGGAAATTCGCATCGCCGATAAGCTGCGCGAACTGAAAAGCCGGAACCATCAGGCGAACTCATGATGCTGCTGTCTGCTTGATGCAGGACAGGCGCGAGACAAATTCGAGGGAAAACCCCGCCATTTGCCCCAGCTTGGGGCGCTTTTTCCCGGGGAGGGCGTGGCTACAATCCGCGACCAACCCGCAGTCAGTCTCCCAACAGGACACCAGCTGGCGGGTTTTTTGCTAGCCTGAAACGCCTATCGGGCCAGTGCTGGCAAGTTCCCAACAACGGAGAAACACTTTATGGATATCTTGCTTCAGCAGGTCATCAACGGCCTGGTTCTGGGCAGCATGTACGCGCTGGTGGCCTTGGGCTACACCATGGTGTACGGCATCATTGGCCTCATCAACTTCGCCCACGGCGACGTGTTGATGGTGGGGGCGCTGACCAGCTGGTCGATCATCGTGACGGCCAAAGACGCCATGCCGGGCATCCCGGGCTGGCTGCTGCTGGTGCTGGCGATCATCATTGCCATGGTGGTGTGTTCGCTGCTGAACTTCACCATCGAAAAGCTGGCCTACCGGCCGCTGCGCAACTCGCCTCGCTTGGCCCCGCTGATCACGGCCATTGGCATGTCGCTGCTGCTGCAGACGTTTGCCATGATCATCTGGAAGCCCAACCCCAAGTCTTACCCCTCGGTGTTGTCGGCCGAGCCGTTTGAAATCGGTGGCGCGGTGATTTCCGTGACTCAAGTGTTCATCCTGGCAGCCACCGCCGTCACGCTGGCCGGGCTGATGTACCTGGTCAACCGCACCAAGCTGGGCCGCGCCATGCGGGCCACCGCTGAAAACCCCCGCGTGGCGGGGCTGATGGGCATCAAGCCCGACGTGGTGATTTCCGCCACCTTCGTCATTGGCGCCTGCCTGGCCGCCCTGGCCGGTGTGATGTGGGCTGCCAACTACGGCACCGTGCAGCACTCCATGGGCTTCATGCCCGGCCTCAAGGCCTTCACCGCAGCGGTGTTCGGTGGCATTGGCAACCTCGGCGGTGCCGTGGTGGGGGGCATTGCGCTGGGTCTGATCGAAGGCATTGGCGCGGGTTACCTGGGTGCCCTCACCGGCGGTGTGCTGGGCAGCCAGTACGCCGACATTTTTGCGTTTGTGGTGCTCATCATCGTGCTGACCCTGCGGCCTTCGGGCTTGCTGGGCGAGCGTGTGGCAGACCGCGCTTGATCCTTCAGGAGACATGCAAATGACGAACTCCAACCAACGCAACGTGGTGCTCATGCTGGTGGCGGCTGCCGCATTGCTGGTGCTGCCCCTGCTGCTGCAACCTTTTGGCAACGCCTGGGTGCGCATTCTGGACATGGCACTGCTGTACGTGATGCTGGCCCTGGGCCTGAACATCATCGTGGGCTTTGCCGGCCTGCTTGACCTGGGCTACGTGGCCTTTTTCGCGGTGGGCGCTTACCTCATGGGTTTGCTGGGCTCACCCCACCTGGCCGAGGCCTTTCCGGCCGTGAAAGCCCTGTTCCCCAACGGTTTGCACCTGAGCATTTGGGTGGTGCTGATCGGGGCGGGTCTGCTGGCTGGCCTGGTGGGCATGACGCTGGGGGCCCCCACGCTGAAGCTGCGTGGCGACTACCTGGCCATCGTGACGCTGGGCTTTGGCGAAATCATCCGCATCTTCATGCTGAACCTGGACCGGCCCATCAACATCACCAACGGCCCCAAAGGCCTGATGCAGATCGACCCGGTGAGTGTGTTTGGCGTCAGCCTGGGGCAGAAACAGACCTTCTTTGGCATCACCTTTGAGTCGGTCAGCCTGTATTACTACATGTTCCTGTTTCTGGTGATGGTGATCGTGGTGGTGTCCATGCGGCTGGAAAGTTCGCGCATCGGCCGCGCCTGGATGGCCATCCGCGAGGACGAAATCGCCGCCAAGGCCATGGGCCTGAACACCCGCAACCTGAAGCTGCTGGCGTTTGGCATGGGCGCGTCGTTTGGCGGCGTGTCGGGCGTGATGTTCGCCAGCTTCCAGGGCTTTGTGTCGCCCGAATCGTTCAGCCTGATGGAGAGCGTGATGATCGTGGCCATGGTCACCCTGGGTGGCCTGGGCCACATCCCGGGCGTGATTCTGGGGGCCCTGCTGTTGGCCGCGCTGCCCGAGCTGCTGCGCCACATGGCCGCCCCGCTGGCCTACATCACCGATGGCCGTTTGGCCCCTGAAATTTTGCGCCAGCTGCTGATCGCGCTGGCCATGATCGTGGTCATGCTGTTGCGGCCGCGCGGCCTGTGGCCCGCGCCCGAGCACGGCAAGTCCCTGACCAAAGGAGACGCAGCATGAGCGCCGACATCGTATTGAACGTGGCGGGCGTGTCCAAACGCTTCGGTGGCTTGCAAGCCCTGAGCGATGTGGGCGTGACCATCAAACGCGGCCAGGTGTATGGCCTGATTGGCCCCAACGGGGCGGGCAAAACCACCTTTTTCAACGTGTTGACCGGGCTGTACACGCCCGACAGCGGCACGTTCGAGCTGGCGGGCAAGCCCTACACCCCCACGGCGGTGCACGAAGTGGCCAAGGCGGGCATTGCCCGCACGTTCCAGAACATCCGGCTGTTTGCCGAAATGACCGCGCTCGAAAACGTGATGGTGGGGCGGCACATCCGCACCCGATCGGGTTTGCTGGGGGCCATCTTCCGCACGCCGGGTTTCAAGGCCGAGGAAAAAGCCATTGCCGAGCGTGCCCGCGAGCTGCTGGACTACGTGGGCATTGGCAAATACGCCGATTTCAAGGCGCGCACCCTGAGCTACGGCGACCAGCGCCGCCTGGAAATTGCCCGCGCCCTGGCCACCGACCCCCAGCTGATTGCGTTGGACGAACCCGCTGCGGGCATGAACGCCACCGAAAAGGTGCAGCTGCGCGAGCTGATCGACCGCATCCGCAAGGACAACCGCACCATTTTGCTGATCGAACACGACGTGAAGCTGGTCATGGGCCTGTGTGACCACGTCACCGTGCTCGACTATGGCAAGCCGCTGGTCAGCGGCACACCTGCCGAGGTGCAAAAGAACGAAAAAGTCATCGAGGCCTACCTGGGCACCGGTGGCCACTGAAACCCCTTGACACCCAGCAAGAGAGAACAGCACACATGGCAAACACACTGCTCAAAGTCAAGGGCCTGAAGGTCAACTACGGTGGCATCAAGGCCGTCAAAGGCGCCGACCTGGAAGTGCACGAAGGCGAGTTGGTCACCCTGATCGGCTCCAACGGTGCGGGCAAAACCACCACCATGAAGGCCATCACCGGCACCCAGCCGTACGTGGAAGGCGACATCGAATACCTGGGCAAAAGCATCAAAGGCAAAGGCGCTTGGGACCTGGTGAAGGAAGGCCTGGTCATGGTGCCCGAAGGGCGCGGCGTGTTCACCCGCATGACCATCACCGAAAACCTGCAAATGGGGGCCTACATCCGCGATGATGCCGACGGCATTGCCGCCGACATCGAAAAGATGTTCAACCTCTTCCCCCGCCTGCGCGAGCGCAAAGACCAGCTGGCCGGCACCATGTCCGGTGGCGAACAGCAGATGCTGGCCATGGGACGTGCGCTGATGTCGCAACCCAAGGTGCTGCTGCTCGACGAACCCTCCATGGGCTTGTCGCCCATCATGGTGGACAAGATTTTCGAGGTGGTCAAAGACGTGTACGCCCAGGGCGTGACCATTTTGCTGGTGGAGCAAAACGCCAGCCGTGCGTTGGGCATTGCCAACCGGGGTTACGTGATGGACTCCGGCCTCATCACCATGAGTGGCAACGCCAGGGACATGCTCACCGACCCCAAGGTGCGCGCCGCTTACCTGGGCGAATGACGCCCTGGCTGGCCTGCCCGGGGGGCAGGACCGGCACAAACCTAAAATAATGGGTTGCGCCTGAAAAGGTGCAGCCCATTTTTCATTCCACACCATGACCCAACAAGCCCACACGCCCGCCGCCGAGCAGCCCCACCACGCCGATGCCTTCGAAGACAACCAACTGATTGCCGAGCGCCGCGAGAAGCTCAAGGCCATCCGCGAAAAGGCTCAGCAGGGCGGTGGCGTGGCTTTTCCCAACGACTTCAAGCCCGCCGACCGGGCAGACGAGTTGTTTGCCCGCTTCAATGGGCAAAGCAAGGAGGAACTGGAGGCCCTGGGCGCCACCGCCAGCGTGGCCGGTCGCATGATGTTGAAGCGCGTGATGGGCAAGGCCAGCTTTGCCACCTTGCAAGACGCGTCGCTTGGCCCCAGCAGCGGCCGCATCCAGATTTACCTGAACCACGAAAGCGTGGGCGAAGAGATGCTCAACGTGTTCAAACACTGGGATCTGGGCGACATCATTGCCGCAGAGGGCACAGTGTTCAAAACCCGCACCGGTGAGCTGTCCATCCACGCCACGAAAGTGCGCCTGCTGACCAAAAGCCTGCGCCCATTGCCCGACAAGTTCCACGGCGTGAACGACCAGGAAATCAAATACCGCCAGCGCTACGTTGACTTGATGACCGATGACAGTGCCCGCCGCCGCTTTGTGGCGCGCAGCCGCGCGGTCAGCGGCATCCGCGAATTCATGGTGCACCACGGTTTTCTGGAGGTGGAGACACCCATGCTGCACCCCATTCCCGGGGGGGCCAATGCCAAACCTTTCGAGACGCACCACAACGCGCTAGACCAGCAGATGTATTTGCGCATCGCGCCCGAGCTGTACTTGAAGCGCCTGCTGGTGGGCGGGTTTGAGCGGGTGTTTGAAATCAACCGCAACTTCCGCAACGAAGGCATCAGCGTGCGCCACAACCCCGAATTCACCATGATGGAGTTTTACGCGGCCTACTGGAACTACCAGGACCTGATGAACTTCACCGAAGAGCTGGTGCGCGACGCCGCCATGAAGGCCGCCGGTACCCTGCAATTGAGCTACGCGGGCAAACCCGTGGACCTGGCCGCGCCGTTCGAACGCCTGACCATCCGCGAAGCCATCCTGAAATACACCGAGGCGGGCGAGGGCGTGGACGACGCCCAGTGGCTCATCAACGCGCTGCGCAAGCTGGGTTTGAAGGAGGAAAAGCACAAGCTCTCCACCCGCAGCCTGGCCGGTTTGCAGGTGCTGTACTTTGAAGAGACGGTGGAAGAGAAGCTGTGGAACCCCACCTTCATCTGCGAACACCCGGTCGAAATTTCCCCCTTGGCCCGCGCGTCTGACACCCGCCCCGACGTGACCGAGCGTTTTGAGCTCTACATCACGGGCCGCGAGTTTGGCAACGGTTTCAGCGAACTGAACGACGCCGAGGACCAGGCCGCCCGTTTCCACTCGCAGGTGGAGGCCAAAGACGGTGGCGACGACGAAGCCATGTTTTTTGACCACGACTTTGTGCGTGCCCTGGAATACGGCATGCCCCCCGCCGGCGGCTGCGGCATTGGCATGGACCGCCTGATGATGCTGCTGACCGACAGCCCCAGCATCCGCGACATCATTCTGTTCCCTGCGTTGCGCCGAGAGGCTTAACGTCCCAGGTGTGCTTGGGCCTGGTCGGTGCTGACCAGTTGCCAGAGCGCTTCCGCGGCGCGGGCCATTTCCGCATGCTGGCGGTACAGGCGAATCGCGATGGGAATCTGCCAGCGTGGTTCACCTGCCACCACCAGCAGGCCTTGCCGCAATTCTTCCGTCACCAATCGCTGTGGCAGCCAGGCCATGCCTTTGCCTTTGAGGGCCATGGTTTTGATCAGCAGTCCGTTGTGTGCGGTGAACACAACGGGGGCAGATTTGTACGCTGAAGCCTGACCCATTGTCGGGAGTTTCTGGCTCAGAATCCGTCCCAGCCCAGACGCTTCGGAGTACGACAACACGGCCAAAGGGCCGACACCTTTCAGGTCGTACATGGGTTGGCCCTGCGCGTCGGGTGCGCACACGGGCAGCAGGGTTTCGGTGCCCAGCTCTACCACCGGAAATTGTCCGTCGTCCAGTCGACCTCGCACCTCGGGGTGGCCGTAACACATCACGAACTGAACGCGGCGTTGCAGCATCATGTCTTCACAGGCCTGCGAGCTGTCCGACATGGTTTGCATGGGCCCCGGTGGAAAACGGTGTTCCCAGCTGCCAATCCATTGGGGGAAAAAGTACAGCGACAGCACGTGTGTCACGGCAAACCGCAGGCTGACGGTTTCTTCATCGTGTGCCGCCCGGGCCTTGATGCGTGCAGCTTCCAGTGCTGCCAATATTTCTGCCAGCAACGGGTGGAAGCGCACACCAGCGGCCGTGAGGGCTGCAGGGTGAGCGCTGCGGTCAACCAAATCCACACCCACCCATTCCTCCAGCGACCGGATGTGGCGGCTGAATGCCGGTTGCGCGATTGAGCGTGCCTCTGCTGCGCGCGAAAAATTCCCACTTTTGGCCAAGGCCAGAAAGTCCTCCAGCCATTCCATGTCAAGGGGTCGGTTTCCAGGGCCCATGGGGTGTGAATAGTTGTATGCGTTTCGAGTATTGGACCGGGTCGTGGTCTCTTCGGAAGATAGCGCCATCCATTTCAACCACAAGCTACTTCACAGGAGACAGCGCATGCCAGCCATTTCAAATTATCACGGGATCATCCCCGCTATTTCGTGTCCATTCACGCCTGAGCATCGGATAGACGAACCCGCGTTGCGCCGGTTGGCATCGTGGTTGGCTGGGCACGAAGGGGTGGTGGCCATCATGACCAACGGCCACACCGGGGAGGTGTTTGCCCTCACCCCCGCCGAGCGCACCGAAGTCACCCGCATCGTGGCCGATGAACTGAAGGGCAAGTGCCCTGTTATTTCGTCCATCGTTTGCGAAGGCCTGGCCGATGCCGCCGAGCACGCCAAAGCCGCTGTGGCTGCGGGCGCTGTGGCGCTGGATGTGATGCCTCCCCACCACTGGCTTCGCTTTGGTTTCACCTCCGGCCACGCGTTGCAGTATTTCGAGGCCATTCACGCGGCAGCACCCAACGCCGACCTGGTGTGCCACGTCTACCCAGCCTGGACGCGCGCCTCCTATTCATCCCAGTTGCTGGCCGACTTGGCGCGTTTGCCGTACGTACAGGCCTTCAAGGTGGGCCAGCGGGACATGAACAAATACGCCCGTGACATCCAGGCCATCCGCGAAGCCGATGCCTCCAAAGCCATTCTGACCTGCCATGACGAATACCTGCTGGCTTCCATGGTCCAAGGCGTTGATGGCGCGCTGGTGGGGTTTGCCACGTTCATTCCCCAGCTCATCATTGACCTGTGGGATGCTGTGAAAACGGGCGATTTGAACCGCGCCATGGCCATCCAGGCCGTCATCACCCCGCTGAAAGACGCGGTGTATGGCGGTGGTGAACCCACCGGCGAGGCCCATGCCCGCATGAAGTACGGCATGTACCTGGCTGGCGTGCTCGACGCCCCCACCGTGCGCCCACCCACAGAGCCGCCCACCGCCGCTGAAGTGGCCGCTTTGCGCAAGGCCGTGCAGCAAGCCGATTTGCTGGTGCGCTGAGTTTTTGGTTTCGCACTCAAACCCACTTACTGGAGACAAGCATGCAACGTCAACATTTTTTGAAGGCCGCCCTGGGTGTGCTGGCTTTGGCCGCAGCAGGCTGTGCGTGTGCACAGGCCTATCCGACCAAACCCGTCAAAGTCATCATTCCGTTTCCACCCGGTGGCACGTTGGACACCCTGGGCCGAAACTTGGCAGCCAAGCTCGGTGAACAAATGGGCCAGCCTTTCGTGGTAGAAAACCGCGCAGGGGGCAATGGTGTCATCGGTGCCGATGTGGTGGCCAAGGCCGCAGCCGATGGCCACACCCTGCTGTTCAATGCCAGCACTTTCACCACGGCACCCATGACCATGAAATCGGTGCCCTACAGCGTGACCCGCGACTTCGCCCCGGTGGCGCTGGTGGCCAAGGCCCCGCTGTCGGTGGCGGTGAACAAAAACCTGCCCATCACCGACATCAAGTCCCTCATGGCTTACGCCAAGTCCAACGCGGGAAAGATGAGCTTTGCGGTGGGCTCCATCGGATCGGCCGGCCATCTCTCCACCGAGCTGTTGCGTCGCAAGGGGGATCTGGACTATCTCATCGTGCCCTACAAGGGCACTGCCCCTGCCTTTCAGGACTTGATTGGCGGCCAGATCGATGGCTTCATCGACCCTGTGCTGGGTTCGTTGCAATACCACAAGAGTGGCATGCTGCGTGTGGTGGCGGTCACGTCTTCCACCCGCGTGCCCAGCCTGCCCGATGTGCCCACCGTGGCCGAAACCCTGCCCGGCTACGAGTTTTACAGCTGGTACGGCCTGTGGGCACCGGCCAAAACGCCAGCCGACGTGGTGCAAAAGTTGAACGCCGAAACCAACAAGGCGCTGGCTGGCGACCTGCGCGACAAGTTCACGCCGCTGGGGCTGTTGATCACTCCAGGGGCGGTGGACGACTTCGTCAAGTTCCAGCGCAGTGACATGGAGCAGTCGCAAAAAATCGTGACCGAAGGCAACATCCGTGTCGAGTGATGCACCGTCATGTGCGACGGCTGTACAGGTTGCGGTCGTCACCGGCAGCAGCAACGGCATTGGCCAAGCCCTGGCCGAGGCCTTGCTGGCCCAAGGCTGGCGGGTGCTGGGGCTGGACGCTGCGCCGCCCGCCTTGCAGCACCCGGGGTTTGATGCGGTTCGCATCGACCTGACCGACGCCGCCCAACTGGCCGCGCTGGCCCCCCGGCTGGCGCAGGCCGATGCCCTCATCCACGCCGCCGGTGTGTTGCGCGTGGGGCCGTTGGGTGCACTGGATGCCGATGCCGGGGCCTTGATGTGGAAGCTCCACGTTGATGCGGCCACCGCACTGGCCAACGCCATGCTGCCTGCCATGGCGCAGCGCGGGGCGGGACGGGTGCTGTTCATTGGCAGCCGGGTGTCGCAAGGCATGCCGGGGCGCAGCCAGTACGCTGGCACCAAGGCGGCCCTGGTGGCTCTGACCCGCAGCTGGGCGGCCGAGGTCGTGGCGCAGCAGGTAACGGTCAACGTCATTTCCCCCGCGGCCACCCAAACCGCCATGCTCAGCGACCCCTCGCGCACCGGCTCCATGCCCCGGCTGCCGCCCTTGGGGCGCTACATCCAGCCCGCCGAAATTGCCGCGCTGGCCCTGTTTTTGTTGTCTCCGGCCGCAGCCGCCATCACCGGGCAAGACATTGCCATTTGCGGTGGTGCGTCGCTGCCCCAATGAAGTTTTCAACCCGTCGCCTGATATGAAAATCGTCAACATCCTCGAATCCACGCGTCCGATCAAGTCGGACATCCGCAACGCGTACATCGACTTTTCCAAAATGACGCTGAGCCTGGTGGCCGTGGTCACCGATGTCATTCGCGATGGCCGCCCGGTGGTGGGCTATGGTTTCAACTCCAACGGTCGCTATGGCCAGGGCGGGTTGATCCGGGACCGCTTCATTCCCCGCATTTTGGCTGCCGACCCCGCCATGCTGCAGGACGCCACCGGCGAAAACCTGGACCCCCACAAAATCTGGACCTGCATGATGTCCAACGAAAAGCCCGGCGGCCACGGCGAGCGCTCGGTGGCGGTGGGCACCATCGACATGGCGGTGTGGGACGCGGTGGCCAAAATCGCCGGTCAGCCGCTGTACCAACTGCTGGCCGAGCGTTATGGCAACGGCACGGCCAACCCCCACGTGTTTGTGTATGCCGCAGGCGGCTACTACTACCCCGGCAAGGGGCTGGAGGGCTTGCAGCGCGAAATGACCAGCTACCTGGAGCGCGGCTACTCGGTGGTCAAAATGAAAATTGGCGGTGCTTCTCTGGCCGAAGACTGCGAACGCATCGAATCCGTGCTCAAGCTGCTGGGCCCTGGCCAGCAGCTGGCGGTGGATGCGAATGGCCGCTTTGATTTGCCCACCGCCATTGCCTACGGCAAAGCCATGGCCCAGTACCCGCTGTTCTGGTACGAAGAAGCGGGCGACCCGCTCGACTACGAACTGCAGGCCCGCCTGGGTGAGGTGTACCAAGGCCCCATGGCCACGGGCGAAAACCTGTTCTCCATGCAAGACGCCCGCAACCTCATCCGCCACGGCGGCATGCGCCCCGACCGCGACTGGTTGCAGTTTGACTGCGCCCTGAGTTACGGCGCGGTGGAATACCTGCGCACGCTGGACATGCTCAAAGAACACGGCTGGTCGCCCAGCCGCTGCGTGCCACACGGCGGGCACCAGATGTCTTTGGCCATTGCCGCAGGCTTGGGGCTGGGTGGCAATGAAAGCTACCCCGACCTGTTCCAGCCCTACGGCGGTTTCCCGGACGGCGTGGCCGTCAAGAACGGTTATGTGGACCTGCCGCCCTTGCCAGGGATCGGTTTTGAAGGAAAATCAGATTTGATAGCTGAAATGCACCGTCTATCAAGCGCTGTGGCCTGGAAAGCTTAAAAACCGCTGCGTGCCAGCGGTTTTTGCATCGGGGCGGTCAACCCAGCCCGTGGCCGTGCGCATTGATCTGGTGCGCAGCCCGGTGCAGGTGGGCAATGAAGTGCCGCACGGCGGGAGACACCACCGCGTCGCTGCGCACAATGGCCCCCACCGTCAGCGGCAGGCCGCGCTCTTGCACAGGCACCACCGACAAATAGGCCCGGGCCACCGGGTGGGCGGCAATTTGCCGGGGCATCAAACCCACGCAGTCGCCTGTGGTGACGATGGACAGCAACGCCAGTGTGGAGTTCACCACCGCGCCCACGGGTGGCGGCGGCAGGCCGTGCGCCTCGAACAGCAGCTTGGCATAGCCCTCTTCTTTGGTGGCCCCGGTGTACACCCAGCGGGCGTCGGCCAGCTCGGCCAGTGAGCGGGCGTTTTCGCGCGGGCTGCCCTTGCGCACCACCACTTCCATGGTGGTGTCCAGCAGGGCTTCGGTCACAAATTCGCCGCTGGGCAGCCCGCCCGGTATGCCGCCAATGGCCACGTCCACATCGCCCTTGCGCAACCGTTGCAACTGGTGGGTATACAGCTCTTCGCTGATGCGCAGGGTGATGTCGGGAAACTCGCGGCCAAACGTGCGCAAGGTTTCGGGCACCAGCAGCATCACGGCCAGCGGCACCGCCCCCACCGACAGTGGCCCGCTCATGCGCCCCCCAAGTTGCCCGATGGTGTGCATGGCGGTGGACAGCTCGCGCGACACAGCACACGCGTGGTCGTACAGCACCTTGCCCTGCGCCGTGGCCACCACGCCCGTGGTGGACCGCACGATGAGGGGGCTGGCCACCTCGCGTTCCAGCTCGCGCAGCGCCTTGGTCATGGCGGGCTGCGACACACCCAGCCGCCGTGCGCCGCCGCGCAGGCTGCCTTCTTCAATGGCAGCCACCAGCGTGTTCAAACCAGACAGTTTCATGGCGATAGATGATAACCAATGGTTATCGCGGAAGGGTTTTGAACATCTTTTTCAACCGCCCTGCAATCCCTAAAGTTCGCGTTCTTCGGCTGATCCATGCCATGGCCAGCCGTTTTACGCACAAAGACAGGAGACAAGATGCAAGAAGGTGATAACCCAAATGCCGGTGTGCACCGCTGGCTGGAAAGGGCCTGCGATGCCAGCGCCACCATCGGCGGCAGCGTGCTGGTGGCCATGGCGTGCATGACCGTGGTCAGTGTGGTGGGCCGTGCGTTTTTCGCACACCCCATCTTGGGCGACGTGGAGCTGGTGCAGCTGGGCAGCGCGGTGGTGGTGGCGTCGTTCATGCCCTACACCCAATTCAAGCGCGCCAACATCATGGTGGACTTTTTCACCAACCACGCCACCAGCGAGCGCAAGCGCGCCATGGACTGCCTGGGCAACGCGCTGTACACGTTGATGATGGCCCTGGTGCTGTGGCGCGTGGCAGTGGGCGGCATGGACATGCGCGAGTCCGCCGAGTCTTCCATGCTCATGGGCCTGCCGCTGTGGTGGCCCTATGCACTGATGGTGCCCGGCCTCAGCCTGTGTGTGCTGATTGGCCTGGTGCAGACCAAAGACCTGTTGCTGACCGGGGCAGGGGAGGGTGCGGCATGACCACCTTCCAAATTGGTGTGACCATGTTCGGAGCCATGCTGGTGCTGATGGCCGTTCGTGCGCCCATTGCCGTGGCCATGTTTGTGCCTGGCGCGGTGGGCTACATGGCCCTCACGGGCTGGCTGCCGCTGCTGGCCCACCTGAAGGGTGCGGTGTACGGCCGCGTGTCGGTGTACGACCTGTCGGTCATTCCCCTGTTCATGCTGATGGGGGCGTTTGCCGTGAACGGCGGGTTGTCCAAGGCGCTGTTTGACTTTGCCAACGCCTTGCTGGGCCGCTTTAAAGGTGGCATGGCCATGGCGGGGGTGCTGGCGTGCGCGGCGTTTGGCTCCATCTCGGGCTCCACCGTGGCCACCACCGCCACCATTGCCCAAGTGGCTTACCCCGAGATGCGGCGCATCCACTACTCGGGCCGCCTGGCCACCGCTGCGCTGGCCACCGGCGGCACCATGGGGGTGTTGCTGCCGCCGTCGGTCACGCTGATGGTGTACGCCATCCTGACCGAGCAAAACATCACCAAGATGTTTTTGTCGGCCTACGTGCCCGCGCTGTTGGCTGCTGCAGGGTATTTGATGGCGATTGCCGTCATGGTGCGCCTGCGCCCTGCCGATGCGCCTGAAGCCCAGGCCGCCACGGCTGCCGAGCTGCTGGCCTCAGCGGCCAAGGTCTGGCCCATCGTGCTGATTTTTTTGGTGGTGTTTGGCGGCATTTACGGCGGGCTGTTCACGGCCACCGAGGGGGCTGCCATTGGCAACGTGCTGACGTTTGCCATCACCCTGGCGCGTGGCGAAATGAACCGCGAGCGCCTGCTGGCCAGCATCCGCACCACGGCACAAACCAGCGGCATGATTTTTTTGATTTTCCTGGGCGCCGACATGATCAACGCGGCCCTGGCCATTTCGCAGTTGCCCGCGCAACTGGCCGACATGGTGGGCCACATGCAGATTTCGCCTGTGGCCATCATGGCCGGGGTGATGTTGTTTTACGTGCTGCTGGGCTGTGTCATGGACGAAATGAGCATGATTTTGCTCACCGTTCCCACGCTGTTCCCCGTGATCATGGGCATGGACTTTTTCGGTCTCACGCCCGGTGACAAGGCGCTGTGGTTCGGCATTCTCATCCTCACGGTGTGTGAGATCGGCATGATTTTTCCGCCCGTGGGCCTGAACGTCTACATCATGAACGGGCTGGCCAAAGACGTGCCCATGGTTGAAACCTACAAGGGCGTGGTGCCCTTTCTCATCACCGACGCCATCCGCCTGGCGCTGCTGATTGCCTTCCCCCCCATTTCCCTCTGGCTGGTGCAC
The DNA here is from genome assembly GCA_964342395.1 of uncultured Hydrogenophaga sp. Lineage (GTDB taxonomy): Bacteria > Pseudomonadota > Gammaproteobacteria > Burkholderiales > Burkholderiaceae_C > UBA2334. The sequence continues at coordinate 23,679 of CAYFFJ010000036.1, forward strand.
ACCCTCACCGGGTGAGTGTTGGTCGCTGCTTTTTCCGTTCCCAACCCATTCAAACCGAGACAAGGAAACCCCATGAAAACCTGCATCCGCGCCACCGTTCTTTCTGCCGTTGCCGCCCTGACCACCCTGGGCGCAGCCACAGTGCAAGCGCAGGAGGTCACGCTGAAAGTGCACTTTTTCCTGCCCGCCACCAGCTATGCCAACACCCTGTTCATCACCCCCTGGTGCGACAAGATTGCCAAAGACAGCCACCAGCGCATGAAGTGCCAGATTTACCCCTCCATGCAAATGGGTGGCACGCCCCCGCAGCTGTTCGAGCAGGTGAAAGACGGTGTGGCCGATGTGGTGTGGACGCTGCCCGGCTACACGGCAGGCCGGTTCCCCACGGTGGAGGTGTTCGAACTGCCCTTCATGATGCAAAACCCCGAGGCCACCAGCAAAGCCCTGTGGGACTTCACGCAAAAGTACAGCCAGGCCGAGTTCAAAGACGTGAAGCCCCTGGCCTTTCACGTGCACGGCGACGGCGTGTTCCACATGAGCAAAAAGCCCGTCACCGTGGCGGCCGATTTGAAGGGCCTGAAGCTGCGCGCGCCCACCCGCATGACCAACAAGTTCCTGGCGCTGCTGGGGGCCACGCCGGTCAGCATGCCCGTGCCCCAGGTGGGCGATGCCCTGAGCAAAGGCGTGATCGACGGTGCCGTGGTGCCTTACGAGGTGGTGCCCTCCGTGAAGATTCACGAGCTGGTGAAGTTCCACAGCGAAACCGACCCCGCCGAACCCGCCTTCTACACCTCCACCTTCATCTTCGCGATGAACAAGGCCAAGTACGAGTCGCTGCCCGCCGATCTGAAAAAAGTCATCGACACCAACAGCGGCCAAGGCCTGTCGGGCCAGATTGGCAAAGCCTTTTTGCAGGCCGACGGCGAGGGCAAAAAGCTCACCACCCAAAACACCACCAACACCATTCCCGCCGCCGAGTTGGCCAACTGGAAAAAGCTGGGCCAGCCCCTGGCCGACGGTTGGGTGGCAGACATGAACGCCAAAGGCCTGCCCGGCGCCGAGATGCTGAGCACCGCCCGCAAGCTCATTGCCGACCACGCCACCGCCAAATAAGGAGCGCACCCCATGGCAACCATCATCGGGGGCATTGCGGCTTCGCACACACCCACCATCGGCTTCGCGTTCGATGGCAACAAACAGCACGACCCCGTTTGGGCCCCTATTTTTGAGGCCTTCCAGCCCGTGCGCCAATGGGTGAAAGACAAGCAGCCAGACGTGTTGTTTGTGGTTTACAACGACCACGTCACCTCGTTTTTCTTTGATCACTACTCGCCCTTTGCCCTGGGTGTGGACGAGCACTACCCCGTGGCCGACGAAGGCGGCGGTGCCCGCGACCTGCCGCCCCTGCGCGGGCACCTGGGCCTGTCACGCCACGTGGCTCACTCGCTGGTGGCCGACGAGTTCGACCTCTCGGTGTTCCGCGACAAGGCGCTGGACCACGGGGCCTTCTCGCCCCTGTCCATGCTGTGCGAGCGCACCCCCGACTGGCCTTGTCAGGTGGTGCCCTTGCAGGTGGGTGTGCTGCAGTTCCCTGTGCCTTCGGCCAAGCGCTGCTATAAGTTGGGGCAGGCGCTGAAAAAGGCCATCGAAAGCTACCCCGAAGACCTGCGCGTGGCCATCGTGGCAACGGGCGGGCTGTCGCACCAGGTGCACGGTGAGCGCTGCGGTTTCAACAACACCGCCTGGGACCACCGGTTTCTGGCGCTGTTTGAGAACGACCCCGCCCGCCTGGCCGAACTCACGCTGGCCGAATACGCCGAGCTGGGTGGCATGGAGGGGGCCGAGGTCATCATGTGGCTCGTCATGCGCGGCGCGCTGTCGGCCAACGTGCGCAAGGTGCACCAGGCCTACCACCTGCCGTCGATGACGGGCATTGCCACCGCCATCTATGAGAACCACAGCGCGGGCCCTGCGATTGCCGGGGAACACGCCCGCCACCTGGCCCACATGGGCACTCAGCTCGCAGGTGCCGACAAGCTGCCCGGCACCTACCCGTTTGAGCTGGCGCGCAGCCACGCTGGCTACCGCCTGAACAAGTTTTTGCACGGCCTCATTCAACCGGCCCGGCGTGAAGCCTTCCGCACCGATGAAGCCGTGGCCTTGCGCGAGGCCGGCCTCAGCGACGAAGAGCGCGGCATGGTGCTGCGCCGCGATTGGCAGGCGTTGATTCGCCACGGCGCCAGTTTTTTCATGCTGGAAAAACTGGCGGCTGTGGTGGGTGCCACCAACCTGCACGTGTACGCCGCCATGCGCGGCCAGCCGCTGGACGTGTTTTTGCAAACCCGAAATGCCCCGGGTGCCCTGTATTCCGTAGCAGGCAAGGAACAGCCCAAACCGTCACCCATGCCAACCACCTGAAACCCGTTACCCCCTGGTCGAAAGACCGACACATAAAGGAGACAGAAAATGACGACACCCCTGAAACCCCTCAAGATGACCAGCCTGGCGGCCGCCCTGTGTGCCGCCTTGGCCGCTGGCTGCGGCGGTGGCTCTGCCGACGCGGCCGACCCAGGCGTCTACGACAGCCAGCTGGCTTTTGACAAAGCCCAATACACCACCATCACCGTGACGCTCGACGGCGTCGCCACACCAGTGCGTTGGTACCGGGAGGTTTGCTATGTAGGCAAACCCATGTCGTTGTCGGCTGTGCAACGCGGCTCTGCCGTGGACAACCAGACCTGCGGCTACCAGAACATGAACATCTTTGTGCGTGAGACGGACGCTGCGAAACAGGACAACGCCATTCTTGTGAACGTCAACAACGCCGGTTGGTTTGCCAGCTACCAAGGGGGCCTGGGAGGGTGGGATGGCAAGGCCGCCATCACCGGCAGCAATTACCGCGGGGCTGACATCGTTAACGGTCGCACCTATGCCAGCAACAGCGATACCGACAAAATAGGTGCCGCGCTGGCACGGGGTTTCGTTTACATCAACATGGCCTCGCGCAGCCGCGGCGCCACGGCCCCTGAAGGGGCTTACACCGACGGTGTCTACCAGGGCAAGGCACCTGCTGCCATCGTGGATGCCAAGGCTGCCGTGCGCTACCTCCGCCTGAATGACAGCCTCATGCCAGGCAATGCCAACCGCATTGTGGTCAATGGCACCAGCGGTGGCGGTGCCCAGAGCACGCAACTCGGCGCCACAGGCGACCATGCGGACTATCTGCCCTACCTCAAAGCCGCTGGCGCAGCAGGTATTGATGCGAACGGCAAAAGTTCGATCAGCGACAGCGTCTACGCGGTGGTGGCTTACTGCCCCATTCAGGACATGGGCAGCGCCGACATGGCCTACGAATGGATGTTCAATGTGCTGGGGACCCGTGGTGCGGTCTCCACCGACCAGAAGGCGGGGCTGATCGTCGACGCGAATGGAAACGAACTCGTGCGCGCCTCCAATCCCGACCCAAGCGGCAGCACCGAGTTGATGAACAAGTTCGTGGTGTACCAAGCCAGCCTGGGATTGAAGAATGCCGATGGCACGGCCTTGACCACCGACAACATGCTGGCGGCCCTGCAGACCGAATTCAAAAACGCTGCGAGTGCGTATGTCAAGTCCGGCAAGTCGATCGTCGCGTACAACACCAACGGCAGCACGGCGGCCAATGGTGTGGCCGGTGGCAGCGGAACCCTGTATTACAAAAACGACTTCATCGACGTGGACGCAAGTGGCTCGGTAACGCAGTTCAACATGTCAAATTACCTGAAGTACGTGGCCAAGCAGGCACGCCTCAAAGCGGTGCCCAGTTTTGACCAGGTGGGTCAAACACCTGCTCTGGCTGCTACGGCCACCACCGATACCACCAAGGCAGGCACGGCCATCTACGGCAACTACAGCGGGGGTGAATCCAACCTGTTTGGGACGGCGGCCCAGGTCTATTCCAACTTCACGGAATACGCTTGGAACCACAACAACGGTGGTGACGCCACCAACGCCACGCAAAGCGATGTGGGTTTGCTCAAGACCGGCTACACCTGGGCGGCCAACCCCCAAAGGGAGTTCCTGCTGAGCCAGTACAAGATGATCAACGCGCTGCCATACATCGGCAAGACCGAGGGCATCGCCAAGCATTGGCGTATTCGCAATGGTGCGCGTGACCGCGACACTTCCTTCACCGTGGCCTACAACATGGGCCGCGCCCTGAAGGCTGATGCCAACGTCCAGACCGTCGACTTCGCCCTTCACTGGGATCAAGGGCACGCTGGCAACTACGATGTGCTGAATGCCTTCACCTGGATCGATCAGCGGCTGGCCAGTGGCAACTGACTTTTGTGTGGGGGTTTGGTGCCTGGGTTCAACCCAAACCCCCAGGTGACTCAGGCGTATTCGGCCAGGCTCTTGCGCATTTTCTTCATGGCCGCCACCTCGATCTGGCGGATGCGCTCGGCGCTCACGCCGTATT
>CAYFFJ010000037.1:0-27827 GCA_964342395.1 uncultured Hydrogenophaga sp.
TGCGACAAGCTGGGCATCCCGGCAGACCGCCTGAACGTCAACGGCGGCGCCATTGCCCTGGGCCACCCCTATGGCGTGAGCGGCCAGCGCCTGACCGGCCACGCCCTGATCGAGGGCAAACGCCGGGGCGCCAAGCGCGTGGCCGTGACCATGTGCATTGGCGGCGGCATGGGGGCTTGCGGCATTTTCGAGGTGCTTTGAGCCGGCAAGACAGGGGTTGCCAAGGCGGGTGGCAGTGGCAGAATGGGCCATAACCCATTCAACGAATGAGGCATGGTGTGACACGGTCCATCGGCTTTGAAACCAAGGTGCTGGGGGCCTTCACTGCCGCCGTTATGGCTGTGGCTGTCTTCATGGGCACGACCTGGAAACTGGCCCAAAACGCGTCGGACGCGGGGCGTTGGGTGGCGCACGCCCAGGAAACGCTTCAACAAGTGGCGCAGATTCGCATCACCACCCTGCAAGTGGAAATGGCCACCCAGGGTTTCAGGGTCAGTGGGGACCCAGCGCGGTTGGCCGAGCGCGATGCCGCCGTTGCCCAGCGCCAAATGGTGTTGGCACGGTTCCAAACCCAAATCAGCGGCAACGCGGTGCAGCAGGCCCTGTGGGCGCAACTGAACCAGGTGTTGGACGAGCGGCTGGCCATTTTGGCCCTGCTGGACCGAATGGATGCCCAAGAGCGCGAGCTGCTGGCACAGCGCCAGGCCCAACAGGCGCAGGCCCGTCAGGGCCTGGTGGCGGTTGGGGTGGGAGGGGCGATGCTGCTGCTGGCGCTGTTGGGGGCCACGTATTGGCTGATTTGGCGCCAGTCGCTGGCGACCGAGCGCAGCCGCCAGGCTTTGGCTCGCAGTGAAGAAAACCTGTCCACCACCTTGTATTCCATCGGTGACGCGGTGTTGGCCACCGACACGCAAGGGCGTATCACACGCATGAACCGGGTGGCGGAGCGCCTGACGGGATGGCCGGTGGCTGACGCACAGGGCCGCCCGGTCAGCGAGGTGGTGCAGCTCGTTCACGAGCTGACGCTGGTGCCCATCGAGTTGCCGGTTTCACAGGTGCTGACCACCGGTGAGGTGCACCAGTTGGCCAGCCAGACACTGCTCGTGGCGCGCGATGGCACCCAACTGCCCATTGCCGACAGTGCGGCCCCCATTCGCGATGGCGAGGGGCGTGTGCGCGGTGTGGTCATGGTGTTCCGCGATGAAACGCTGGACAGGCAAGCCAAACGGTCCATTCAAGAGCAAAACCTGCGGTTGGAGCAGCGCGTGCAGGAGCGCACCGCCCAGCTCAACGATGCCCAAAGCCACCTGCTGGGTGTGATCAACAACGTGCCAGCACTGATTGCCTATGTGGACGCCCAGCAGCGCTACGTTTATGTGAACGACCAATACCGCGCGCGTTTTGCCCCTGGGTTGGCCGACATCACCCAGCGCACCGTGCAAAGCGTGTTGGGCCCCAAACGTTACGCCATTGCCGCGCCTCTCATTGCCCAGGCGTTGCAGGGGCGCCCCCAGGGTTACGACTGGGAGCCTTTTCCGGGGGTGTGGCAGGCCATTCAATACGCGCCCAAGAGCGATGAACATGGGCATGTGGTGGGCTACTACGTGCTGGGCACCGACATCACCGAGCGCCGGCGCAGCGAGCAGGCCCTCCAGTCCAGCGAGCAGCGCCTGGCCCGCGTGCTGGAAGGGGCCGACGAGGGCTATTGGGATTGGGACTTGCAGACCCACGCGTTTGTGGTGAGTCCGCGCTTTGAAACCATGCTGGGTTACGCACCCGGTGAGATGCCGGTGGCCCCGGCCAACTGGTCCGAGTGGGTACACCCGGATGATTTTCCCGGCCACATGGCCGCCATACAGCGGCACTTGGACGGCCTGACCGAACAGCACGCATTTGAGTTTCGACTGCGCACGCGGTCGGGCGACTGGCGCTGGATACGCACCAGTGGCCGCATCGTGACCCGCAGGGCCGACGGCCAGCCCCTGCTCATGTCTGGCACGCACACGGACATCCACCAACGCAAGATGCTGGAGTTTGCCCAACAAGACGCTGCGGTGGTGTTCGACAGCAGCTACGAGGGCATCATGATGACCAACGCCGAGCACTTGATCACCAAGGTCAACCCCGCGTTCACCCGCATCACGGGCTATGAGGCTGGCGAGGTGCTGGGGCAATCGCCGCGCATGCTGGCGTCGGAGCGGCAAGGCCCGGCTTTTTACGATGCGTTCTGGGCATCTCTCAACGAGCAGGGCTTTTGGCGCGGCGAAATCTGGAACAGGCGCAAGTCGGGTGAAGAGTTTGCGGTGATGCAGGCGGTCTCCAGGGTGCACGATGCCCAGGGGCGCGTTCAGCATTACGTGAGTGTGTTCACCGACATCAGCCAGATCAAGACCCACGAGCTGGAACTGGACCGTGTGGCCCACTACGACCCCCTCACCCAGTTGCCCAACCGCCGCCTGATGTCAGACCGGCTGCAACAGTCGCTGATTCGCGCAGAGCGCAACGGCAAACTCAGCGCCGTGTGCTTTCTGGACCTCGACGGATTCAAGGCCGTCAACGACCTGCACGGCCATGCCGTGGGGGACCAGGTGCTGGTGGGGGTGGCCGACCAACTGAAATCGGTGCTGCGCGCCGATGACACCCTGGCCCGCATGGGGGGCGATGAGTTTGTGCTGGTGTCAGAAGTGGCGTCCGCCGAAGAATGTGCGCTTATTCTGGACCGCGTGCTGTACATCGTGCGCCAGCCAGTGGCGGTGGGTGACCTCCTCATCAGCCTCACGGCCAGCATCGGCGCCAGTTTGTACCCCGCTGACAACGCGGACCCCGATACCTTGCTGCGCCATGCCGATCAGGCCATGTACCAGGCCAAACAGGCGGGCAAAAACCGCTGTCAGTTGTTTGACCCTGAAATCGACCGGCGGGCCCAGGCCCACCGAGCGCAGTTGGCCCAGTTGCGTGTGGCCCTGGACGCGGCACAACTGCGGCTGCTCTACCAGCCCAAGGTCGATTTGGTCAGTGGGGAGGTCATGGGGGTGGAAGCCCTCATCCGGTGGCAGCACCCCGATCGGGGGGTGTTGCACCCCGAAGCGTTTTTGCCTGCGGTGTACGGAAGCGACCTGGAGCATTTGCTGGGTGAATGGGTCATGGAGGCCGCCTTGCTGCAAATGGAAAACTGGCTGAGCGATGGATTGGCCATCAAGGTCAGTTTCAACGTCAGCGCCAACCACCTGTTGCGGTCGGATTTTTTCACCCGGCTGGCCGGTGCATTGGCGCGCCACCCCCTCATCTCGCCGTCGGACCTGGAGCTGGAGGTGCTGGAAACAGCGGCCATTGCCGACATGGAGCAGGCCGTGGACATTTTGCGGCGCTGCACGGGCCTGGGGGTGCGGTTTTCGCTGGATGACTTTGGCACAGGCTACTCTTCGCTGGCCTACCTGCGCAAACTGCCGGTGCATGCCTTGAAAATTGACCAGAGTTTTGTGCGCAACATGCTCACCAACCCCGAAGACCTGGGCATTGTGCAAAGCGTGATCGAGTTGGCTGCGGCTTTCCACCGTCAGGTGATTGCCGAAGGCGTCGAAACCCTGGCGCACGGCGCACGCCTGCGCGAGTTGGGGTGCCGCCTGGGCCAGGGCTATGGCATTGCGCGACCCATGCCCGCCCACCAGTTGAAACCGTGGTGCAGCCAATGGCTCGCGGCCAAACCCTGGCTAAACCCCTGAGTGGCAACCGCTGCCCATTCCAAACCCATGTCTGTTCACATGCCCCACACAAGCCCCAACGCAGGCGCGCCGTATCGAATTGGCTCCGGTGCCGGTTACGCCGGTGACCGCATCGACCCCGCCCAAGACCTGGCCGAGCGCGGCCAATTGAACGCCCTGGTGTTCGAGTGCCTGGCCGAGCGCACCATTGCGCTGGCCCAGCTGCGCCGCAGCGCCGACCCCACCGCCGGTTTTGACCCGCTGTTGGCTGAGCGCATGCGCGCCGTGTTGCCCGCTTGCGTGGCCCACGGCACCACCGTCATCACCAACATGGGGGCGGCCAACCCGCTGGCCGCTGCTCATGCCGTGCTGGCCGTGGCGCGCGAGCTGGGCCTGCCCCGGCTGCGGGTGGCGGTGGTCACGGGGGATGACGTGTTGCCTTGGATGTGGGCCAACGATGTTGCGTTTATTGATAGCGAACAATCCATATCAGATAAGCGCAATAGCCTTATTTCTGCCAATGTTTACTTGGGGGCGGATGCCTTGTTGCCTGCGCTGCAGGCGGGGGCGCACGTCATCGTCGCCGGCCGGGTGGCCGACCCGGCGTTGTTCCTGGCCCCGCTGATGCACCACTTTGGCTGGCGGGCGGACGACTGGCCACGCCTGGGGGCCGGGCTGCTGGTGGGCCACTTGCTGGAGTGTGCCGCCCAGGTCACAGGCGGTTACATCGCAGACCCCGGCCAATTCGACGTGCCCGACCTGCACCGCGTGGGTTTTCCGCTGGCCGAGGTGGCAGCGGATGGCACGGCCGTCATCACCAAACTGCCCGGCACCGGGGGCCGGGTGGACCGCCTGACCTGCACCGCCCAACTGCTGTACGAGGTGGAAGACCCCAGCCGCTACCTGCAACCCGACGTGGTGGGCGATTTTTCGCGGGTGCGCTTCACTGGCATGGGGGCCGACCGCGTGCACGTGCAAGGGGCCGGCGGCCAGCCAAGGCCCGACCAGCTGAAGGTGACGCTGGGTTACCGCGAAGGTTTTGTGGGCGAAGGGCAAATTGGCTACGCAGGCCCTGGCGCTCGTGCGCGGGGCGAGCTGGCCCTGTCCATCTTGCAACACCGCCTGACGGTGGCAGGGCTGGCCGGGCTGGAACACCGGGCCGAGCTGGTGGGCGTGAACGCGCTGCACGGGCCCCATTTGGGCACCCACCACGAGCCCTACGAGGTGCGCGTGCGCCTGGCCGTGCGCTGCGCCACCCGCGCCCAGGCCGAGCGCGTGGGCCAGGAGGTGGAGGCGCTCTACCTCAACGGCCCGGCAGGTGGCGGTGGCGTCACGCAAAGCGTGCGCGAAGTGGTGGCCGCCGCGTCGGCCCTGATGCCGCGCAGCGCGGTGCAACCCCAATGCCAGGTGTTTGACCTGTGAACCCCATGCCAGTCCAAATTTTGCAAGACATTGCCATTGCCCGCTCGGGCGACAAAGGCAACCGGGCCACGCTCAGCGTCATCGCCCGCGACCCGGCCCATTACCCCCTGCTGGAGCGGCTGCTGACCGCCGAGCGGGTGAAGGCCCACTACCAAGGCGTGGTGCACGGAGAAGTGCAGCGCTTCACTTTGCCCCACCTGGGGGCCGTGCATTTTGTGATGCACGACGCGCTGGGGGGCGGCGTTACCCGCTCGCTGGCGCTGGATGCCCACGGCAAAACCCTCAGCGCCGCCATTCTGGCGCTGCCGCTGTCCTAAACTGCACCCACAACTTCAACGGAGACTTTTCCATGCGCCCTGCGTTCCGCTTTGCTTCCCGCTTGCTGGCCACCCTGGCCGGTGTGTCGCTGTTCACCTCGGCCGCCCTGGCCCAAACCGCCACAACATTCCCCACCAAACCCATCAAGGCTGTGGTGCCGTTTGCCGCAGGCAGCGCCACCGACCAGATTGGCCGCGCCTTCGCCCAGAAAATGTCGGAAACCCTGGGCCAGACCATCGTGGTGGACAACAAGGCCGGTGTGAATGGCATGCTGGGGGCCGACGCGGTGGCCAAATCCGCCCCTGACGGCTACACCATTTTGATTGGCACCAACAGCACCAACGCCGCGCTGAAAAGCCTGATGAAAAAGCTGCCCTACGACCAGGACACGGCTTTCACCCCCGTGGCCTACATGGGCTCGGTGCCGCTGATCATGGCCGTGAACAACGACGTGCCCGCCAAAACACTGAAAGAGCTGGTGGACATGGCCAAGGCCAAACCCACCCACATCACGTTTGCCAGTGCCAGCACCTCGCAGCTGGTGTCCACCGAAATGATGGCAGGCATGGCCGGCATTCAGCTGACCAACGTGCCCTACAAAAGCGGCCCTGCCGCCATGACCGACCTCATCGGGGGCCAGGTGAACATGTTCAGCGCCGACTTCGCCGTGATGTTGCCGCAGGTGAAGGCGGGCAAGGTGCGGGGGCTGGCGGTCACGTCGGCCAAACGCTCGCCCGCCGTGCCCGAGCTGCCCACCGTGAACGAGGCGCTGGGCTTGAAAGACTACGAGCTGATCGCCTACTTTGCGGTGTATGCCCCCGCAGGCACGCCCGCCGACATCGTCGCCAAGCTGAACCAGGCCGTCAACGCCGCAGCCAGCAGCAAAGAAGTGCAAGAAAAATTCGCCGGCATCGGCTTTGCCGTGCAACCCGGCACGCCCGACGACCTGGCCAAGCGTGGTGCCATGGAAACCGCCAAGTGGGCCAAGGCCATCAAAGACGCCAAGATCGAAGCGCAATAAGCGGCCAGCGCCCCAACCAGCGCTCCCTGCCGGGAGCGCTGGCTTCATGCGTCAGAACGTGTGGCGAATGCCAAATGCCACCGACGTAGAGTCCTGCCCGGCCGAGGCCGTGACACCGCCCAAATACCCACCGCCCCCAGGCGCTGTTTGCGCGTTGGCGGCGTTGGCATAGCGGGTCAGCACCATGTTCAGGTTGGTGCGTTTGGACAGCGGGTAGGTATAGGCCACGCCGTAGCTGGTCACGTCGGCGTTGGTGGCGCGTTTGTCGTTGAGCTTGTTCACGGCCACTGTGACGTGACCTGCCGCACCCATTTGGTAACGCAGCCCCACGTGCCACAGGTCGGCGTCTTGTTTCAGCCGGTCGATCACGTTGGTCACCAGGGCGGTGGGCACACCAGCCGCTGTCAAGCCTGCGGCCAACTCGGGGCCTGAGCTGGGGTTGGGTTCTTGAATGCGGGTCCACATGCCCGACAGCGTGAACGCCCCTTGGGTGGTGGATGCGCCCAGGATGGTCGTGGTGAGCGACTTCTGGTCGGCCGAGTTTTTCTTGGTGTTGTAGCCAAAACCCGCCTGGAACGCCTCGCCTTTGTAAATGGTGTTCAGGCCCATCAGGCGTTTGCTGGCGCTGGTGGCCCCGCCAGGGACGCTGGTGGTGAGTGCGGCGTTCCAGGGGCCTTGCACGATGCGGTATTGCAGTGAGTCGTCATAGCGTATGTCAACACCGGCCGGGATGGCCATCAGGTGGCCCACCGACAGTGAGCTCTGGGCCGCCATGCTGTCGAACTGGGCCACCGTTTCGTACGCCGGCGTGTATTGCCGCCCCATCAGAAAACCGCCCACTGGCGTGACCAAACCCAGCCAGGCCTGGCGGTCAAATGCGCGTGAGTCCAGGTTGGCCCCCAGCGTCGGGCCAACCGCCCCATTGACGCCGGCAGCCACGGCAGCGGGCAAACCGGCGGTCAAACGGTCTGGCAACTGGCTGCCAGAGGCTGGGCGGTTGCTGAGGGTGCCCGTGTCCACTTCCAGCCGGCTCTCCAGGGTGAACAGGGCTTTGAAGCCCCCTCCCAAGTCTTCCTGCCCCTTCATGCCCCAGCGCGAACCTTCCATGATGCCGCTGTTGAGCTGGGTTTTGCTGCCCCCGGCCAGGCCGCTGACGTGGGTAACACCCGCGTCAACAATGCCATACAGGCTGACTTGTGCCCATGCCCCGGCGCAGGCCAGGCAGGCGGCGGAGGCGATCAGTGTTTTTTTCATAGGTGTGTCTCCGGTGTGTGCGGATCAAGGGTAGGGTGGATCAAAACTGGGCGAAGTAGCCGCGCGCAGCCGCGTTGCAGAACGGGGGCACCAGTGTGCCGTGATAGGCCTGCGCCACGGCGGTGGCACCGCCTGCGGCTGCGCTGGCCTTGGCTTGGGCAAAGCCCAGCTTGGCGGCGGCGAAGGGGTCTGTGGCGCTCGTGACGGCGCTGTCCACGTCCAACACGGTCACGGCCTGGGTGGGCACGCCTTTGCCCGCGAAATAGGCCTGAGCGCCTTGTGTGTTGAGTGCGTAGAACACGGTGGGGTCGGCGTTGCCGCCGCACATCAGCATGGGCTGGGCGGGGGTCCAGTTCAGGCTGAGCAGGTCGTTTTTGTAGGCTGCCACACGCAGGGGGTGCTGGGGGGCGGTGGGGTTGGCGGCCGCGTCGGCCAGCACAGCATTGCGGTAACTGGTCTTGATCAGGTTGGAGGCGCCAAAAAACACCTCGAACCCGGTGGGTTTGGGCAAAGAGTCTGCGGCAAACAACGCCGTGGCGGGCAGCTTGCCGGTGCTCAGCAAGGTGCTCAAAGCGGTGTTGCTGGGCAGCAGGCTTTCAATGTCGGTGGCATACGTGGCCTCGTACAAATCGGACGGGGTGGTGTAGATGTTGCCGTAGGTGCGCTGGAAGCTGGTGTTCAGCAGCGGTGCAAACAGGGTGGCGCCCAGGTTGACGTTGCCGGCGTACACCGCATCGCCAAACCGGCCGAGTGCATACGGACCTGACAGGTGGGCGCCAGCGGTGACGGGTGTGCCCGCCAATTGCAGCGCCCGCTGCGTGGCCATGGACACAAAGCCGCCTTGCGAATAGCCGGTCACAAACAATTTGCTGCTGGCCGTGGCCCCTGCCGACGCCAGGCCTTTGCGGGCGGCGGTGAGCGCATCCACCATGTCTTTGGCCTGTTGCTCCAGGTTCAGGTAGGGGTGGTAGGACAGGGGAGACGAGTCATAGCCCGCATAGTTGGGGGCTACCACAATGTAGCCTTGTGCGGCATACAGGGCCGCCACCAGGGCGGCTTCGCTGTCCTGGGGGCTGGCCATGTTCTTTTTCTTGTCGGTGGTGGTGCCGTGGGCATACAGCAGCACAGGGCGGTCGCCGGTGCAGGCGGCGTCGGTGCCACTGGGCACCATCAAGCCGGCCGAGGCGGTGGTTTTTTCACCGGTACCGCCCACGGTTCCGTATTGGAAATAGTTGAAGTTGACCGTGCATTTGGGTGTGCCTGCCACTTGGAACAGTGACGCCGGTGCGGCCGCCTGGAAGGCTTGGGGGCTGAGGCTGGTCAACAGTGCGGGTGTGGCCAGCAGGCTGCCGGGGGTGCCGCTCAAATCGACCACGGGGCCGTCGCTCACGCTGTCTCCTCCACCACAAGCCACCAAGGCAGCGGCGGCGGTGGCGGTGATGGCGCATTTCAAAAATCGCATGGGTGTCTCCGACTGGTTCATGGGGGAATGTAAATAAAAGAACGATCGTTCGTTTATTTGTTCGCATATTACGTTGCAGCGTAACGCACGTGCACCGGGAAAACACCAGTGGAGCGTCAGTAGATTTTTTGCAGCAGTTCGATCAGCGTTTTTTGCTGCCTGGCCGTGAGGGCGGACGCGGCGTCAGCCTCCAGCTGGGCCACGGTGGCTTCGGCCTGTGCCAGCAAGGCAACCCCGTGAGTGCTCAGACCCAGGCTGACCGCGCGTTTGTCAGCGGGCAACACGTGGCGGGTGAGCAACCCGCGTTTGTCCAGGCGGGTCAATATTTTGGTCAGGTGGGGGGGGAGGAGCGCCAGTTCGGCACACAGCTGGCTGGGGGTGATGCCTGGGTTGCGTCCGATCAGGCACAGCACCGAGAACTCCACCGGCTTCAAATCAAGCGTGGCCATGCGTTCGTCGAACAGCGCCATGATGGACACGGTGGCCCTGCGGGCGTTGTAGCCCAGCAGGGTTTTCAGAAAGCGGCTGTCAATGCCTGTGGGGGCTTCTGCCTGGGGGGCGGGGGCGGGCGGTGTCATGCCGGGAATTGTGCCAGCCACCCACCCCGTGCCCAGGCCCCCGAGGCCAGCGGGAGCCCGGCCTTGGGGCAGGGGGGCGGCGGGCTTATTGGCAGCTGAAGCTGGCGGCGTTTTCCACGTCGCCCGTGCCGTTGTAGCGGGCCACTTTGGGGTAGGTGCACAGGGGGCGGGTGCGGGCGGCGCCCCAGGTGGCGGGCACTTCGGCGTTGACCACGTTGGCCCCGGTGCCACGGGCTTTGGCCACCACCTGTTCGGGGGCCTGGCCTTTTTCCACCCAGTTCACCAGGTGGGTCAACATGTCGAACTGATCGGTGGCCGGGCCGCCCGAGCAGTGGTTCATGCCTGGCACCATGAAGTAGCGGGCAAAGTCGTTGGCAGCGCCGCCGTTGGCGGTTTGCAACGCCTTGTACCACTGGGTGGTGTCGGCAGCCGAGAAGATGGAATCGGCCGCCCCGTGGTAGACCATGAGCTTGGCACCGCGCTTTTTCAGGGCCGACAGGTCGGTCTCGTTGGGCGGGGTCATGTACGACCAGGGCGACTCTTTGTAGGTGGCGTCCGTGGCAAACATCTTGGCGTAGTCGGTGTCCATGTTGAACGCCAGGGCGTATTTCAGGCCGGTGGTGGCCAAAAATGCGGCTTGTGTGGACGGCGGCGACGTGAAGAGGAACGCCACAGCCCCTGGGTCCAGGGTGGTGGCGTTGGTGTAGTGCCACAGGGCGTGGTTGACCCCCGCCACACCGGGGTCGTGGTAGAAGTTGGCGTAGGTGGACTCGCCTTTGCTGTTTTTGGCGCCGGCGTTGATGCTGGACAGCACGGTTTTTTGGGCGCTGGTCAGGCAGGTGCCGTCGCGGGCGCCGGTGCAGGTGGCCACATCGGTCTGGATGTTGAAGCTGGTCTGGCAGGCCTCGATGTCGGACACCATGCCGTCGGCCACGCCGTCGAGTGCGTCGCATTTGGCGGTGATTTGTTTGCCCAGCAGCTGGAATTCGGCAGGCGTCACCGCGCTGCTGATGTCGGGCTGCCCGACATCGGCACCGGTGGCCAGGGTGCTGGTGGCAATGCTGGCGTATTGCTTCACTTTCCACAACTGAGCGGTGGCGGCTTTGGGCAGGTGAAAACCGGGGGCGCCCGACAAAATGCCATCGTACTGGTCGCTGTAGCGGGCAGCGGCCACCAGGGCATGGCGCCCGCCGTTGGAGCAGCCGCCGAAGTAAGAGCGGTCTGGCGTTTTGCCATAGGCGGTTTTGATCAGGTTTTTCGCCATGGGCGTGAGCGAGCCCACGGCTTGGTAGCCGTAGTCCAACCGGGCCTGGGGGTCAATACCCCACCAGGGTGGGCCGGTGTGGCCCGCATCAGAGCTCAGCACCGCAAAGCCCATTTGCAGGGCGTTGGTGGTGGGTGCGCCACCGCCCACAGAGCCCGTGGCTGTGACCACCGAGCCGTCAATGCCACCGTTGGCCTGGTAGAAGTAGCGGCCGTTCCAGGCGGTGGGCAGGCGCATTTCAAAGCCAATGGCATACGACTTGCCATCCACCGCGCTGGTGCGGCGGTTCATTTCGCCTTTGACCAGGCAGTGTTCGGGCATGGGGGTGCTCACCCCGGTCACGCTCAGCCCGCCAGCGGCCACCAGCGTGGCAGACGAAAGGGTGGTGTTGGCCAACACGGCTTTGGCGGCCAAGTCGGTGCACGACACCAAGGTGCCCGATGTGGCCGCCGACAACTGAGGCAGGGTTTCGCCGCTGCCGCCACAGGCGCTCAAGGCCAGTGCCGATCCGGTCAACAACACGGCGTTGACCTTCAGATATTGGAATGTGCGTCGCATGCATGTCTCCTGTTGGGTGGGGTAACTTGCTCCGGCATTGGTGTCCAGAGGAAAGCAAATATAGTTTCCTTTGGAAATTAACTAATTGGTGCAAACCCTGACATAAAACTTGCAAATATTGGATGTCGGGAATGAAAAAAGGGCGGTGGTGTTGGCACACCACCGCCCTTTTGGGGCAACTGCAAAGCGAAAAATCAGGTCGTCACGGGTTCGGGTTCGGGCAGTTTCACCTGGTTGTCGGTGCTGAATTGGTAGTCTTCGAACACGTGCTGGGCGGTCAGCAGCTGGTAGCTTCCGTCTTCACGGCGCACGGTGGTGTCTTTCAGGCGCCAGGTCAGGTGGCCGCAAGTCCAGATGTCAAAGTTGCGCATGTGGGTGCACAGGCAGGTTTTGTCCATGACCGCGATGCGTTTTTCACCCGGGTGGGCCGCCAGTTCGCGGTTGTAGGCGCTGACGTAGGCGCATTTGCCATTGGCATCGAGCAGGTAGCCGTAGGCCTCGCAGTTGGGGCGAATGCCATCGCCAATGCCGGGGCTGGCCTTGATCATGCGCATGGGGTAGCCGGTGGGTGAAATTTCATTCACCTCGATGTCGTCTTCGCTGGCCTTGAAATATTCCTGTTTGATGTCGTCGGGCAGGCCGCACTCTTTGGTGACCGTGAAGCGCGTGGCCACCTGCACGCCCGAAGCCCCCATTTCCATGAAGCGCACGGCGTCGCTGCCGGTGAAAATGCCGCCGGCCGCAATGACCGGGATGTTGAGGTTTTCGGCCTTCAGGTAGGCCAGAATTTCCGCGACGATGGTGGCCAGGTCGTATTGCGCCCAGTCCATGCCAAAACCCAGGTGGCCGCCGGCCAGCGGGCCTTCCACCACCACGTAGTCGGGCAGGCGGTTGAGACGGGCGTTTTTCTTCAAAAACAGTTGCAGCGCGCGCAGCGAGCTGACGATGATGCCCAGCTTGGCATCGCGAAAGCGCGGGTGGTCTTCAATCAGGGCCAGTGAGCCCAGGTGCAGACCGGCGGCCAGGGTGATGCCGTCAATGCCCGCGTCCAGCGCCGAGGCCATGCGGACCTTCAGCGTTTCCTTGGGGCCGTTCATCGTCAACTTTTCCATGCAGTTGATGAAAATCAGGCCGCTGCCTTGCTTGCGCGACAGGGTGTTTTCCACGTGCAGGCGCGTGGCCTCTGCCAGGTGGCCCAGGTCGAACTTGACGTTGGATTTGTCGTCCGTTTCGGGCACGTATTTGTAAAGCGCCTGCTTGGCCTTGACGTATTTGGTTTTGTAACGGCGGTCGGTCACCGTTTTGATCATGGCGTCGGAAATGTGGCCCACGCCACCCAAACGCGCGGCCTCCAGGGCGAGGTCAGAAGAGGAAATGTCCACTCCCATGCCACCAATCATGATGGGCACCAAGGCGTGGTTGCCCAGATGCATGCGGAAGTCGTTCAGTCGTTTCATTGTGGTGAGTGTGCGTTAAGACGTTGAGACCTGGGGGGCGGATTATCCCCGCCCCGCCTTTCGCGGGGCTGAGATAGGTCAATCCACAGCCCATTCAGCGGCTGTGTGGGCGAGGGCAAGTTCAATTGACCTGGGCATTCCACACGTGCGCGGCCAACGCATGGGCGGCAGCGGGCAGTGAGGGGCCGCTGCGGGCGGTGCTGGTCAGTTGGGACAACAGGCGTTTGAGGCCCGCCACCTGCGGCGCGACGGGGCCCAGGAACAGGGCTTGGGCGCTGCTTGCCAGCAGCACGGTGGGAAAGGTGTCGATGTCGAGTTCCAGGGGGTCAAACCAAGCGGCTTCGTCT
Source organism: uncultured Hydrogenophaga sp. (assembly GCA_964342395.1). Classification (GTDB taxonomy): domain Bacteria; phylum Pseudomonadota; class Gammaproteobacteria; order Burkholderiales; family Burkholderiaceae_C; genus UBA2334. The sequence goes on from CAYFFJ010000037.1 coordinate 13,383, forward strand.
TCAATGTCCACCCACACCAGCTTCAGCCCGGGCTGGCTGGCGGCCCAGGTTTCCAGATGGGGCCGCCAGTCCCTGCAGATGTGGCACCAACTGGCGCACAGGCAAGCCATCCAAAGGGGGCGGGTTTCGGGAGGTGACCCCCCGGGAGGGGGCGAACCGTTGTGTGGCGCGTTGTGCATGGTAGGGAAAGGATAGCCAACACCCGATGGCCTTCGGGTGCGTGTGCGGCGATGGGTGGGTGGCGTGTGTGTGTTCTGGCGTTTATCGCCTCATTCGCCTGATTTTCCCAAAATGAACTCGATGCACGTGCGCACCTCAGCCTTGACCGGGGCGGCTTTGGGTGGGGGAGGCATTCCGGCAGGCAATGGCCTGAGCCACCGTGCTCAGAATTTCGTTGGACAGCTGGACATTGGCCGGTGCTGTGGCTCGGGCCATGACCAATGCCCCTACCAGGTGGGTGACGAGTTCAATGGTGCGGGCGCGGTCTGCTGCGGTGCCACCTTCCGTTGCGCTGCCGTCGGGTCGATGCCGGGCAAAGGCGTTCAAGTAGCGCTCCACGCCAGCCACAAATGCGTCTGCGACCTTCCCGCCCGCACGTGCCACGTCATTGGCCAAGGCCGCAACAGGGCAGCCATTGCCGGCTGCATCACGGTGGGCGGGGGTGAGGTAGAGCGCGGCCACCGCCACTGGCGAGAAGTCAACGGGCCCACCATTCGGTTGCAGCTGCGCCAGCGACCACTCAAAGCTGCGTGCACACGCTTGCGCGGCCAGGTCTTCCTTGGATTCAAAGTGGCGGTACAGGCCGCCATGGGTCAGCCCCGCAGCGCGGGTGATGTCGGCCACGCCCACCCCGTTGAACCCTTGCTGCCGGTACAGCTGCGCTGCGGCTTCCAAGATGCCTGCCCGGTTTTGAGACGACTGTTCTTTGCTGACTTTCATTGGGGTGCGCGTGTGCCGTGGTGATTTTTGATGATTATCGTACTCATACGTTATGATTATGATCGTACTCAAAAAGGAGATGGCATGCCGGAAGCGTGTATTCAAGGGTTGGCCTCGCGCCGCGTGGTGGTCACCGGGCTCGGGTTGGTTTCCCCATTGGCTTGCGGAGCCGGGTTGTCGTGGATGCGCTTGCTCGCAGGTCACAGCGGTGTGAAGGCGTTGCCCGTTGAATTGGCTGCGGACCAGGCCTGCCAGGTGGCCGCCAGGGTGCCGTGTCGGGAAGAAGATGCCGAGGGGGGGCTGGACGTGAGCACGCACATCAACCCCAAGGAGCGAAAAAAGATGGACCGCTTCATCGAGCTGGCCCTGGTGGCCGCACACGAGGCGATGGCGCAGGCCGCGTGGTCGCCAGCGTCGGACGCGGAGCGCAGCCGTGCGGCCACCGTGGTCGCGTCGGGCGTGGGGGGGTTCCCCGCGATCGCCGACGCCGTCCGGTTGGTGCAAGAGCGCGGCATCCGCCGCCTGTCGCCCTTCACGGTGCCATCGTTCCTGGTCAACCTAGCGGCAGGGCATGTGTCCATCCAACATGGCTTGCGTGGACCCATCGGGGCACCCGCCACGGCATGCGCCGCCAGCGTGCAAGCCATTGGCGACGCTGCACGCCTGATCCGAACCGGCGAGGCTGACATGGCGGTGTGTGGCGGCGCGGAGGCGGTCATCGACCCCGTGACGCTCGGCAGCTTTGCGGCGGCGAGGGCACTCTCGACACGGTTCAACGACGCGCCGCAACGGGCGTCGCGCCCTTTTGACCGTGCTCGCGACGGGTTTGTGATTGGTGAAGGTGCGGCCATGCTGGTCATTGAAGAACTGGGCCACGCCCTGGCCCGTGGCGCAAAACCGTTGGCCGAGGTGCTGGGGTATGGCGCCGCCGCCGACGCCTTCCACATCACCGCTGGCCCCGACGACGGCCGCGGTGCGCGTGAGGCCATGGAAGCCGCATTGCACCAAGCCCGTTTGCGGCCCGCAGACATTCAGTACCTGTCAGCGCACGCCACTTCCACCCCCGTGGGCGATGCCGCCGAACTGCATGCCGTGAAAACGCTCTTTGGCACGGGCGGGGCGCTGGCCATCGGCTCCACCAAGGCCGCGACCGGTCACCTGTTGGGTGCAGCGGGAGCCACGGCTGCTGTTTTCACCACGCTCGCGCTGCAACATCAATTGGCGCCCATGACCCTCAATCTGGACGAGCCCGACGCCGTTGCAGATGGCCTGGACCTGATCCGTGGGGCTCCACGGCACATGCCGATGGAACACGCCATGCTCAATGGCTTTGGGTTTGGAGGGGTGAACGCCAGTCTGGTGCTGAAGCGCTACGCGCAATGACCGACAGCCGTGCAGCTGTGTTTGCGCGCAGGCACGCTCGAAGAGTGCCCCGCTTTCGGGCGTTCGGTTGGCCGGAAAAGGGAGCCAAAGTCTCAGTGTTAATTAAAAAGCCTGCAAACCCGGCACCATTCTGCCGCATCGTCTGCTCGGTTCAGGTTCGCAGCCGGTATTTGGGGTACAGAGTCTTGATGAAAAATGTACCCAATAACAGTCTTTGTTAGGTATAAAGACTGTTATTGGCTACAAGAATTTGCTACCCTTCGAACATGAAATACGACGAAACGCATCGCACACCACAGCAGCGCGTGGACGAAGCCTCCGAAGTTGGCCGCAAACTGGCGGTGCTGCGCAAAGCCAAAAGGATGACGCAGGCCGAAGCGGCGGCTCGTGCGGGCGTTTCCCGATCAACAGCGGTGTTGATTGAAGCCGGAGACCCCAGCCGGACCTTGGCTCAAGTGCTGCGCTACCTGGATGCCATTTCCAGCAGCATCACGTTGTTGAGCTTGCTGTCGGGTGATGTGCCCGCTCTGCGCATCGCTCAAGCGCAGGCCATGCCAAAGAGGATCCGGTCGTCCACGGCCCGCGGCCGCACCGACGACGAGCGGTATGACTTCTAAGCCGAAACACCATCCCTATGCCAAGCCGCCCACATCGGTGGCCGTGTTTGCGCATGTGGCCGACGGGGGGCTGCATCATTTCGTTCCCGCCGGCTTGCTGGAACACCTCGACAAAGGACGGGACGCCACATTCACGTACGGTCGGCGCTATGTGCAGCGGGCACACCCGATCGAAATCGACCCCGTCGCCTTGCCGTTGGCCGCTGAGGAGGGTGGCATGGCCCGCGAAGTGCATGTGGGGCTGGATGAGTTCGGTGGCATTCGAGATGCCGCACCCGATGCCTGGGGGCGACGGGTCATCGAGAACAAGCTCAAGGCCGCAGGTGCGGACCTTCCCGAAATTGCTTACCTGCTCGAAGCGGGAAGCGACCGCGTGGGTGCGTTGGATGTTCGCCTTGCCCTGACCAGTTCGCCGACGCCCCCTGCCCATTCGGTGGTGGACCTGGAGCGCCTGATGGCGCTGGCCGACAAGATCGAATCGAACGAAAACGTGCCAGACGAGTTTGTTCCGTATTTCAACGGACTGGGCACCGCCGGCGGCGCACGACCAAAAGCGACCATTCGGGATGAGCGCAGTGTGCTTTGGCTGGCTAAGTTTCCCGCTCAGAAGGACAAGGCCTGCAACGCGGTTTTGGAGGGTGGGGCGCTGGAGATGGCCCGTGCCGCTGGCATCCGGGTTCCCCCGATCCAAGTCCGCATGGTCGGGAACCAGAAAGCCCTGCTCATTCGGCGATTCGATCGCTACTGGGCACCTGCGGGGGAAATCCTGCCGACAGGGCAGGAAAGCTGGGAGGTTGAACCCGACGATCAACCGGGTCAGACCGAAGGTCGCATCGGGCTTTGCTCAGCCCTGACGCTGCTGGGCATGGACGAGCTCGACGCGAGGAACAGCTCGTATGCGGCCATCGCAGAGGCCATTCGCAAGCGCTGCATCCACCGTTTCATCGAGCGGGACGTCGAGGAAGTGTTTGCGCGGATGATCCTGAACATCGTCACCCACAACAACGACGATCACTTGCGCAACCACGCGTTCGTGTACGACACCGCACTGAAAGGGTGGCGGCTGAGCCCCCTCTACGATGTCCTGCCGATGAACACGGTGGCCACAGAGCGGTTTTTGCACCTGAACGTGGGAGAGCAGGGGCGACTGGCAACGCTGGACAATGCTCTGTCCAAGTGGCCTGCGTTTTTCACGTCAAGGCAGGAGGCTCTGGCGGTGGTGCACCGGGTCTGGGTGAGCACGCGAGACTGGATGCGGCATTTTGAGCGGGTCGGGGCCTCGGACCAGGACATGCGTTACCTCAGCGGGGCCATTCGCCACTTGAGCGACTTGGCCAGCCCCACGCTGCAAGCCGAGTTGCGCGCGATGTAGCGATACCGCCCATGGTGTCCATCCGACAAGCGCCAGGGCCCTTTTTTCTTCACAAGACTCACCCCGCCCCATCCTTGGCCTTGTCCAGGATGAACTCGATGCACGTGCGCACCGCCCGTGTCTGGTGCCGGTTGGGCATGTACAGCAGGTACATGCGCGTGCCGTAAATGCTCAGGCGGTGGTCGTCCAGGGTGGTCAGCACCTCGCCCGTGTGCACCTTGTCGTGCACCACGTAATCGGGCACCAGCCCCACGCCCAGCCCGGCCAGAATGCCCCGGCGCAGGAAGGGAAAGTGTTCCGAAATCAAGGTGGGCTCCAGCAGCACCTCTTCGCGAGCGCCGTCTTTGTAGGCCGACACCCGCAGTTGGCGACCCACCACCCCGGCGGTGATCAGGGGGGCTTGCCGCAGTGCTTCCAGGGTGGTGGGCAACCCGTGCTGGCGCACATAGCCTGACGATGCGCAAGCCACATAGCGCACCTCGCCCATGCTGCGCGCCACCAGCGACAAGGGCGGCTCGGCGATCACGCGGATGGCCAGGTCCACCTCGTCGCGCAGGTTGTCGGCCCGGTTTTCGAACAACACGTCCAGCACGATGCCGGGGTAGAGCCGCTTGAACTCGATCAGCCAGTCGGCCATCACCAGGTCGCCATAGCCGCTGGGCACGCTGATGCCCACGCGTCCCTGCAAACCTTGGCCCAGGCTGGTGATGGTTTCGCGGGCGGCCAACATCTCGTTCTGGATGGTGCGACCGTGTTCGTACAGCCGCAGGCCCACCTCGGTGGGCTCCACGCGCCGGGTGGTGCGGCGCACCAGTTGCACGCCGGTGGACTTTTCCAGCTGCGCCAGGTGGTAACTGACGTTGGCGCGCGTCATTTTCAGTTTGCGTGCCACCTGGCTCAGATTGCCGCATTCGACGATTTCAACCAGCAGGTTCAGGCTTTGGAGGTCCATGTGTGGGCTCATTTATTGTCAAATTAAGTTTGACAGTTTGTCAATGATGTTTGGGATTGTAAAAAACTATTCGCTGTCCAAAAATGCGCGCAGCCCCCAACAGCCCATCGACGGAGACAAAAACATGGCGAATGAAGACGCGTCACCCGCAGTGACCACCCAACGGCACGGCCCGGTGCGGGTGATCACCGTCAACAACCCGCCCGTCAACGCCCTGAGCGCCGCCGTGCGCCAGGGCCTGTTTGCCGCCATGGAACAGGCCGATACCGATGCCGACACCCAGGCCGTGCTGATCGTGAGCGAGGGCAACACCTTCATCGCCGGGGCCGACATCCGCGAATTCGGCAAACCGCCCGTGCCACCCTCGCTGCCCGATGTGTGCAACCGGATCGAGGCTTGCAGCAAACCCGTGGTGGCCGCCCTGCAAGGTGCCGCCTTGGGGGGTGGGCTGGAAGTGGCGCTGGGTGCCCACCACCGCCTGGCGTTGCCCGCCGCCAAAGTGGGCCTGCCCGAGGTGAACCTGGGCCTGATGCCCGGTGCCGGTGGCACGCAACGCGCCCCGCGCCTGATGGGCGTGAAAGCCGCTGCCGAATTCATGTTGAGCGGCAAACCCATTGGCGCGCAGGCCGCGTTGCAGGCCGGGCTGATAGACCGCATAGCCGACAGCGGCCTGTCCGCCCTGGACGCCGGGCTGGCCTATGCCAACGAGCTGCTGAACGCACAGGTAACGGGTGCACCGGTGCGCCGCGTGCGCGACATCACCATCCCTGACCCCGAGGCCGCGCTGGCCGAGCTGACGGCGCTGGCGGCTGACACAGCCCAAAAATCAAGCGGGCTGTTCTCGCCGCTGAAAATCATTGAAGCCGTGCGTGCGGCGGTCGAGCTGCCGTTTGACGACGGTTTGGCGCTGGAGCGCCGCCTGTTCCTGGCCTGCATCGACAGCCCGCAACGCGCCGGGCTGATCCACGCTTTTTTTGCCGAGCGCGAAGTGAGCAAGGTGCCCGAGGCCCGCTCTGCCGCACCGCGTGCGGTGGCCAGCCTGGCCATCATCGGGGGCGGCACCATGGGGGCGGGCATTGCCGTGGCCGCGCTGGATGCCGGGTTGCCGGTGGTGATGGTGGAGCGCGATGCCGACTCGATTGCCCGTGGCGTGGCCAACGTGAGCAAGGTGTACGGCGGCCTGGTGGCCAAAGGCCGCATGACCGAGGCGCAGAAGGCCGCCACACTGGCCCGTTTCAAGCCCAGCACCGACTACGCCGACCTGGCTGACACTGATTTGGTGATTGAAGCCGTGTTCGAGGACCTGGCCGTCAAAAAAGCCGTGTTCCAGCAGCTGGATGCCGTGTGCAAACCCGGCGCGGTGCTGGCCACCAACACCTCGTACCTGGACATTGACGCCATCGCAGCCAGCACGTCGCGCCCGCAGGACGTGATCGGGCTGCACTTCTTCAGCCCGGCCCACATCATGAAGCTGCTCGAAATTGTGGTGCCCGCCCAGGTCAGCCCCGACGTGGTGGTGACCGCGTTCGAGCTGGCCAAGCGCATGAAAAAAGTGCCGGTGCGCGCCGGGGTGTGCGACGGTTTCATTGGCAACCGTATCCTGGCCACCTACAAGCAGGCGGCGGACTACATGATGGAAGACGGCGCCAGCCCCTACGAGATTGATGCTGCCGTGCGCGGCTTTGGCTACCCCATGGGCCCTTGCCAGGTGACCGACCTGGCCGGGGGCGACATCGGCTGGGCCACACGCAAGAGACGCCAAGCGGCAGCACTTGAATCAGGTGCCCCGAAAACCCGTTACGTGGAAATTGCTGACCGCATCTGCGAGCGTGGCTGGTTCGGCCAGAAAACCGGCCGGGGCTTTTACCTGTACCCGCAGGGTGCCCGCACGGGCCAGCCCGACCCCGAGGTGCTGGCCATCGTGGATGCCGAGCGGGCCAAAAAAGGCATCACCCCGCGCACGTTCACGCCCGAAGAAATCATGCGCCGCTACCTGGCCGCCATGGTCAACGAAGGGGCCAAGGTGCTGGCCGATGGCATTGCGCTGCGGCCGCTGGACATTGACGTGACGTTTCTGTCCGGCTACGGCTTCCCGCGCTTCCGCGGCGGCCCCATGAAGCACGCCGACACGGTGGGCCTGGCCCACATCCTGGCTGACCTGCGCACCTTTGCCGAGGAAGACCCGCTGTTCTGGCAGCCCGCACCGCTGCTGGAGCGGCTGGTGGCCGAGGGCAAGAACTTTGACAGCCTGAACCAGGCCAACCACTGAACACCGACAGGAGAACCTCACCCATGCGCCAAGCCGTCATCGTTTCGACCGCCCGCACGCCACTGACCAAATCGCACCGTGGCGAGTTCAACATCACCCCCGGCCCCACGCTGGCCAGCTTTGCTGTGCGTGCCGCTGTGGACCGCGCGGGCATTGACCCGGCGCTGATCGAAGATGCCATCCTGGGTTGCGGCTACCCCGAAGGCATCACCGGCCGCAACGTGGCACGCCAGGCCATCATCCGTTCGCAACTGCCGCTGTCCATCGCCGGCACCACGGTCAACCGCTTCTGCGCGTCGGGCCTGCAGGCCATTGCCATCGCCGCCGGGCGCATCGTGGTGGACGGCGCACCGGCCATGATCGCCGGTGGGGTGGAGAGCATTTCGGGCATCCGCTCGCGCCAGGACGGCCAGAGCGGCCTGGACCCGTGGATCGTTGAACACAAGCCCGCGCTGTACATGGACATGATCGACACCGCTGACGTGGTGGCCCGCCGCTACGGCATCAGCCGCGACGCGCAAGATGTCTTCTCGGTGGACAGCCAGCGCAAAACCGCAGAGGCCCAGGCCGCAGGCCGCTATGCCGAAGAAATTGTGTCGGTCACCACCACCATGGCCGTGACCGACAAAGACACTGGCACCACCACCCAGCAGCAGGCCACCGTGGACCGCGACACCTGCAACCGCGCCAGCACCACGCTGGCATCGCTGGCCAAGCTGGCACCGGTGAAGGGGCCTGAGCAGTTCATCACCGCAGGCAACTCGTCACAACTGTCTGACGGGGCCAGCGCCTGCGTGCTGATGGAAGCCGCCGAGGCCGAGCGCCTGGGCCTGCAGCCGCTGGGGGCCTTCCACGGCATGGCCGTGGCCGGTTGCGAACCCGACGAAATGGGCATTGGCCCCGTGTTTGCCGTGCCCAAGCTCCTCAAACGCCACGGCCTGACGGTGGACGACATAGCCCTGTGGGAGCTGAACGAGGCCTTTGCCTCGCAAGCCATCTACTGCCAGCAAACGCTGGGCATCCCGGCCGAACGCCTGAACGTCGACGGCGGTGCCATCTCCATCGGCCACCCCTTTGGCATGACGGGTGCGCGCCTGGCGGGCCACATCCTGCTGGAAGGGCGTCGGCGCAAGGCGCAGGGCCAGCGCGTGAAGTGGGGCGTGGTGACCATGTGCATCGCCGGGGGCATGGGTGCCGCCGGCCTGTTTGAAATTTTCTGACCGCATTTTTTTCAAGGAACCACCCAGATGGACGTTCAATTCACGCCCCAGGAGCAGGCCTTCCGCGAGGAGGTGCGCACCTTCCTGATCCACAAACTGCCCGAGCGCATTGCCCACAAGGTGAAGGCCGGCCAACGCCTGAGCAAGGCCGACCAGGAAGAGTGGCACGCCATCCTCAATGCCCAGGGTTGGCTGGCCAACCACTGGCCACAGGCCCATGGCGGCCCAGGCTGGGGCGCGGTGGAAAAGTTCATTTTCGACACCGAATGCGCCCTGGCCGGTGGCCCGCGCATCGTGCCGTTTGGCGTGAACATGCTGGGCCCGGTGCTCATCAAATACGCCAATGAACAGCAAAAGGCGTACTGGCTGCCGCGCATCCTGAGCGGCGAAGACTGGTGGTGCCAGGGCTATTCCGAACCCGGTGCGGGCTCTGACCTGGCTTCGGTCAAAACCACGGCGATCAGAGGCACTGACGACCAGGGCGAGCACTACATCGTCAACGGCCAGAAGACCTGGACCACCCTGGGCCAGCACGCCAACATGATTTTTTGCCTGGTGCGCACCGACCGCGAAGCCAAGGCTCAGTCGGGCATCAGCTTTCTGCTGATCGACATGAACTCGCCTGGCGTGGAGCTGCGCCCCATCCGCACGCTGGAGGGCGACCACGAGGTGAACGAGGTGTTTTTCACCGACGTGAAGGTGCCCGCCGAGAACCTGGTGGGCGAAGAAAACAAGGGCTGGACCTACGCCAAATTCCTGCTCACCTACGAGCGCACCGGCATCGCAGGTGTGGGCTTTTGTGTGTCGGGGTTGGCCAAGCTGAAGGTGATTGCCGCCCGCGTTTTGAAAAACGGCAAGCCGCTGGACCAGGACCCACTGTTTGCCGCGCGCATGGCCCGCGTGGAAATTGACCTGGAAAACATGAAAACCACCAACCTGCGCGTCATTGCCGCCGTGGCCGGTGGGGGGGTGCCGGGGGCGGAAAGCTCCATGCTGAAGATCCGGGGCACCGAAATCCGGCAAGAAATTTTGTCGCTCATCCGCCGCGCCATGGGGCCATATGCCATCCCGTTTGTGGAAGAGGCGCAATACGAGGGGTATGCAGAGCCACCGCTGGGCCAGCCTGAAGCAGCTACTGCAGCGGCCAACTACTTCAACTACCGCAAGCTGTCGATCTTCGGTGGCTCCAACGAAATCCAGAAAAACATCATCTCCAAGATGATTTTGGGCCTTTGAGCACCCGTGAGAAGGACACACACATGAACTTCCAACACACCGAAGACCGCCGCATGCTGGCGGATTCACTGAACCGCTATTTGTATGAAAACAATAGCATAGAACGACGCCACACAAGCGCTGTAGGCACTTTTGGCTATTCAAAAGAGGTGTATGCCGGTCTGGCAGAGCTGGGCACCATCGGTGCGCTGTTCCCCGAAGACGCGGGCGGCTACGGTGGGGCGGGTTTTGACGTGAGCGTGGTGTTCGAATGCCTGGGCCGCAACCTGGCCGTTGAGCCCCTGCTGGGCGCGCTGGTGGTGGGGCAGGCGCTGATCGCTGCGGGCACCGACGCGCAGCGGGTGCAACTGGACGCCATCATGGCGGGCGGCACCGTGGCTGCGCTGGCCCACGACGAACCCGGCAGCCATTACGAGCTGAGTCACGTGACCACTACAGCCACCCCAACGGCTACAGGCTGGGTGCTGAACGGTGCAAAGGCCGTGGTGCCAGTGGGCGATTCGGCCGACCTGCTGCTGGTGTCGGCCCGGACCTCGGGCCAGTCGATGGACGCAGACGGCATCAGCCTGTTCCTGGTGCCGGGGACGGCGGCGGGGCTCTCAAAGCGGGGCAATGGCCGCATCGACGGTGGCCGCACGGCAGAACTCACATTCGCCAACGTCGCCGTGGGTGCTGACGCGCTGCTGGGCACACCAGGCCAAGGCCTGGCCGTGCTGGAGCGCATCAGTGGCTACGCGCTGCTGGCGCTGGCCGCCGAAAGCCTGGGCGCCATGGACGTGGCCAAGGACCAGACGCTGGAGTACCTGCGCACCCGCAAGCAGTTCGGCGTGCCCATTGGCAGCTTCCAGGCGCTGCAACACCGCATGGCCGACTTGCTGCTGGAGGTGGAGCAGGCCCGCTCGGCGGTGATCAACGCTGCGGCGGCCATTGACGACACTGATCGGATCACAAGGGAAAAAGCCTTGTCTGCCGCCAAATACAGCGTGGGCCGCATCGGCACGCTGGTGGCGGAAGAAAGCATCCAGATGCACGGCGGCATCGGCATGACCTGGGAGCTGCCCCTGTCGCATTACGCCAAGCGGCTGGTGATGATCGACCACCAGTTTGGCGACGAAGACCACCACCTGGCCCGCTTCATCGCGCTGGGCCATGCAGCCACCGCCGAGGCCTGAGCCGTCATGACTGACGTGTCCACCATGACCGCCCAGACCACCCCCATGCCCGCTGTGTCCGAAGCCCTGCTGACCCGACGCGACGGGGCCGTGCTGGTCCTGTCGAACAACAACGTGGCCGCGCGCAACGCGTTGACCATCGAGTTTTACCTCGGCGTCAAGGCCGCGCTGCAAGCCGCTGCGGCCGACCCCACGGTGGGTGCGGTGGTGCTGACGGGCGAGGGCGGGCACTTCTGCGCCGGGGGCGATTTGCGCCAGCTCATCAAGCGGCGCGAGCTGCCCGTGAGCGAGCGCCGCGAACGGCTGGAAGGCCTGCACGACCTGATCCGCTCGGTGCGCGACTGCCCCAAGCCCGTCATCGCCGCGGTGGAAGGCGCTGCGGCGGGCGCGGGCCTGTCGCTGGCGCTGGCCTGCGACATGCTGGTGGCGGCCCGCGACGCGGTGTTCTCGGTGGCCTATGTCAAAGTGGGCCTCACGCCCGACGGCGGGGCCACGGCCTTTTTGGCCGAGTTCGTGTCGCGCCAGGTGCTGACCGAGCTGTGCCTGACCGGCGAGCGCATCAGCGGCGAACGCCTGCATGCGCTGGGCCCGGTCAACCGGCTGGCGGCACCGGGGCAGGCGCTGGACGCCGCCATGGCGCTGGCCCGCCAGGTGGCCGACGGCCCCACGCAGGCCATGGCCCGCATCAAAGACCTGTGCCGCCACGCCCACCGCAATGGGCTGGAAGCGCAGCTGGAGCGCGAAGCCGGCCACATGGTGCTGGCGCAGGCAAGCGCCGAATCGCTGGAAGGCATTGGGGCCTTCCTGGACAAGCGCCCGGCTGACTGCGTCAAACTGCGCAGCCCCGCCGTTTGAACACACTGAACGTTGAACCTGACATGCACAAGCCCACCACCGAGTCTGACCCCTCCTCAACCGGCCTGCCCCTGCACGGGGTGCGGGTGCTGGACCTGTCCCGCGTGTTCGCCGGGCCGCTGTGCGGCCAGGTGCTGGCCGACTTTGGGGCCGAAGTCATCAAGGTGGAGCACCCTGGCCGGGGCGACGACACGCGCGACTGGGGCATGCGCATCGGCAAGACCGAAACCACCTACTACAACGGCATGAACCGCAACAAGCGGTCCCTCACGCTGGACCTGCAAAGCCCCGAGGGCCTGCGCATCGTGCAGCAACTGCTGCCGCAGTTCGACGTGGTCATTCACAACTTCAAAACCGGCGGTGCCGAAAAGCTGGGCCTGGGCTACGAACAGCTCAAGGCCATCAAGCCCGACCTGATCTACTGCGCCATTGCAGGCTACGACACCAGCGGCCCCGAGGCCAAGCGGCCTGGGTACGACCTGGTCATCCAGGGCGAAGCGGGGTTGATGGCGCTGAATGGCGATGCTGGCATGCCCCCGCTGAAGTTCGGCGTGGCCGTGGTGGACATGATGACCGGCATGTACGCCGCCCAGGCCGTGCTGGCCGCGCTGTTGCGCCGCGAGCGCACGCCAGCGGAGCAGCGAAAAGGCCAGCTGATCGAGATGGCGCTGTACGACTGCGGCCTGATGGTCACCGGCTACTACGGGCTGGACGCGCTGATTTTGGGCAAAGACCCGGCCCGCTATGGCAACGCCCACCCGTCCATCGTGCCCTACGGCATGTTCGAGGCGGCAGACGGCCCGCTCATCATTGCCGTGGGCAACAACAGCCAGTTCGACAAGTTCTGCCGCCAGGTGGTGATGCGGCCCGACATCGTTGAAGACCCCCGCTTTGCCACCAACGTGGAACGCGCCCGCAACCGCCTGGCGCTGGCGCCCATGGTCACAGAGTTGATCCGCCAGTTCCCGCGCGACGTGTTGCTGGAGCGCCTGACCGCGCACGGCATCCCCTGCGGCAGGGTGGCGGGCCTGCACGAAGCGCTGACCAGCGAACGCACGCAACGCGGTGGGTTGGTGAAAGAAATGCCCCACCCCGTGGCGGGCACCACCCACGTGTTTGCGCCGCCCTACCGGCTGGACGGGCAGCGCCTGCCCATCCGCAACGCACCGCCCACGCTGGGTGAAGGCACCCGCGAGGTGCTGACCCAGCTGCTGCAAATGACCGACGCCCAGCTGGAAGCCCTGCGCGCCCAGGGCGTGCTGACACTGCCCGAATGACAAACCCCAAAACCAACCACAAACGGAGACTTTGACATGACCGCTTCTTTCACACGCCGCACCCTGGCCACGGCACTGGCCGCTGCCACCGCCTTGGGCACCGTTGGCCTGGCAGGCACCGCACACGCACAGGCTTGGCCCAGCAAGCCCATCAAACTCATCGTGCCCTACGCGGCAGGCGGGGCCACCGACATCACCGCGCGCGCCATGGGTGAAAAGCTGTCCACCCGCCTGGGCCAGCCGGTGCTGGTGGACAACCGGGGTGGGGCAGGGGGTGTCACCGGCACCGACGCCGCGCTCAAGTCGCCGCCCGATGGCCACACCCTGCTGGTGTCGCTGGGCACCACCATGCTGATCAACCAGTACCTGTACGAAAAACTGCCCTACAACCCGCAGAAAGACCAGGCCCTGATCACACAAATCGCCTTGGCACCCGTGGTGCTGCTGGTCAACCCGCAGCTGCCGGTGGCCACCGCGCCCGAGCTGCTGGCCCACATTGAAAAGAACAAGGGCAAGATCGCTTACGGCTCGTGGGGCATGGGCTCTTACGCCCACCTGGCCGGTGCCTGGTTGTCCGACAAGCTCAAGGCCGACATGAACCACGTGGCCTACAAGGGCGAAGCGCCCATGCTGCAAGACCTGGTGGGCGGCCAGTTCCAGATGGCGTTTGCCAGCCTGCAGTCGGCCCGGCCTTACATTGAATCGGGCCGCCTGAAGCCCCTGGCCGTGACCGGCACCCAGCGCATGGAAGCGCTGCCCAAAATCAGCACCATGGCTGAGCAGGGCGTGAAAGACGAGGTTTTCCAGGTCACCGGCTGGCTGGGCATGAGCGCCCCCGCCAAAACCCCGCCCGAGGTGTTGGCCCGTTTGGGCACCGAGGTGCAAGCGGTGTTGGCCATGCCCGATGTGCGCGAGCGCATCCAGCAAATGGGCTTTTTGACCGTGGGCAGCAGCCCTGAGCAGTTTGCTGCCCAGTTCAAGAAAGATGCGCTGGTGTGGGAGCGTGTGGTGAAGGTGTCGGGTGCCAAGCTGGATTGAGCGCCCCCTGGCAGGCGAGTCGGTGCAGACATCCTCCAACTGAACAGAAAAGGTGAAACCCATGAAGGTATTGGTCCCGGTCAAACGCGTGGTGGACTACAACGTGAAAGTCCGC
>CAYFFJ010000038.1:0-25652 GCA_964342395.1 uncultured Hydrogenophaga sp.
CGAGAAGTCGCGGTCGAATTTCATCAGGTGCTGGCCGCCGTCCACCAGCAGCGTGGTGCCGGTGATGGCACGGTTGTCCAGCGCAAAGGCCACGGTGGCGGCCACGTCGGCCGGGGTGGAGCTGCGGCCCAGGGGCGACAGGGTGTGCAGGGCTTCAAACTCGGCCTGGCTGAGCATGTGGCTGGTCAGCGTCAGGCCCGGGGCCACACCCACCACCCGCACCTGCGGCGCCAGGGCCTGGGCCAGCAGGGTGTTGGCGGCTTCCAGCGCGGCTTTGGACAGGGTGTAGCTGAAAAAGTCGGGGTTGGGGTTCCAGAGCTTTTGGTCCAGCAGGTTCACCACCACCCCGGCTTGGCGCGGCGCGGGGCTCAAGGCCTGTCGGTGGGCGTGCAGGCACTGGGCCAGCACCACGGCGGCGGCGGTGTTGGCCGCCAGGTGGGTGTGCAGCGCGGCATAGCCAAAGGTGTGGGCGGTGTCGTGCTCGAAGGTGCTGGCGCTGTTCACCACCGCGTCCACCGTGCCAAAGCGGGCCACCACGGTGGCCCACAAGGCGCGCACCGAGGCCTCGTCGGCCAGGTCGGCAAAAAATGCGTCAAATGTGCCACTGGCGCTTGACTGGTTTGCACAGTCAGCAATGGTTTTCAGAGCGTCTTCGCGGGAATTGCGGTAGTGCACCGCCACGTTCCAGCCGCGCGCGGCCAGGTGCAGCGCCATCTCGCGGCCCAGGCGTTTGGCCGCGCCTGTGACCAGCACCGTGCGGCGGGCTTCAGAGGCAGGTAGAGGGACAGGGTGGGGCATGGGGGTGCGGGGCATTGGGCGAAAATGGGGCGGTGAACCAAGCACTCCACACGCCACTCAGCATGCACACCCCCGAGGCCACGAGTTTAACGAGCGCCCTGTTTTTGCGCATGGCCCAGGCCTGTGCCGACGCCGGGGGCTGGCTGCCTTTTGACCGCTTCATGGCCCTGGCGCTGTACGAGCCCGGCCTGGGCTACTACGCCAACGACCGCCCCAAACTGGGCCGCATGCCCCAAGCCCAAGGGGCCGGTGGCGCGGTGGTGGAGGGCAGCGATTTCGTCACCGCCCCCGAGCTGTCGCCCCTGTTTGGCCAGGCCGTGGCGCAGCAGGTGGTGGACGCGCTGCGCGCCACCGGCACCCGCGAGGTGTGGGAATTTGGCGCGGGCACCGGTGCATTGGCTTTGCAAATATTGCAGCAAACAAATGAATACCATCAAGCGATAGATGGGTTTTTGATTCAAAAATACACCCTCGTGGACTTGTCGGGCAGCCTGCGCGAGCGCCAGCAACACACGCTGCGCGGGTTCGGCAGCCAGGTGGTGTGGGCCGACCGCTTGCCCGAGCACCTGCACGGCGTGGTGCTGGGCAACGAGGTGCTGGACGCCATGCCCGTCAAGCTGTTGGCCCGCCGGGGCGGCGATTGGTTCGAGCGCGGCGTGGCGCTGGCCGAGGGGGCCACCTGCTGGGCCTGGCAAGACAGGCCCACCACCCTGCGCCCCCCCGTGGACGTGCCCGGCAGCCACGACTACACCACCGAAATCCACCCCCAGGCCGAGGCCTTTTTGCGCACCCTGGCCGACCGGCTGGTGCGCGGGGCGGCGTTTTTCATTGACTACGGCTTTCCGGAGGCCGAGTTTTTCCACCCCCAGCGCGACAGCGGCACCCTGGCCTGCCACCACCTGCACCGCATGGACGCCGACCCGCTGGTGCGCGTGGGCGAAAAAGACATCACCGCGCATGTGAACTTCACCGGCGCGGCCCTGGCGGCGCAAGAGGCTGGGCTGGACGTGCTGGGCTACACCACCCAGGCCCGGTTTTTGTTCAATTGCGGCCTGGGCCCGCTGCTGGACGCGCTGCCGCACGACCACGCGGGCGTGGCCCAGCGCGCCATGGCCAGCAAGCTGGTGAACGAACACGAGATGGGCGAGCTGTTCAAGGTGCTGGCCCTGGCTCCCGTTGGTCAAGCCGAGGGCTGGCTGCCCGTGGGCTTCACGGCGGGCGACCGCACCCACACCCTTTGAAGGCCCACCCATGATCCGCTGGATGCTGGTGATTTTTCTGGCGCTGGTGCTCATCAGCTGGTTCACGCCGCTGCTGCACAGGCTGGGTTTTGGCAAGTTGCCGGGCGACTTTCGGTTTCGCCTGTTCGGGCGCGAGTGGTTTTTGCCCATCACCACCACCCTTGTGCTGAGCATGCTGGCCAGCCTGGTGTCGCAATGGCTGTGACACCGATCCCACCCTTTGCGCCGCAATAATCGGTGTATGCCCAGAAAACCCACCCTCAGCCCAACGCCCGCTCCCAGCCCTGACGCCACGCCAGGGCCGGGGCAGCGGGGGGCGGTCAAGCGCATCCAGATGGCTGACATCGCCCGCATGGCGGGGGTGTCCACGGCCACGGTGTCACGGGCACTCAGCGGCAGCCCGCTCATCCAGCAGGAAACCCGCGAGCGCATTGCCGACCTGGCCCGCTCGCTGAACTACCGCGTCAACGCCAGCGCGGCCAGCCTGCGGCGCAAAGACATCTCCACCGTGGGCGTGGTCATGCTGGACAACCTGGACCGTCCCATACAGGCCGCGTCAGACCCGTTCATGATGACCATGGTGGCTTGTCTGGCCGATGCCTTGGCCGACAACGGCCAGGACATGCTGCTGGCCCGGTACGGCCACAACCGCATGGACCAGTTGCCCAACCTGGTGGAAACCGGCCGTGTGGCAGGGCTCATTGTCATGGGGCAGTGGTCGTGGCACGACCAGCTCAACGCCATGGCGCGCCGTGGCGTGCCCATGGCGGTGTGGGGCGCATCGGTGCCCGGCACCTTGTATTCCGTGGTGGGCAGCGACAACGAGGCCGGGGGCCACCTGGCCACTCGGCACCTGATCGACCAGGGCTGCCAGCGCATTGCTTACCTGGGCGATTTGCAACACCCCGAAGCCTCGTTGCGCCACCAGGGCTACCTGCGCGCCCTGCGCGAAGCCGGCCACACGCCGCGCGACATCTGGCAAAAGCCCATCTTGTTTGCCGCCCCCCACTTGCAAGGCATTGTGGACGAGTGGGTGGCCGGCAACGCCATGCCTGACGGGGTGTTTGCCTCCAGCGACTTGGCCGCCATGGGGCTGGTGCGTGCGTTGTCGACCCATGGTTTGAGCGTGCCCGGCGACGTGCGCCTGGTGGGGTTTGACGACATCGCCCTGGCCGAGCATTTCCACCCCTCGCTCACCACGGTGCGCCAATCCATGGCCACGGCGGGGCCGGCCTTGGTGCAAATGCTGGCCGACCAGCTGCAGGGCGTGCACCGCAGCCCGCTGGTGCTGCCCGCCGAGCTCATGGTGCGAGAGAGCTCGCTGCCCCTGCGGGGCTGAGCGTTTTCCCCTGATGGATGTGTTGCGTCTGGGGCCTGGGCGGCCCTGGGGGTGTTCGTGCGCCCATTTTTGAAAATGCAAACAATTGCATATCACGGCAAAATTTTGATTTCAATTGGTGTCTTCTGTAGTGTCATAAAACAACAACGGAAAAACCAGGCAAATCTGACGTCGAAAAATTCATGAAAAACAAACATTTACCAAGTAAATCTTCTTGATGAAATCGTTATTTTCAAATAACTGAAACTTTGTTACTGGGGAAAACCCCACTTTGTAATCGTTTTCAGCTTGTGTCCAATGCGTCAGCCGAACAGGTGAAGTGCATCGCCAACGCCTGTCCTGCCATTCATTGCCCCCACAACTGGAGAACTTCCATGACCCCCGTGTTCAAGACCCTGACCCTTGCTTCTTTGCTGGCCTGTGCTTCCTACGCGCAAGCCGCTGTGTCGTTCGATGCCAACCTCGAACTCGACACCACCCACAAAAACAAAATTTCCGCTCCCAACACCAACGCCCGCGCCGGTGGCGTGGACATGGGTGGCCGTGTGGAGGTGAACGCCGGTGCCAAACAGGCCAATGGCGACGCCTACGTGGCCGCCCGTGCCAGCCTGCTGCTGCAAAAAACGGGAGGCACCGCCACCGACGACATGTGGGTGCAGTTCGGCAACAGCGGCGCTGACGTCAAGCTGGGCCGTTTCGAAGCCATGGACCTGTTCCCACTGGGCAAAGACACCGTGGTGGCCGACGACAACGGCATCTACGGCGGTTACCGTGCCAACAACCTGCGCGGCCGCTTCGGCAGCGGCGTGTTCCACGGTGCACTGGGCCTGAATGCCAGCAGCGCCGTGCGTGTCGAGCTGGGCTTGGTGGAAACCAAAGACGCAACGGCCGTCAAAGGTGTGCGCCCTGCCGTGACGTTCAACGCCGGTGCATTGACCCTGCGCGGTGGTGTGGAGTCCGTCAAGGTGAACGGCGTGGCCGGCACCAAGACCGGCATGGGCCTGTCCGCCGGTTTTGCCTTGAGCAAAGACGCGTCTGTGAACGTGAACTACGCCAAGAAGAAGGATGACAAGTCCTTTGGCTTGAACGCCACCATGGGCGCAGCCGGTGTGGGCCTGATCCAGTCCAATGGCCTGGGCGCACTGAAGTCCACCATCCTGTACGCGGCTTACAGCCTGCCGCTGATGGGCGTGCAAGGTGCCTCCATCACCCCCGCCATCAGCTACGCCAAGGCGCCCGCGGGCATGGACGACCAGCTGTCCCTGCGCGTGCGCATCAACTACGCCTTCTGATCGAGGGCGTTTTCCGGAGTTTCTTCAAGGTCCGCTGAACAAGCGTTGGAGCGGTCAGAGTGTTCTGACCGCTCCTTTTTTTTGCCCGTGCATGGCCGGTCGCGAGGCACAATCCCCTCCGTTTTCAACCTGTCAAACCCCTCTCGTTATGACCCATACCCCGCCCACCACCACCTCCGCCAATGGGGCCCGCTTGCTGGCCGATGTGGGGGGCACCAATGCCCGTTTTGCTTGGGCCACCGGCCAGGGCGCCCCCATTGAGCACGTGAAAGTGTTGCCCTGCGCGGCCTATCCCACCTTGCAAGCGGCCATGCACACCTATCTGGACGGGTTGGCCCCTTTGGGGCTGGGCCAGCCCGCACACGCGGCCATTGCCATTGCCAACCCCATCACCGGCGACCAGGTGAGCATGACCAACCACCACTGGTCTTTTTCGCAGGCGGCGGTGAAGGCCGAATTTGGCCTGCGCACCTTGCGCCTGCTCAACGATTTCACCGCGCTGGCGCTGGCGCTGCCCGCTTTGCCTGCTGACGAGTTGCACCCCGTGGGGGGGACGGCGGCCCGGCCGGGGGCGCCCATGGCCCTGATTGGCGCAGGCACAGGCCTGGGTGTGTCGGGCCTGGTGCCCGATGGCCATGGCGGCTGGGTCCCGCTGCAAGGGGAGGGGGGCCACGTCACCCTGGCGGCCACCACCGAGCGCGAACGCCTGGTGGTGGACGGCCTGGCGCAGCGCTACGGCCATGCATCGGCCGAGCGGGCCGTGTGTGGCCAGGGCCTGTTTGACACCTACTCCCTGTTGTGTGCGGCCGATGGCGTGGCCCAGCCCGCGTGCACCAACCCGGCCGAGGTGACGGCGGCCGCGCTGGGCGGCACCGAACCCCAGGCGTTGGAGGCCTTGAACCTGTTTTGCGCGTTTCTGGGCTCGGTGGCGGGCAACCTGGCCCTCACCGTTGGGTCGCACGGCGGGGTGTTCATCGGCGGCGGCATCGTGCCCCGGCTGGGGACGTGGTTTGACACCTCGCCGTTTCGCGCCCGCTTCGAAGCCAAAGGCCGATTCACCGCTTTTTTGCAGGCGATGCCCGTGTGGGTGATCACCTCGCCGCAGTCGCCGGCGTTGCTGGGCGCGGCGCGTGCGCTCGACGGCGTGGCATAAAAGGTGGGTTGATCTTGGGAATTCGGGTTTCTCCCGATGCCTGAGTTCATTAATTAATGAAAAATTAATGAACTCAGGGTGTGTTGCCGCGTGCCCGCCCTGGGCTTATCCCCACCCCAACGGAGACACATCCATGAAGTTGAACCGCCTGCTCACCGCCGCCTTGGCCGCCGTCGCCCTGAACTCTGCCTTTGCCGGCGAAGTGGAAGTGCTGCACTACTGGACCTCGGGTGGCGAGGCCAAGTCCGCCGCCGAACTGAAAAAAATCATGCAGGCCAAGGGCCACATGTGGAAAGACTTCGCCGTGGCCGGGGGTGGCGGTGACAACGCGGCCACGGTGCTGAAAAGCCGTGTGGTGTCGGGCAACCCCCCGTCTGCTGCCCAGATCAAGGGCCCCGCCATCCAGGAGTGGGCGTCTGAAGGTGTGTTGGCCAACCTCGATGCCGTGGCCAAAGCCGAAAACTGGGATGCCCTGCTGCCCGGCGTGGTGGCTGGCGTGATGAAGCACAAAGGCACTTACGTGGCAGCGCCCGTGAACGTGCACCGCGTGAACTGGGTGTGGGCCAACCCCGATGTGCTGAAAAAAGCCGGTGTGGCCGGCATGCCCAAAACCTACGACGAGTTTTTTGCCGCCGCCGACAAAATCAAAAAGGCTGGCCTGATTGCCGTGGCCCACGGTGGCCAGAACTGGCAGGACTTCACCACCTTCGAAAGCGTGGTGTTGGGCGTGGGCGGTGCCAAGTTCTACCAGGACGCACTGGTCAAGCTCGACGGCAAGGCCCTGGCCAGCCCCACCATGACCAAATCGCTGGAAACCTTCCGCAAAATCAAGGGTTACACCGATGCTGCCGCCCCTGGCCGCGACTGGAACCTGGCCACCGCCATGGTCATGCAGGGCAAGGCGGGTTTTCAGTTCATGGGTGACTGGGCCAAAGGCGAGTTCATCGCCGCAGGCAAAGCCCCGGGCAAAGACTTCCTGTGCGCCGCTGCCCCTGGCACGGCCAATGCCTTCACCTTCAACGTGGACTCGTTCGCCATGTACAAGCTGAAAGACGCGGGTGCCCAGAAGGCCCAGGGCGATTTGGCCGCAGCCATCATGAGCCCCGCGTTCCAGGAAGTGTTCAACCTGAACAAGGGCTCCATCCCCGTTCGCCTGAACATGGACATGGCCAAGTTCGACGACTGCGCCAAGCTCTCCAGCAAAGACTTCGTGGACACCGCCAAGTCGGGTGGCCTGGTGCCCTCCGTGGCCCACGGCATGGCCATCAGCCCAGCGGCTGAAGGTGCCATCAAAGACGCGGTGAGCCAGTTCTGGAACGACGACAAGATCAGCGTGGCCGACGCGCAGAAGAAAATCGCTTCTGCCGCCATGACCAAGTAAGACCTCTCTTCGGAGGCCTGCCGCCGCCCCTTGCCCAGTTCCCTGGCCGCCCCGTTCGTGGGGCGCGGGGGCGGCTTTTCCCCCTTTTGTTGTTCAGGTGCCCACCATGAGCCGAACTTTCGAGACGGTGCTGCCCAAGCTCGTCATTGCACCGGGTTTTGTGCTCGGGTTTGCATTCATTTACGGGTTGATGATCTGGAATGGCGTGTTGTCCATGACCGCATCGCGCATGTTGCCCAACTACGAAACCTTCGTGGGGCTTGAGCAATACGCCAAGCTCTGGGAGATGGACCGCTGGTGGCTGGCGCTGAAGAACCTGGGGGTGTTCAGCGTGTTGTACGTGGGCGGCTCCTTGGTTCTGGGCATGGCCCTGGCCATCGTGCTCGACCAGAAGGTGCGCGCCGAAGGCGTGCTGCGCACCATTTATTTGTACCCCATGGCGCTGTCCTTCATCGTGACCGGCACCGCCTGGAAGTGGATGCTCAACCCCAGCCTGGGCCTGGAAAAGCTCATGCACGACCTGGGGTGGACCACCTTCACCTTCGACTGGCTGGTGCAGGGCGACACCGCCATTTACTGCGTGGTGATTGCCGGCATCTGGCAAAGCGCCGGGTTTGCCATGGCCCTGTTTCTGGCCGGGCTGCGCGGCATTGACGACAGCATCATCAAGGCCGCCCAAATGGACGGCGCCAGCCTGCCGCGCATTTACTGGCGCGTGATCTTGCCCATTCTGCGGCCCGTGGTGTTCTCCACCATCATGGTGTTGTCGCACCTGTCCATCAAGAGTTTTGACCTGGTGATGGCCCTCACCGGCGGCGGCCCCGGCTTTTCGACCGACGTGCCCGCCACCTTCATGTACGTGATGAGTTTCACCCGTGGCCAGATTGGCCTGGGCGCCGCCAGCGCCACCCTGATGCTGGCCACCGTGGCCGCCATCGTGGTGCCTTACCTTTACAGCGAACTGCGGAGCAAACCCCATGACCGCTAAAACCCTGCCCCAACAACTGTCCCGGTTTGCGGTTTATGCCGTGCTGCTGCTGGCGGCCGCCTTCTTCCTGGCGCCGCTCTACGTGATGCTGGCCACCTCGTTCAAAGACGCCGATGAAATCCGCCAGGGCAACCTGCTGAGCCTGCCCGGCGGCCTGAACTTTGACGCCTGGCGCGCCGCCTGGAGCGAGGCCTGCACCGGCACCGACTGCCGGGGCCTGAAGCCTTTTTTCTGGAACTCGGTGCTGATGGTGGTGCCCGCCGTGCTCATCTCCACCCTGTGGGGCGCCCTCAACGGCTACGTGCTCAGCCTGTGGAAGTTCAAGGGCAGCGAGTTGCTGTTTGGCTTCATGCTGTTTGGCGTGTTCATGCCCTTTCAGGTGGTGCTGCTGCCCATGAGCCAGATTTTGGGCTGGCTGGGCATTTCGAGTTCGGTGGGCGGGCTCATCTTGGTGCATTGCTTGGCAGGCCTTGCGGGCACCACGCTGTTTTTCCGCAACTACTACGCTGCCATTCCCCAAGAGCTGGTGAACGCCGCGCGCATCGACGGGGCGGGCTTTTGGCGCATCTTTTTCCGCATCATCGTGCCGCTGTCCACGCCCATCGTCATGGTCACGCTGATCTGGCAGTTCACCAACATCTGGAACGACTTTCTGTTTGGCGTGGCTTTCAGCGGCGCCGACAGCAAACCCATCACCGTGGGCCTGAACAACATGGTCAATACCACCAGCAGCGTCAAGGCCTACAACGTGGACATGGCCGCCGCCGTCATCGCGGGGCTGCCCACCATGCTCATTTACGTGCTGGCTGGCCAGTACTTCGTCAAAGGCCTGACGGCCGGCGCCGTCAAAGGCTGAAAGTTCAAGGACACACACCATGGCATCCGCACTGCACATCCAAGGCATCCGCAAAACCTTCGGCAAGGCCGACAGAACCGTCGAGGTGCTGAAAAAAATCGACATCGACGTGGCCCCGGGCGAGTTCCTCATCCTCGTGGGCCCCTCGGGCTGCGGCAAAAGCACGCTGCTCAACATCATTGCCGGCCTGGAAGAGCCCACCGAAGGCGCCATCCGCATTGGCGAGCGCAACGTGGTGGGCGTGCCCCCCGCGCAGCGCGACATTGCCATGGTGTTCCAGAGCTACGCGCTCTACCCCACCATGAGCGTGGCCGACAACATCGGTTTTGCGCTGGAAATGCGCAAGGTGCCCAAGCCTGAACGCGCCAAACGCATTGGCGAGGTGGCGGCCATGCTGCAAATTGAGCACCTGCTTGACCGCCGCCCCGCCCAGCTCAGCGGCGGGCAACGCCAGCGCGTGGCCATGGGCCGCGCCCTGGCCCGCCAGCCGCAGCTGTTTTTGTTTGACGAACCGCTGAGCAACCTGGACGCCAAACTGCGCGTGGAAATGCGCGCCGAAATCAAGCGCCTGCACCAGGCCAGCGGCATCACCAGCGTGTACGTCACGCACGACCAGATCGAGGCCATGACCCTGGGCAGCCGCATTGCCGTCATGAAGGGCGGGGTGCTGCAGCAACTGGGCACCCCAGACGACATTTACAACCGCCCGGCCAACACCTACGTGGCCACGTTCATCGGCTCACCCACCATGAACCTGATAGCTGGAAAACCAATACAGACAAGCGATGGAGCCTGTTTTGGCATAAAAAACGTCGAGTTGCCGCTGGCTTGCCCCACCCAGGACGGGGCGGCCACCCTGCTGGGCCTGCGCCCCGAACACCTGCGCTTTGACGACGCCGCCCCCTGGCGCGGTGTGGTGAGTGTGGTCGAGCCCACCGGGGCTGACACCTACGTGGTGGTCAACACCGACGCGGGCGACGTGACCGTGCGCACAGCCCCTCAGCAGGTGGTGCGCCCCGGCGAACGCGTGGGCCTGGCCGTGCAAGCCAGCCACGCCAGCTGGTTCGACGAGGCCAGCGGTCAACGCGTGGGCTGAGCCTGATGCCTCGCGGTGCTGCTGGCATGGTCCAGCGGCAGCCGCAGCATCACCCGCAGGCCCTGGGGGGAGCGCCGCTCGGCCTGGGCGGTGCCGCCGTGGCGCCGTGCAATGCCCTGCACAATGGCCAGCCCCAGGCCACACCCGCCGGGCAGGGTGCTGGCGCGCCAGAAACGCTGGAACACGTGGCCCAGTTCGTCATCGTTCAGCCCCGGCCCGCTGTCTTCCACCGCCACCACCGCTTCGCCGCCTTGCGCTTGCACAGCCAAGGTGATGGTGCTGCCCGCCGGGGTGTAGCGCAGGGCGTTGTCCAGCAGGTTGGCCAGGGCTTCGCGCAACTGCAGGGCATCGCCCATCAGCGGCAGGTGCTCGTCGCCTTCGTAGCCCAGGTCCATGTGGGCGGCCAGGGCACGGGGGGTCCATTCCCGGGCCACTTCGCGGGCCAGGTGGGCCAGGTCCATGGGTTCGCGCCGGGCCTGGGTTTCGGTGCGCGCCAGGGTCAGCAGCTGGTGCACCAGGTGGGCGCTGCGCTGGGCCCCGGTCAGCACCTTGGCCAGGCGCTCGCGCAGGGCGGGGTCGATGGCTTGGCGCTGGGCCAGTTCCACCTGGCTGATGAGGCCCGCCAGCGGCGTGCGCAGCTGGTGGGCGGCGTCGTTCAGAAAGCGCTTTTCCTGGTTGACGCTGCGGGCCACCTTGTCGAGCAGGGCGTTCACGGCCAGCACCAGGGCGCGCACCTCGCTGGGGGCCTGCGCCATTTCGATGGGCGACAGCGCGTCCACCGCCCGGTGGTCGAGCTGCGCTGCCAGCCGCGTGAGCGGGGCCAGCCCGCGCCGTATGCCGCCGTGCACAGCCAAGCTCAGCAACACCCCCAGGGCCAGCAGGGGGGCCAGCATGTCGGCCACCAGCTCGGCGGCAATGCGTTGCTGCACGGCCAGGCTTTTGCCCACCTGCACGCGCAGCATCTGGGGGGATTCGGGTTCGCCGTACACCACGTCGAGTGCCACCACGCGCAGGGGTTTGCCGTCGAGTTCGGTGCGGTAGAGCAGGGGTTCGCCCGGCGTCAGCTCGGACGCGGGGTTGGGCAGTTGGCGGTTGCCCAGCAAAAACTTGCCCGGTGGCGACGACACCATGTAGCTGATGCGGTCGTCCGGGTCTTGCTCCAGCACGTCTTGTGCGGCGCGGGGAAAGTCGATCAGCAGGCCCGAGCCCACGGGTTTGACCTGCCGCGCCAGCGCCCGCACCGATTGCAGCAGCGACTGGTCAATGCCTTTTTCCGCGTAGCTCAGCGCCATGCGGTAGGCCAGCAGCCCGCCCCCGGCCCACAGCGCGAGCTGGGGCAGCAGCAACCACAGCAGCAGTTGCCGTTTGAGGGATTGTGTGGTGGTGCCAACGGCCATGGGGGTGGTCTCAGGTCCCGGTGGGGGTGTTTTCCAGCATGTAGCCCAGCCCCCGGATGTTGCGGATGTTCAGGGCCGAGCCCGCCAGCTTGCGGCGCAGGCGGTGCACGTACACCTCCAATGCGTTGGAAGCCAGGCCGCCACCCCCGGCCTCGACCGGTTGGGCCTGCCAGGCCGTCAGCACGTCTTCGCGGCTGACCACCTGTCCCAGTTGCTGCACCAGCAGGCGCAGCAGCGCCCACTCGCGTTGGGTGAGGTCGATGGTGTCGCCGTTCAGCCAGGCGCGGGGCAGCACAGGGTCCAGGCGCAGGCCCGGTGTGTCATGGGGCGCCGGCACGGGGGCTGAGATCGGCGCGGCAATGGGGGCAAAGGCCGGCAGGCTGGCGCGGCGCAGCATGGACTGCAGGCGGGCCAGCAGCTCGTCGGTGCTGAAGGGTTTGGTCAGGTAGTCGTCGGCCCCGGCGTTGAGGCCTTCCACCCGGTCTTCCACGCCGTCGCGGGCGGTGAGGATGAGCACGGGCATGGCGGGGTGGCGCTCGCGCAGCAGGCGCAGCACGGTCATGCCGTCTACCTTGGGCAAGCCGAGGTCGAGCACCACGCCGTCGAACAGGGTGTGGATGAGCTGGGCCAGCGCGGCCTCGCCATCTGGCGCCGCAGTGGTCTGGTGGCCGGCCTGGGTCAGCAGGTCGCTCAGGCCGTCGCGCAGCAGTTCGTCGTCTTCAACGATGAGCAGGTTGGCCATGGTCCGGCTCCGGTGGGGTGGGGGGGAAGGCTGCCGCCACTGCGGCCACCCGTGCATGGTGGATGGCCTGGGCAATGCGTTCACCTGATTTTTTGGTGTCAAAAGTGCCTTCTTGGCTTGTTTTGGTTGCACTTGATGCGATTGATTTTGTGTCAATGCGGGTGGCGGCTTCCAGGGCGTGCAGCAGCTGGAGGCGTTGGGGGTAGGGCTGTTCCGCCAGGCCGCCACGGCCGCGGGCGTCGCACTCGCAGGCCAGCAGCACCTCGGCAAAGCGCTCGGGGCGGCGCAGGGCGTCGCAGCGCTCCAGCAGGCGCACCAGGGCGGCGGGCGAAAACCCGCTGCAGCGGTGGATGTTGCCGTGTTCGCGGGCCACCACGTCGGCCAGCTCGCGGCAGTCGCGGGGCACTTTCCAGCGGTCGCACACGTGGGCCAGGAGCCGGGCGCTGCGTTCTTCGTGGCCCAGGTGGCGGGGCCATATGTCGGCGGGGGTGGTGCCTTTGCCCAGGTCGTGGCACAGGCAGGCAAAACGCACGGCCAGCGGGGCGCCCAGGCGGGCGGCCATGTCCATCACCATCAGCATGTGCACGCCGGTGTCCACCTCGGGGTGGTAGTCGGCGCGCTGGGGCACGCCCCACAGGCGGTCGAGTTCGGGCAGCAGCACCTGGAGGGCACCGCAGTCGCGCAGCACCTGCAACATGCGCGAGGGAGCGGGGGCCATGAGCCCGCGCGACAGCTCTTGCCACACGCGCTCGGGCACCAGGTGGTTGGCTTCGCCGCTGGCCACCATGTCTTGCATCAGGGCCTGGGTGTCGGGGGCCACGGTGAAGTGGCCAAAGCGCGCGGCAAACCGCGCCACGCGCAGGATGCGCACGGGGTCTTCGCGAAAGGCCTCGGTCACGTGGCGCAGCACGCCGGCGCGCAGGTCGGCCACGCCGCCGTGGGGGTCCACCAGGGTGTTCAGGTCGGGTTGCTGGTTTTTGGCATCAAAAGTGCCTGCGGCGCTTTCTGGTATTGGCCTGGCAGCTATGGCATTGATGGTGAGATCGCGCCGGGCCAGGTCGTCTTCCAGCGTCACGTCGGGGGCGGTGTGCACCACAAAGCCGTGGTAGCCGGGGGCGGTTTTGCGCTCGGTGCGGGCCAGGGCGTGTTCTTCGCGGGTGCGGGGGTGCAAAAACACCGGAAAGTCTTTGCCCACGGGCACAAAGCCACGCGCCACCATGGCCTCGGGGGTGCTGCCCACCACCACCCAGTCCCGGTCGTGCACGGGCAGGCCCAGCAGCGCATCGCGCACGGCACCGCCCACCATGTAAATGTTCATGGCACGAGGGTCCTGGGCGCGGGGCACAGGTCAGCGGTGAAGGCGGTAAGGCTCTTCAAAGTCCAGAAAGTCATGTTCGGCCCGCGCATCGCTCACCCAGGCCTGCACACCAGGCAGGGCACACACCGCATCCAGGTAGGCTGCCACGGCCGGGGGCACGGGCAGGGCGTAGGTTTTCAGGCGCATGACCACGGGGGCGAAGTAGGCATCGGCCACGGTGAAAGTGCCAAACAACAGGGGGCCGCCGTGCTCGGCCAGCAAGGCTTCCCACAGGGCACACAGGCGGGCCAGCTCGGCGCGCACGGCGGGTTTGTCGCGCAGCACCAGCTGGCCTGCTTCAGGCAGCGAGGCTTCGATGTTCATGGGGAAGTGGCTGCGCAGGGCACCAAAGCCGCTGTGCATGTCGGCGCACACGCTGCGTGCGCGCGCCCGCGCGGCCACGCCAGTGGGCCACAGGTGGGCATCGGGGAACGATTCGGCCACGTACTCGGCAATGGCCAGGGTGTCCCACACGGCCAGGGGTTGGCCGCTGGTGTTCAGGTGGGCGTTGTCCAGCAGCACCGGGACTTTGCCCACGGGGTTGACGTTGTCAATGGTGTGGCGAAAGCGGGAGCCGGCATCGAACGAGTCGAACCGCACCATGTGTTCGGTAAAAGGGATGCCGGCCTGCGTCAGCAGCACCCAGGGGCGCATGGACCAGGAGGAGTAGTTTTTGTTGCCAATCAGCAAGGTCAGTGACATGGAGCGGTCTTTCAGCGGGGCAGGGGTCAGGCGTATTTTTCAAGGATGCGGGTGGCGCGTTCCACCTCACGGCGGGTGTCTGCTTCGGGTGTGGCCAGGCTGACGGCCTCCATGACCGTGCAAGCCATCATTCGGTAAAAGGTTTTTTCCAGCGCCTTGCGGGCGGCCGACATTTGCTGGGCCACGTCTTCGCAGGGGCGGCCGCTTTCCACCATGTCTATCAGGCCACGCACCTGGCCCTCGATGCGTTTCAACCGGTTCACCACGTCGCGCTGGTGCTCGGTTCGGTAGGCAGAGGGAGGCGCGCCGGTGGTGGCGCGGGGCGTGGCAGGTTTTTTGGGGGAAGGCATGGCGGTCCTGAGAGGGAGGTGCGAACGTTTCAGCGGGCCTGGGCGCGAAAGCCCAGCAGCCGGTGGCGCGGGCCGTTGCCGCCGGTCACTTGGCCAAGGTAGGTGGGCAGCACCGCATGCAGGCTGGCGGTGGGCAAGCCCCATGTGGCCAGGTTGGCCTGAGCGGCGTCGGCGGGGCTGGCCACGTTGTCCACTTCCAGCGCAGACAGGTTGTCGGGGCTCAGCAGGGGTTCACCCGGCGCACATGCCAGGGCCAGTGCCTGGAAGTAGGCCAGGGCGCGGGGCAGGCCCAGCACCGGACGGGGGTGGCCCACGGCCGCGCCAGCCATTTCGGCCAGTTGGCGCAGGGTGAACACCTCGGGCCCCACGGCTTCCAGCGTGTGCCCCGCCGTGGCGGGGGTGTGCAGGGCGTGCAACACGGCTCGGGCCACGTCTTCCACCCACACGGGCTGCATGCGGGTGTCGGCCCCTGCCAGGGGGAACACGGGCAGCAGGGCTTGCATGCGGGCAAACAGGTTCAAAAAGCGGTCGCCCGACCCAAAAATGACACTGGGGCGCAGCACCGTCAGCGCCAGCCCGGCGGCTTGCAGCACGGCTTCACCCCGCGCCTTGCTGCGCTGGTACATGGACGGGGCATCCACACCTGCGCCCAGGGCGCTGACGTGCACCACCCGCTTCACGCCGTTGGCCTGGCAGGCCTGGGCCAGGGTTTGGGGCAGGGTGACGTGCACCTGCTCAAAACGCTGTTCGTTGCCGTGCAACACGGCCACCAGGTTGACCACGGCATCGTGTCCGGCCACCAGCTGCGTGAGTGTGGCGGGGTCGTGGACGTTGGCGGTTTGCACGGTCAGCAGGGGCAGGTGCTGCACGGCGGCCGCGTTCCTGAGGTGCCGCGTGGGCACCGTCATGCGGTGGCCGGCACGCTGCAGCTGCTCGCAAACGTGGCGGCCCAGAAAGCCGGTGCCGCCCAGAACGAGGATGTTTGCCATGGTGTTTTGCGGTGAGGGAGATGGGCGTTGTGGGGTGGCTGCGCTGTTCAGGGCAGCTCGGTGTTCACGGGGGCGTGTACGCCCGAGCGCGGCCCCACCTGGCCCAGGCGGGCCTTGAGCGACTGGGGCTGTCCGGTGAGGAGGGCTGCGTAGTTGGTGGTGTTGGCCAGCACGCGTTTCACGTAATCGCGGGTTTCGGAAAACGGGATGTTTTCGGCCCAGATGGCCCCTTCCAGCACCGGGCCGCTGCCACCGGGGGCGCGCCACTGGCGGGGGCGGCTGGGGCCGGCGTTGTAGGCGGCGGCGGCCATGGGCATGGAGCCCTCAAAATCGTCGAGCACCAGTTTCAGGTAGCCCGTGCCAATGGCGATGTTGGTGTCGCGTTCGGTGATCTGGTGGGGCTGGAAGCCGGTCAGCCCGATTTTTTTGGCCGTCCATTTGGCCGTGGCAGGCATCACCTGCATCAGCCCGGAGGCGCCCACGTGTGAACGTGCGTCGGTGACGAAGCGGCTTTCCTGCCGGATCAGTCCGTACACATAGGCCGGCTCCAGGCCAATGGCGTTGGCCTGTGTCACCAGGGGCGTGCGGTGGGGCGTGGGGTAGCGTTGCTGGTGGTCGGCCTCGGTGGTGGTGCGTTCGCTGGTGTTGATGCAGCGGTCCCACACCTGGTGCTGGCAGGCCAGGTCGGCGGCGGCCAGCAGGTCGCGTTCGGCCATGCCGCCAGGGGTGTGCAGGTTGGTGGTGTAGTTCCACTCGCGCACGCCCTCGGCGCGCAGCCCGATGTCAATGGCTTTCAGCGCCCGTTGCAGCCCGGGGTTGTCCAGCGTGGCGTGTTTTTCAAAAGCACTCAAAGGCGCAGGCGCGGGCGGCGTGGTGATGGCCTGTCCCAACTCTTCCAATGCCAACTGGCCATAGAAATGGTGGGGGTTGGCAATGCTTTGGTACAGAGCGCGGGCTTCGGTCGCGTGGTCGGGGGTTTTCAGGGCTGCCAGCGCACGGGCGTGCCAGTACACCCACACCGGTTGTTGCCGCTCGGGTTCGGGCATGGCCGCAATGGCCTTGGGCACCTGGGCCCATTGGCCTGCCCGCAGGGCCGCGCGCACCCACCAGCCCAGCTGGTCGGCGGTCATGTCGGCGGGGCGACCCTTGGCAAACCAGCCCGTGGCCTCGGGCTTGAGGCCCATGGCCGCAGCCTTGCCAATGGCCCCCCACACGGCGCTTTTTTCTTCGGCCGTCAGTTGCACCCGCCAGCGGGCGCGGGCCATGTGCCCGGCGGCTTCGGCGGGGTCGGTGGCGGCCAGCCGCACCAGCGCCAGGGTCACCAGTTCTTGGGTGCGGTGGCGGATGGCGGTGAGTTTTTCGTTCAGGTAGTTCTCGGGCTGTGTCTGGGTGGCGTTGGCCGTGGCCACCCAATCAGCGTTGATCAGGCCCACGGCCTGGCTGACCACGCGGGGGCGGTTGAACTCGGCCCCTTGGCGGGCCCGTGCCCAGGCCACGTCGGGGGGCAGCAGTTTGTCGGCCATCAACCGCTCGGCCAGCGGGGCGCAGGCCTCTTCGGCCTCTTTCTGGGCCAGCCACAGCCGTTGTGCTTCGGCCACCTCGGCGGCTGTGAGTCGCTGGCCGGTGGCGTGTTGGGCGTGCAGGGCGTGGCAGCGCACCTGGCGGTCGTCTTTCATGCGGTAGCCCGGCAGCGCGGCCAGGAAAGTGGACCAGTCGCGCCGGGTGCCCAGCAGCAGCAGCCAGTCGTTGCGCAGGCGGTCTTCGTAATAGGTGCCCTCCCAGCGGCGCAGGAAGGCGCGGACATCGGGGTTGCTGGCGGTCTCCAGGCCCAGCCGGGCCTCCCAGTAGGCCGCCATGGGCTCCAGCAGGTGGCCCTCCACCTTGGGCAGCCCGGCCTGCAGGGCGCGGCGGTTGCTTTTGCGGTAGGCCTCGCGCAAATCGAGCATCACCTGGTCTGCGGTGTTTTGGGCCTGCGCGGTGCCGTGCCATGGGGCAATCAGGGCGACAATGGTGGCGAACCACACCAACGCAGCCCCTTGGGCCACGCGTGGCGCCCACCGTGTGCTGGGCGGACGGGAAAAGCTGACATTCATGAGGCCATTATGGACAACAAAACCCCGCCTTCTGCCCAACCCGACGGCCCTTTGGCCCCGCTGACCGTGCAGAAACTTGCGTTGCGCAAAACCTTGCTGGCCCGCCGCCTGGCCATGCCCGAGCGGACTTGGCGCTCGGAGATGTTGCAGCGTGTCATGCGGGTGTGGCTGATCGAACGGCCTGACACGGTGATCGGGGCGTATTGGCCCATCAAAGGCGAGTTTGACCCACTGCCCTCGCTGCACCGCTGGAAGGAAGACGGCGAGTTGCTGGACCAGCCGCAGCGCCGCCGCATTGGGCTGCCGGTGGTGGACAAGGTGCACAAAACCCTGGCCTTTCACGCCTGGTACCCCGGCTGCCCCATGGAGGAAGACGCCTACGGCATTCCCAAGCCCAAAGACACCGAACTGATCGTGCCCACCTTGCTGTTTGTGCCCTGTGTGGGCTATGGGCCGGGCGGCTACCGGCTGGGTTATGGCGGGGGGTTTTACGACCGCACGCTGGCCACCCTGAACCCGAAGCCGTTCACGGTGGGCCTGGGCTTCACCGAGGCGTTTGTGGACGATTTCGAACCCGAGCCCCACGACCAGCCGCTGGACACCATCCTGAACGACAATGGCCTGGTTTGGCCGGTGTGATTTTCCGAGTAATTTTTCAAGGTTTTTTGGCCTCTGGCGCTTGATGGTATTGGGTTTTTAGCTATGCCTGTTGTGTGGTGCTGGGGGGGAATTGCACACCTGGCCAGTCCAGCAGCGCGGCCAGCCGGGGCCACTCGAACCCTGGGCCGGGGTCTTGTTTGCGGCCGGGTGCAATGTGTTCGTGCCCCGCCACGTGGGCAATGGGGCACACCTGGGCAATGGCCTGGCACAGCGCCGCCAGCGCGGTGTATTGGGCGGGCTCGAACGCACCGCCTTCCAGGCCTTCCAGCTCTATGCCCACCGAGTCGTCGTTGCAGTTGCGGCGGCCCCGCCAGCACGATGCGCCCGCGTGCCACGCGCGCTCGAACACCCCCACGTACTGCGTGACCTGGCCCTGGCGGTCAATGACGAAGTGCGCTGACACCTCCAGCCCCCGGATGGTGTGGAAGTAGGGGTGGGTGTCCCAGTCCAGGGTGTTGGTGAACAGGCGGTCCACGTCGCCAGTGCCAAACACGCCGGGTGGCAGGCTGATGGAGTGCACCACCACCAGGTCCACCACCGCCCCGGGGGGGCGGGGGCCGAAGTTGGGCGATCGGCGCTGGCGCGCGCCTGACAGCCAGCCTGATTGCCACAGGAGGGGGTCAGGCGTTGTCATGGTCGGGGGTGTCCCCCACCGCAATGCCCAGGCGGGCGATGCGGTAGCGCATTTGCCGCAGGTTCAGCCCCAGACGGGCAGCGGCGGCGGTGCGGTTGCCCCGGGTTTCGTGCAGGGCACGCACCAGGATGTCGCGCTCCTGGTCGTCCAGGTGGCGTTGCAAATCGGTGGGCAGGCCTGTGCCGGCGTCGGGTGTGGGGGCGGCCGGGGTTGGGGGCTGCGGTGTCTCCAGCGGGTCGCCGGTGAGGTCGGACAAGGCAATTTCGTGCCCGTTGCACAAGGCCAGGGCCCGGTGCAACAGGTTTTCCAGTTCGCGCACGTTGCCTGCAAACGGGTGGTGTAGCAGCCACAGGTGGGCAGCGTCGCTCAGGGCCACGGGGGGCTGTCCGTGGTCGTGACAGATGCGCTGCATCAGTGCGCCCACCAGCGTGGGCAGGTCGTCCCGGCGCTCGCGCAGCGCGGGCAGGTGGATGTCAATCACGTTCAGCCGGTAATACAAATCCTGGCGGAACTGGCCCAGTGCCACGGCCTGCGCCAGGTCTTTGTGGGTGGCGCACAGCAGGCGCACGTCCACCGCTTCTTCTTGCACGCCGCCCAGGGGGCGCACCTGCCGCTCCTGAATGACGCGCAACAGCTTGGCTTGCATGGACACGGGCAGGTCGCCGATTTCGTCCAGGAACAGGGTGCCCCCCCGCGCAGCGGCAAAGTAGCCTTCGCGGTCGGTGGTGGCCCCGGTGTAAGCGCCTTTGCGGGCCCCGAAAAACTCGGCCTCGATCAGCGTGTCAGGGATGGCCCCGCAGTTCACCGCCACAAACGGTGCCCCCGCGCGGTGGCTGGCGTCGTGAATGGCGCGGGCCACCAGTTCTTTGCCAGTGCCCGATTCGCCCAGCACCATCACCGGGGCCATGCTGCCCGCGACGCGCAGGATGCGTTCTTTCACCCCGGCCATGGCGGCAGACTGCCCCACCAGGCGGCGCAAGGCACCGTGGGACGTTGCGGTGCCTGGGCGTTGCGGAGATGCCTGCGTCTCTGGTGCCGCCCCTGGGCTGGTGGGGGCGTGGCTGGCCCCGGTCCAGGGGCGGTGGCCGCTGCCAAGGGCGGTGGCTACCACGGTGCGGAACTGTTTGAGGTCCACGGGTTTGGTGAGGTAGTCGAACGCACCTTGCTTCAATGCCTCCACCGCGCTTTCGGCCGAGCCGTAGGCCGTGATGACGATGGCGCGTTCGGGGCGGGCCTGGGCGCTCAGCTCTTGCAGCAGCGACAGGCCCAGCCCGTCGGGCAGCCGCATGTCGGTGATGACCAGGTCAAACCGCTGCTGCTGCAAACACCCGCGGGCCTCGGCCAGGGTGCCTGCGGCTTGCACATGGTGGCCCTCGCGCAGCAGCGTGAGTTCGTACAGGGTGCGCAGATCGGGCTCGTCGTCCAGCACCAGGATGTGGGCAGGTGGGCGGGGCGTGTCTTGGCTCATGGTGCAGAGTCTGCCAGTGCCAGGGGCAACCGAAGAAAGAAGTCGTTGCCGGTGTCGCCGCCGCGTTCGCTGCGTTGGTAATTCAGCTGGGACCTGTAGCGTTCACACAACTCGCGGCACAGGTACAGGCCCAGGCCGCTGGAGCGGCTTTCCGATGAAAAGAAGGGCTCGAACAGGTGGCGGCGCACGCTGTGCTCCAGCGCACAGCCGTCGCTCCACACCGACAGGCGCACCCAGCCGGGTGTGTCGGGCTGGGTTTCCACGCGCACCGCCCCGTTGACGCCGCTGGCGTAGCGGTGGGCGTTGTCCAGCAAATTGACCAGCACGCGGCGCAGGTGTTCGGGATCAAACCGCACGGTGGCGTGGACGCAGCCAGGCTGCCACTGCACCCGTTGGCTGCAGCCGTGGTGTTGGCACCATTCGTCGAGCACGGCACTGACGGCGTCGTCAAGGGCAATGGGCGGTGTGTCGCTGAAGGCCCACTGGCCCGGCACGCGGGCCACGTTGAGCACGTCGTCCACCACGCGGTTGAGGCGTTGCGTGTGGGTTGCCACCATTTGCGCCAGGCGAATGTGCCCCGGGGCTTGCAAATCTTCCAGCAACAAGGCGTTGGCCTGTGAAATGGCCGACAGCGGGTTGCGGATTTCGTGGGCCACGGCCACCGACATGCGGCCCATGCCCGCCAGTTTTTCGGTGCGCACGCGGGCCTCCAACTCGTGCAGGTCTTCCAAAAACAGCACACACAGGCCAGGCGCCCCTGTGCCGGGTGCATCAGAGGGGGTCAGGCGGCTGCGCACGCGCAGGCGGCGGCGCAGTTCCAGGTGGGGTTCCAGCTGGATTTCGCCCAGTTGGGGCTCCCGCAGGGTGAACGTCGTCAACACCAGGTCGGCCAGCGCCTGGGCATGCGGGCGGGCGGCCAGCGGAAAGCTGGCGGGGGCATCGCCCCCTGCATCGCCCAGCATTTGCCGCGCAGCCGGGTTGGCCGTCAACACCAGCCCCTGGGCATTGGCCACCAACACGCCATCGTTCATGGATTCGATGACCAGTTCGTTGACCAGGGCCTGGGTCCGTGCCGCCAGTTGGCTGCTGTGCGACAAGGCCTCTTCCCGCGCCAGGCGCACCGCCAACTGGTGGGCCAGCAGCGCCACCAGAAAGAAGGCCGTGCCGGTGATGGCGGTTTGAAAGAAGCGGGGGGCGGCATCGTCTTTCGCCACCCAGGCGGCCCAGCTGGCATCGGCCAGCAAAAACAAGGTGACCGTGGCGGCCGTGGCCAGTGCGCGCCGCTGCGGCCCCAGGACGGCGGCCATCAACACCGGCAGGGCGAACAACAGGGTGTAGTTCAGCCCCCCGTTTTGCAACAGCTGCAGGGATGCGAACACCGCCGTGTCCAGCCCCACGGTGGCCAGCCAGGGCCCGCGGTGGGGCAATCGCAACGAGTGGACGGGAAGCGCCAGGCGCGACGCGACCGTGGCCGCCACGTGCGCCACACACAACAACAGACTCAGCCAATCGGCGGTGTTGCCCAGCACCAGCACGAAAATTTGCAAGGCCAGCAGCACGGTGGCCACGGCCAGCCGCGCACGCATGAACACCTGCCAGAAACGGACGCGGTCTACCGAGCCGCCGGCCCCTGCGTCAGCTTTCGTGGGTGCGGCGGTGGGCATCGGTGCAGTAGCGGCCTTGCGCACCCGCCACCGCATCGGTCAGGGGCAGGTGCAGCCCGCAGTGGGTGCAGGCCACCATGTCGGTGGGGGATGTGGGGGGGCTGCGTGGGGTGGGTTTGGCGGCGGTGCGCCGGGCTTCATCGCGTTCGCGGGCCTCGGTGGCGCGGTTGTGCCGCCACAGCCAAATGCCAAACAGCACCACCCCCAGCACCAGCAGGTATTTCATGGGTCTAGGCGCGGTGCAGCACGATTTCAAGCACAAACCGCGAACCCACATAGGCCAGCAGCAGCAGCCCGGAGCCCGCGTACAACATGCGTGCGGCGGTGCGACCCCGCCAGCCCAGCCGCCAGCGGCCCAGCAGCAACACGGCAAACACCCCCCACGACAGCACGGAAAACACGGTTTTGTGGTCCCACACCCAGCCTTTGCCATACAGGTGTTCGGCAAACCACCGGCCGGCCAGCAAGGTGGCCGTCAGCAGCACAAAGCCCGCCGACACAAACCGGAACGTGAGCCGCTCAATGGCCAGCAACGGAATGCCTGCTTCGCTGGGCTGGCCCGCCTGGCGCATGGCCTTTTCCACCCGCTGCATCCACCACGCGTGCACCACCGCCGTTGCGATCAGCCCATAAGACGCTATGCCCAGTGCCCAGTGCAGCGGCAGCCAGCCCGATTGCGCGGTGGGGTAGACCGAGCCCGGAAACACCCAGGCCAGCAACACCGACAACAGCCCCAGCGCCAGCAGCGACGGGCGCGCGCGCAACTGGGGGTACACGTGGCTTTCTACCGCGTACACCAGCAACACCAGCCAGGCCGTGACCGACAACGCAGGGGCAAACCCAAAGGTGGGCGGGTTGCCCAGCAGGCTGGCGCTCAGCACGGCGGCGTGCAGCAGCCAGGCCAGCGTCAGGCCGTTGCGCACGGCGGGGCGCCCCAAGCGGCGCTGCGCCACCGCCACCCCCGCGTAGCCCAGCGCCGCTGCCACCGACAGCACGGTCGTCAACAAGGGGCTGGCAGCTAAAATCATGGCCCACAGTTTAACGGCGCGCACCCCCCTCCACCATGGCTTCAGCCCTCTCTGACAAACTCTCCCGCATCGTCAAAGAAATGCGGGGGCAGGCCCGCATCACCGAAAGCAACGTCACCGACATGTTGCGCGAGGTGCGCATGGCCTTGCTGGAAGCCGACGTGGCCCTGCCCGTGGTGCGCGACTTCATTGCCAAGGTGAAAGAAAAAGCGCTGGGCCAGGACGTGGTGGGCTCGCTCACCCCCGGCCAGGCGCTGGTGGCGGTGGTCAACCGCGAGCTGGTGGCCACCATGAGTGGCGGCGAAGGCGACCAGCGCGCCCTGCACGACATCAACCTGGCCGCCCAGCCCCCCGCCGTGGTGCTGATGGCCGGTTTGCAGGGCGCCGGTAAAACCACCACCACTGCCAAGCTGGCCAAACACCTGATTGAAAAGCGCAAAAAGAAGGTGCTGACCGTGTCGGGCGACGTGTACCGCCCGGCGGCCATCGAACAGTTGAAAACCGTCACGGCGCAGGCCGGGGCCGAGTGGTTCCCCAGCACGCCCGACCAAAAGCCCGTGGACATTGCCCTGGCCGCGCTGGACCACGCGCGCAAGCACCACTTCGACGTGTTGCTGGTGGACACCGCTGGCCGCCTGGCCATTGACGAAGCCTTGATGGCCGAAATCAAGGCCCTGCACGCCGCCGTCAACCCCGTTGAAACGCTGTTTGTGGTGGACGCCATGCAAGGCCAGGACGCGGTGAACACCGCACGGGCCTTCAAAGAGGCGCTGCCGCTTACCGGCATCGTGCTCACCAAAACCGACGGCGATTCACGCGGCGGTGCGGCACTGTCGGTGCGGCACATCACGGGTGTGCCCATCAAGTTTGCCGGTGTGAGCGAGAAGATCGATGGCCTGGAGGCTTTCGATGCCGAGCGCCACGCGGGCCGCATCCTGGGCATGGGCGACATCCTGGCCCTGGTGGAGCAGGTCACCGCCAACGTGGACATGGCCGCCGCCCAGAAGCTGGCCGCCAAGGTCAAAAGCGGCGATGGCTTCGATTTGCAGGACTTCCTGGAGCAAATCCGCCAGATGAAAAACATGGGGGGCCTGTCCAGCCTGATGGACAAGCTGCCCACCCAGCTGGCCGGCAAAACCACCGGCGCCGACATGGACCGCGCTGAAAAAGACATCAAGCGCAAGGAAGGCATCATTTGCAGCATGACGCCGCTGGAGCGCCGCAAACCCGACCTCATCAAGGCCACGCGCAAACGCCGCATCGCGGCGGGTGCCGGGGCTCACGTGCAAGAGGTGAACCGTTTGCTCAAAGAGTTCGAGCAAATGCAAGCCATGATGAAAAAGATGAAGGGTGGCGGTCTCATGAAAATGATGAAACGCATGGGCGGCATGAAGGGCATGGGCGGCATGCCCAAATTGCCCGGTATGGGGGGCTGACGTCAGCCGTTACGCGGCGGCAGGCGCCTCCTGCGCCTCGCTGGCTCGCACCACCACTTCGCCACGCAGCGAATGGGGACGCGCTTCCGTGATGGTGACATCGATCAACTGGCCCACCAGTCGAGCGGCATTGGGGCCGCCTGGGAAGTTGACGATGCGGTTGCACTCGGTGCGGCCCATCAGCTCGTCGGCGTTTTTGCGCGAGGGGCCCTCCACCAGGATGCGTTGCACCGTGCCTTCCATCGCCAGGCTGATGCGCGACACGTTGGCCTCGATGGTGGCTTGCAGGTGTTGCAGGCGTTTGAGCTTCACCTCGTGCGGCGTGTCGTCGGCCAGGTTGGCGGCCGGGGTGCCGGGGCGGGGGCTGAAGATGAAGCTGAACGAGGCGTCAAAGCCCACGTCTTCGATCAGTTTCATCATCTTGCCGAAATCTTCCTCGGTTTCGCCAGGGAAACCGACGATGAAGTCCGAGCTGATCGACATGTGGGGCCGCACCGCACGCAGCTTGCGCAACGTGCTTTTGTATTCCAGGGCGGTGTAGCCGCGCTTCATGGCCATCAGGATTTTGTCGGACCCGTGTTGCACCGGCAGGTGCAGGTGGCTCACCAGCTGCGGGATCTTGCCGTAGGCGTCGATCAGGCGTTGGGTGAATTCGTTGGGGTGGCTGGTGGTGTAGCGGATGCGCTCGATGCCAGGGATGTCGGCCACGTATTCCAGCAGCAGGGCGAAGTCGGCAATTTCGTCCGTGTCGCCCATCTTGCCCCGGTAGGCGTTCACGTTCTGGCCCAGCAGGTTGACCTCTTTCACGCCTTGCGCGGCCAGCCCGGCCACTTCCACCAGCACGTCTTCAAACGGGCGGCTGACTTCTTCGCCCCGGGTGTAGGGCACCACGCAGTAGCTGCAGTATTTGGAGCAGCCTTCCATGATGGACACGAAGGCCGACGCGCCCTCCACCCGGGCCGGGGGCAGGTGGTCGAACTTTTCAATT
>CAYFFJ010000039.1:0-25137 GCA_964342395.1 uncultured Hydrogenophaga sp.
ACGCGCAGCTTGGGAAAGAGGTCAAACACCTCCTCCATGCGTTCGCCTCGTTCCAACCGAGGACGCAGGTACGCGCCCAATTCGAGGTTGTCTTCGACGCTCATCTGCGCGAACAGCTGGCGCCCCTCAGGCACTTGAGCCAATCCGGATTTCACGATGCCAGCGGGCGATGGCGACAGCGATTTCCCCAAAAAGCGGACCTCGCCTTCGTGGGGCAACAGGCCCGATAACGCCTTCAACAAAGTTGATTTTCCAGCGCCGTTGGGACCAACGATCACGGTGAGCTCACCGGCAGGAACGTCGATATCAAGGCCATGCAGGACGTTGATGCCGCCGTACCCGGCGTGAAGTTGGCGGACCGTCAGGCTCCCGCCACGGCTGGCCATGGATGAAGATGTTGATGTCATGTCAAGCCACTTCCTGGCCCAGATAGGCCTCTATCACGGCGGGGTTGCGCGCCACCTCGGCGGGTGTTCCATCGGCCATCTTGTGGCCTTGGTGGAGCACGACCACGCGCTCTACACAGTTCATCAGCACGCGCACCGCGTGCTCAATCCACACAACGGCCAACCCCAGGTCGTCGCGCAAGCGTCGGATCAGTTGCGCCGTCGATTCGATTTCGGCCTCGGTCAATCCCGCAGCCACTTCGTCGAGCAACAGCGCTCTCGGACGGGCACCCAGCGCCATACCTATTTCCAGCAATCGTTGGCGCGAAGGTGTCAAGGCGCCCGCCGGGACATCGGCGAATGCCGCCAGGCCAAGAAAACCCAGGATCGATCGCGCATCAGCGAACGCGTCGTGCGCATGAGGCCGATGGCGACCGGCATGGTCCAGACCGAACTGGACGTTCTCCCGCGCGCTCATTTCGCGGAACACGCGTGGCGTCTGAAAGGTGCGCGCCACGCCGTGCATGGCAAAACGGTGGGCCGGTGCACCCGTCAGGTCTTCGCCCGACACAAGCAGTTGACCCTCGGTGGGTGTCAGAACGCCCGACAGCGTGTGGAAAAAAGTCGTCTTGCCGGCCCCGTTGGGACCTATCACACCCACCAGTTCACCGGCGTGCACATCCAGCGAAACGGCATCAACTGCGGTGAGACCACCAAAGCGCACGCTGACGTTGCGGGCCGCCAGCACCAACCGTGGGTCAACGGCTGGCGTGACAAGGCCCGTCGCGAGAAATAGCTCAGACATGGATGGTTTCCCCTTTTTTCACGCGTTGTGCCTTGCGACGTTCCCACAGTTGTGCCAGTCCACCTGGCAGATACAACACCAAAAGGATGAGGATGACGCCCAGCATGATGAGGAAGGCATAGGGGAACTCCAACCGAAGAAACTCAGTGAGCAGGCTGAAGACAAACGAGGACACCAGCACGCCGGCTATCGAATGCGCCCCCCCAACCATGGCAATCAACACCGTCTGGAAACCGATGAATGGGTTGAACACAGTCGAAGGGTCCAGATAGGTCCAGCGCACTGCGATCGCCGCGCCCAGCGCGCCTGCGAAGAACGCAGAAAGTGCGTAGCCGACGATCTTGATGCGGCGCGTGTGGGCGCCCAGTGTCTGGGCGCGCTGCTCGTCGGCGCCAATCGCAGCAAGTGCGCGGCCAAACCGACTGCCACGCACCCCGAGTGCCACCGCCACTGTCACGACAGCGACCACCAGCACGGTGAGGTACACCACCTCGGTATCGGGCGCTTGCGTCAGCACACGCCCCGCCTTCTTGAAGTAGCTTTTCTCAAAGGCTGTGATGGCATGGCGCACCAACTCGCCCAGCCCGAACGTGATGACCGCGAAGTAGGCCCCGCGCAGGTGCAGCACCGCTGCGCCCACCAGTCCCGCGAAGGCGGCCGCACCCACCCCACCCAGCAGCACGACCACAGGGTAAGGCAAGCTGCCAATACCCCAGGCGGTCGCGTAGGCACCGATGCCGAAGAAGGCAGAGGTGGCCAGAGAGAGATAGCGAGAAGGCCCGCAAAACAGCGCCCAACTGGTGGTCAGGCCTGCGTACATCAGACAGGTCAGCGCCAGTGACAAGTAGAAGTCGGGCAGCAGCCATGGGGCCGGTGCCAGCAACAGGCCGACCGCAGCCAGCGCAAAAAAGGAACGGCGGGCGGTCATCGTGAGAACAGGCCTTGGGGCCGCGCCAGAAGAACCAGGATGAACACAGCGTAGGAGAGCAACATCTTGAGAGAGGGACTGAAGAAGTACATACCCAGGGCCTCGACCAGACCCAACAACAGACCGCCGACCAGGCAACCCATGGCACTGCCAAGGCCCCCGAGGGTGATCACGATGAGAGCGGTCACGGTGTATGGCTCACCCATCGAGGGGCTGAGCTCGTACACCATGGAGATCAGCGAGCCGGCGACACCCGCCAGGGCCAGACCTGCCCCGAACACCACCGGGTGCAGAATGCGCGTGTCGATGCCCACCAATTGAGCCCCCACCGGCGACTGCATCATGGCCCGCACGGATTTGCCCAACAAGGTGTAGCGCAGCACGGCCAACAGCGCCAGGCTGGCAGCAATGGCGAAACCGAACACCAGCAGGCGGTTGGCCCCCACCCGTGCGCCCGCCACCTCCACCGAGTTCGACAGGAAGTCGTAGCCGCGCAGGTCTGCGCCCCAGATCAACAGGGCGGCGTTCTGCACCAGGAACATCAGGCCGAAACCGATCAGCAGGCTGCGCGCCTCGATGACTTCCACGCTGGGCGCTTCGCGCACCACGCGCCGGAAACACAGCGCGTAGATGGCCAAACCGCCTGCAAAAAGCGCGGCCGCCACCAGCGGCAGCGTG
The DNA here is from genome assembly GCA_964342395.1 of uncultured Hydrogenophaga sp. GTDB lineage: Bacteria > Pseudomonadota > Gammaproteobacteria > Burkholderiales > Burkholderiaceae_C > UBA2334. The sequence goes on from CAYFFJ010000039.1 coordinate 2,798, forward strand.
GCCAGTGGGTTGAGTCCCAGCACCGTGTGACCGAGCCAGGTGAGGTAGGCGCCAACCATCAGGAACTCGCCGTGCGAGATGTTCATGATGCGCATCAGGCCGTACTGCAGATTCAAGCCCATCGCAACCACGGCATAGATGCCGCCGACGATGAGCCCCCCTGCAATCAACTCGACTATATGGGTCATGGCTTGCTCCGCTCGCCGCTCATTTCCACTCGGGCTTGGGAACCACAGCAGTGGCGGTGGCACGGTCTTTGGGCCAAACCACCTCGAAACTGCCGCGCTGCCACTGCAACACCATGCCAGGGGTGGAAACGTTCTCGCCGTCCTTGAACCGCACCTTACCTATCAGGGTGTCGTGCTCGGTGCTGGCGATGTAATCGCGGATCTTCTTGCGATTCAAACCTACCGTTTCGATCGCTTTTTGCATGATCTGCAATGAGGCCCAAGTGTGTGCACCCGCCCACGAATCGGGTTCTTTCTGGAACTTGGCGACATGGGCATCGAAATAGGCCTTGGAGGCCGCGTTGGACTTGGCGTTCCAGGACCCGATGCCCATCACCCCCTCCACGGTTGCAGGTGTCATTCGGTCACGGTACACGGGGAATGAGGTGCCCACGGCGGCATAGAACACCTTGGGATTGAACCCCACCTGCTTGGCCTGGGCGGTGACCAGAAAGGTATCTGGCGGGTACGTGATGCCGATGAATGCATCCGGATTCTTCGACTTCAGCTCATTGAGCACTGGCGCAAGATCCTTCACACCGATGGGATAACTTTTGTTCTCCAGCAGGCGAATACCCTTGGCCTTCAACGCGTCTTCCAACGCGCGCGTGTTCTCCAGTCCAAACATTTCATCCACGTGGATGGCCGCGACGGTCTTCACGCCCTGCGCAGCCAACATGTCCGCCAGCGCATTCATCAATCGATCGGGCTGCTGCAGTATTGGGAAGAAGAAGGGGTTTTTCATCTCCAGCAGCGAGCGGCCGGTGGCCGTCGGTGAAATGACGGGATACCCATGCTTGGCCAGCAACGGCATCACGGCGAAATTGTTGCCCGTGCCCCAAGGAGGCAGCACCAGGTCCACTTTGTCGCTACCCATCAACTTTTCGTAGCTGCGCATCATGGTCTCCACGTCGCTTCGGTCATCGATGCCTATCAGTTCGATCTTGCGGCGCTTGCCCTCCACATGGAGCCCGCCGGCGGCGTTGACCTGTTCGGCCCAGAGCAAGTAGTTGGGCTCCTGTGTGGTTTGTGCGCCTGCGGCGAATGGGCCGCTGCGTGAGATGGCGTAGCCGATGCGCACCGGAAGGTCCTGCGCGCCAACGGCGCCGATGGCTGCGGCAGTCACACCAAGGGCGAAGATCAATTTCAGAAGGGTGCGGGCTTTCATGACGTGTCCTTGCGTGGATGTGGCTTTTGGGTATTTTGTGCTTCTATGGCGTTTTGTGCACAATTTTTATTTTATGCATCGCAGCAAAGGACGCAGCTAGGGAATTCCCTGATGAAACGCCCAGGAAGCATCCCAGCCCCTGTCCGGAAGGGCCGTGGGATGCCGCCAAACGAATGGCCTCAGAAAGACGCTGCGAGCGGCCTTGTCATCACGCGCGGCAATGGCGCATGGCTGGCGTTGCGTGCCACGCAAGGCCGGTGGGCTGGCCGCGCATGGGCGGTGCCCATCACAGGTAAGCGGTGCGCTGCGCCAGTGTGTCGGGCGGCAACTGATCCACCTGCGCGAGCAGCCGGGCCAGGCTGCTGCCTGCGGCTTGCACCAACGCGTGGCCGTTGCCGGCGGTGGCCGCTGCCGCGTTGCCCACGGCGCCGAAGGGGTTGTAGTCTTGTGTTTGCCAGGCCAGCTTGGCACTGCGGCCGTTGCCCAGAATGTCAAACCGCTGGGCGCGGGTGTGCGAGGTGGAAGCGAAGTTTTGCGCCGCGTCCATGTGCACCAGCTGCGGGGCCAGGGCCCGCATCAAAGACGTTTCCACCTCACCGCCGTGGATGCCAAAGCGGTGCTCGTGCGCCGAAAAACGGGCATTCACGTCAGCCCCGTGTTCATCCATCAGCGGCAAGTTGAACCAGCTCACGCTGTACACCAGCATCCCCAGACGGGCACGCAGGTCGCGGGCCACCACATCCATCAGGCCCACGTGGCCGCCGTGGGCGTTGAACAACACCAGCTTTTTCACGCCGGTGGCGTGCACCCCCTCGGCGATGTCGGTCCACAGGCGGATGGCGGTTTCGGGCCGCAGCGTCAGCGTGCCGGGAAACGCGGCGTGCTCGGGGCTCAGGCCCACGGCCTGCGTGGGCAGGAACAGCACGGACAGGCTGGGCGGCAGGTGGGGCAAGCAAGCGGCCACCATGCCGTCCACCAGGGTGGTATCCACGCACAGTGGCAGGTGAGGGCCGTGCTGCTCGGTGGCCCCCAGCGGCAACACGGCGATGGTGCGCGGGCGGTCCAGCGCCGCAAAGTCGGCGGTGGTCAGATCGGCCCAGAAACGGTGGGGCACCCGCGCAGGCGTTTCAGACTGCATTGCGCGTGGCATTTGCACCGCCGTTGTCGGTCTTTGCGCTGCGCGACAGCACCAATTTTTCGGCATAGTCCAGCGCAGCCAACAACGCGGTGTCGCTCTGGTGCCGCTCGGTCTCGGTCAAATAAAACACCAGGTCCACGTCATGTCGCACGTAGCGGGCGGGCAAGCGGTTCAGGGCCAGACAGACCATGTCGGCCACCATGTCAGACGTGACGTTGGGCAGTTCGCGGGCACGGCGCACCGCCTCGTCCAGCACCAGGCGTTCGTAGTAGTTGTGGATTTGTTCGATGCTCACGGTGGGTCTCCTGCGGGTTGACGGGAAAGCACTGGATGCGGGGGAGGGTCAAAGCGCTGGTGCGTCGCTGATCAGGCTGGCCAGGTCTCGCTCCAGGATGTTGTGATCGCCCACGTTGAGCTCTACCAGGCGGCGCAAGTGGGTGATGCTGTCGAGGTCGATGTTGTCGCAGCGCAAGCCCACGTGGGTGCCGTCCACGTGCATGGTGGTGCACCACATGGCAATTTGTGTGTCGACGTTGAGGCTGAGGAACAGCTGGCACTTCAGGCCGCGCTGGCCCTGCCAGGGCGTGGGCATTTGCAACAAAGCCCCTTTGAGCGAAATGTCCACCAGCTTGGCCTGGAATTCCCCATCGGGCGTGACCAGTTTGGCGGGCGACTGGAAAGCCGCGCGCCAGAAAAAACGGCGTTTGCTGGGAATCATGGCTGGGTGTCCTCGTCTGGAACGGCGCGGCCAGGGCATGGCCACACCATGCCCCTTAGTCTAGCGGTGCACCGGCCCGCAGTCGCTGTCCCAACCCACTGAATCGCTGTGATTTGCGCACCACGGCCTGCGCCAGCAGCCCCGGCCGGGGCTCGACCAGGGTGAAGGCCTCTCGGGCGCGGGTGATGCCGGTGTAGACCAGCTCGCGGGTCAACACCTCGCCGCCCGAGGGCGGCAACACCAGCGCGGTGTGGGTGAATTCGCTGCCCTGGCTTTTGTGCACGGTCATGGCAAAGGCGGTTTCCACCTCGGCCAGCCGGGCCACGCCCACCGAGCGCAGGGCGTCGCCGTCCAAAAACCACACGCGCAGCCCACCCCCGAGGGCGGGCAAGGCCACGCCCACGTCGCCGTTGAACACGCCCAAGGCCGGGTCGTTGCGCGTGACCATGACGGGCCGCCCGGCGTACCACGCACCCGAGGGCTGCAACAACCCGGCTCCAGCCAGTGCCTGGGTGATGGCGGTGTTGAGCGCCTGGGTGCCCCAGGGTCCCTCGTGCACGGCACACAACACGCGAAAACGCTCGAACGCGGTCAGCACGCCCACCACCCAGGCGGCGTGGGCCTCTGGCTCGGCCAAGGCTTGGGGCGGGCGTTGGCCAATGGCCTGCAAATACCCGGCGTGGCTGGCGGGCGCATCGGGTTGGGTGTTGACGCAAGCGGCCAGCAAAGCGTCGGGCGTGGCACTGGCCAGCCGCCGCAGCGGGCCACCTGCGGGCGCGTGGGCCAGCAGGTGTTCGGCCACCGCTGGGTCGCCCGCGTTCACGGCCAGTGCCAGTTGGCCGATGGGGCCGCCGAAGCGGCGGCTTTCGCGCAGCATGGCGATTTGCTGGGCCAGCGGGGGGGGCGGGGGGGCGGGGTCGGCCCAAAACGCGGGGGGCACATCCACCCCGGCCACGGCCTGGGCGTAGGCGCGGGTGGCTTCGCTGTAGGCCCCCAAGGCCGCGTGCTGGCACAGGTCGCCCAGCACGGCACCGGCCTCGACGGAGGCGAGTTGGTCTTTGTCGCCCAGCAGCACCACACGGGCTTGCGGCGGCAAGGCGGCCAGCAGCGCGGCCACCATTTCCAGGTGGACCATGGAGGCTTCATCCACCAGCAGCACGTCCACGTTCAGCGGGTTGCCCGCGTGGTGGCGCAGCTGGCGCGTGCCGGGCCGTGCGCCCAGCAGGCCGTGCAGCGTGCGGGCGGGGCCCATGCGGCGGGTGAGGCGGGCCAGGTCAAGCCCCCCGTTGTCGGCGGAACCCAGCCGGGCCCCCAAGTCGTTCAGCGACCCCTCGATGGATTGCCGCAGCCGCGCCGCCGCTTTGCCGGTGGGTGCGGCCAGGGCCACGCGCAGGCGGTCGGGCTCGGGGGCAAAAGCAAACAACAGGGCCAGCAGGCGGGCGGCGGTGTAGGTTTTGCCAGTGCCCGGCCCGCCGGTGATGACGGTGAGCCCCGCGCGCAGCGCCAGCGCACAGGCCAGCTTTTGCCAATCGGGCCCCGGCGGGGACGCACCGGCAGCGGCTGGCGGTGTGGGGGCATCGAACAACTTGTCCAGCCAATGGCGTGCCAGCGCTGTGTCCACCGCAAAGGGCTGGGCCGCGCGGGCGGCCACCTGGGTGGCCACGCCGCTTTCGTACCCAAAGTAGCGCCGCAGGTACAGCAGCGGGGCCTCGGCGCTGCCCCCCAGCACCAGCGGCGTGTGGCCGCCGGGCGTGGTGGCCGTGGTGACATCACCCACCGTGGGGCTGGTGCGCAAGGCACGCAGCCACGCGACCGGGTCAGGCGGCAAGGTGGCCCACAGCGCCCACACGGCGTCGTGGTGCGCGGCGGGCCAGCCCAGCACGGCCAACGGCTGCGCGGCCAAGGCCGCCACAGGCAAGCAGGTGTGCCCCCGCCCTTCCAGGTGCGACAACAGCGCCACGCTGACCAGCAGCGCAGGGCTGGCCGCCGGGTCGAGCGTGAGCAGGTGGGCGGCCAGCGCGCTGTCCAGGCGGCGCAACAGGCCCGCCTCGCTCCACGCGGTGAGCGCAGAGAGGGTGCCGGGGGTGGTTTCGATCATGATTCAATAGCTTAAAAACCAATACAGTCAAGCGCCATAGGCATAAAAAGCTTGAAAAATTAAACGCAAAACGCAAGGTAATCGTTGATGCGCTTGCCTGCCGTCACCGCATCGTGCGGCACCAGCAGGTATTTCCAGGGTTTCGTCATTTCGCGATCTTTGTTGGCGTGCTGGCCCCAAGCAACGGGTTCAGAGTCAACATATTCACACCCACCAGCGAACGCATCTGCGTGATGGCAATCGCGTTCAACTGCGCCAGCCGTTCAGGCGCGGCCAAACCTTGGTGAATCAGCACCGCGTTGATGCTCTCCAGATTGGACAGCACCACCAGTTGCTCCAGCGTGGCGGCATCGCGCATGTTGCCGCTCAAGTGGGGGTTGGCCTGCCGCCACTGGGCGGCGGTGAGGCCAAACAGGGCAACGTTGAGCAAGTCGGCCTCGCTGGCGTAAATGATGCCCGTCTGTGCAGCGGTGAGGCGCGGTGGGATCAGGTGTTCTTTGATGGCATCGGTGTGGATTTTGTAGTTCACCTTGGACAAGGTGCGCTGAAAACTCCACTCCAAGGCCGTGCCGCGGGACTCTTCGTCCTTGAGGCGCTGGAACTCTTTGATGAGGTAGATCTTGAATTCGGCACTGATCCACATGCCGAACTCGAACGCGATGTCCTTGTGGGCGTAGGTGCCGCCGTACCGTCCAGCCGTGGCACGCAAACCGATGGCGTTGGTTTTTTCGACCCACTCCTTCACACTCAGTTTGTAGCTGTTCAAACCCGCCTGGCTTTTAATTGTGGCGAATTCGCCATAGTTAAAAGCGGGGTTGTAGACCGACTCCCAAATGCCCAAAAACTCCACGGTGTTGCGATTGCGCAGCCAGTCCGAGATGAAAAAATCACCGTCCTTGGCTTTCAGCATGTCGGTCAGCGAGATGTAGTCCTGCCCTTCGCGGGAAACGACGGCCACGTCAGCGCCCTGAACGTTGATGACGCGTTTTTTCATTCAAACCTCCACTGGACTTCAAACATTTTTTGGTTCTGATTATCAAGGGCACCCAAGCGCGCCACAGATTAAAAATAAATAGCAACAAATGCAATACAGACAAGCGCTTGAGGCATAAAAAGCTTGAAATTCATCACACCCCCGCCCCAACAGGCAGCGCCGCGTCCAGCGCGGTCAGCAGCGGCAGGCTGGGGGGCACCCAGTGCACGCCTTGGGTGGGGCCGTCGATGCCGCGCAGGAACAGGTAGACCGCGCCGCCCAGGTGCTGTTCGGGGTCGTAGTGGTCCCCCAGGCGCACGGCCAGCAGGCGGTGCAGGGCCAGCAGGTAGAGGGCAGCTTGCACGTCGTAGCGGTGGTGGGCCATGGCGTGGGCCAGGGCCTCTGCCGTGTAGGCCGTGCCGTCGGGACCGAGGTGGTTGCTTTTGTGGTCCAGCACCCAGTAGCGCCCGCCGTGCTCAAACACCAGGTCGGCAAAGCCCATCAGCATGCCGTGCAGCTGGCGCTTGGGCAGCGGTGGGCGGGGCACGCCGGGCAGCAGGTGCTGCTGGCACAGGGTGTCGATGGTGTGGGCGCTCAGGTGGTCCACCGGCAGCCAAAAGGCCATTTCGGGCAGGCAGGTGGTGATGCCGTCCAGCCGGGCGTCGAGGTGGGGCAGCGGGGTTTGCACCAGCGCGGTGAGCCAGGCCACCACATCGTCGGCTTGAAGGGCGTAGGGGCTGCGTTCGCAGCGGCGGCGCAGGCGCTCGGCCAGCGCGGGCTGGGTGGCCAGGGCAAAACCTTCACCGGCCAGCCACTCCAGTTGCTCGTGCAAAAAGTTGCCCGCCACCGCGCCGCGCACGAAGCGGTGCCAGGGGGCGGCGGGTGCGCCTGAGACAGGGGGGGCACCGGGTACCGCCGGGGCGGCCGGGGATGCATCGGCGGGCTCATCGTCGGCGGGGCGGGGTTGGGCAAACGGGGCCAGGGCCGGGAGGCTGGCTGGGCTCAGCGTGACAGCAGCCAAATCACGCACCAAAGCGGAAAAGCTGCCCACGCCCCAGTCTGTTTCGAAGGGCTGGGGGGCGGGCGCGGCCTCGCCCAGCGGCGGCGGGGCGGTGTGGGGGCGCAGGGGGGTGACGGGAAAGTGGGCGTCCACCGGCGCCGCTTCCACCAGCGCCGCGGTGGGCTGTGACCCTGGGGCGTCAAGTGGCGCTGGGGGTGTGGCGCTGGCCAAGGCATGCGCCAGGGCTTGCAAGGGGCCCAGCCAGTCGGCGGCTTCCCGCTGCTCTGGCCCGGCGGTGAGGCACCCGGCGGCGCTGAGGTGGGTGCGGCAGGCATCGCTGTTGCCGGTGCGCACGGCGGCAAACCCCAGCCACACGGCGTGGCGGGCGCGGGTGAGGGCCACGTAAAGCAGCCTTGTGTCTTCTTTGAGCCTCTCGCGCTCGACTGTATTGACTTCTTCGCTACCAAATTGCAGAACCACTTCGCGCTCGGCCTGCGGGCCGTCACCGGGCAGGGTGACGTGGGTGAGGCCTTTGGCCACCACCTCCCGGTGGTGGGTGGCAAAGGGCAAGCACACCACGGGGTATTCCAGGCCCTTGCTTTTGTGGACGGTGACCACCTTCACCAGGTCGGCATCGCTTTCCAGGCGCACCAGTTGGTCGTCTGCGGGGGGGGCGTCGTCGGTGGTTTGGGTGGCCAGCCAGCGGATGAGGGCGTGTTGGCCCTCGCTGCCTGCCCCTTGGGTGTCACTGGCGGTTTGCAGCAGCTCGGCCAGGTGCAGCAGGTTGGTCAGTCGGCGCTCGCCCAGCGGCTGCGCCAGCCAGCGGGCAGGCAGGCCATACACGTGCAGGGTGCGGCGCAGCATGGCCAGCACGCCCCGGGTGAGCCACACGCGGTGCAGCTGGCGCAGGGTGTCGAGCTGGGCGTCCAGCGCCTCGTCGCGGGTGGCCAGCTCGGCCAGGGTGGGCAGGCTCAGGCCCAACAGGCCGGTGGCCAGCCCGGCGCGGGCGGCGCGCACGTTCTGCGGCTGGCTGACCGCCGTGAGCCAGTGCACCAGGTCACGCGCTTCGGGGCTGCGGAACACCGAATCTTTGTCGGACAAATACACCGACGGCACCTGCCGCAGGGCCAGGGCGTGGCGCACGGCGTCGGCCTCGGTGCCGGTGCGCACCAGCACGGCAATGTCGGCGGGGCGCAGGGGTTGGCGGAGTTGGCCCGGCGTGTCAAAACCGGCGGCGGGGTCGTTCAGCCAGGCCACGATTTGCTCGGCGCAGCGCTGGGCGAAGGCGGTGCGGTGGTCTTCCTGGCTGCGGGCCTCGTCCAGGCTGTGCACCACCGTGAGGGCGGGCACGGGGCCGGTGGCTGTGACCAGGGTTTCGGCCCGACCGTGGGCGGCCACGGGCAGGAAGGGCATGGGGTCGTCTGTGCCCTGGCGGAACATGAACGCGCCGCCACCGCCCAACCCCACATCCACGCTGTCGCGCCGCTCGGCCAGCGCGAACCAGCCGTTGACGGCCTGCACCATGGCGTGGGTGGAGCGGCGGTTGGTGCCCAGCACGTGGTGCCGCCCGGCGGTGGCCGCGCGGGCGCGCAGGTAGCTGTGGATGTCGGCCCCGCGAAAGCCGTAGATGGACTGTTTGGGGTCGCCAATCAGCAGCAAGGCGCTGCCGGTGTCGCCGTCTGGCACGTTGTCTGCCGTGCGGTAAAGGCGGTCAAAGATGCGGTATTGCAGCGGTGAGGTGTCTTGAAACTCGTCCACCATGGCCACGGGGTAACGGGCCAGGATGCGTTCGCGCAAGGCGGGGCCGCGTTCGCTGCCCAGGGCGGCGTCGAGCCGCCGCAGCATGTCTTGAAACCCGAAGCTGCCCGCCTGGGCTTTGAGCAAGGCCACACGCTCGCCCACGGCCAACGCGGCATGGCCCCGCAGCGCGGCGGCCACGGTGGGCAGGCGCGCCAGCTCGGCTGGCAGCGCGGCCAGGGCGTGGATGTCGGGTGGCACCCGCCACTCGGGGCTGCCGGGTTTGCGGGCATCGGCCAGGCCATTGGGGGTGAAGCGTTGCCAGCCGGTTTTGAGGTCGGGCTCGTCGGGTACGTCGGTTTGGGTGGGGTCTGTGACATGGGCCCAGCGGGTCAAGGCATTGAGCCAGTTTTGCCCATGCGTTTTGCTCAGCCTCCTGCCGTCCCACTCGGCTTTGTGGGTGGTGGTTTGGGCGTCAAACCAGGTTTGCAGCGCGGCCACGCGGGGCACCCAGCTGTCGCGCAGGGCTTGCAGGCCCAGCTGGCGCTCGGCGGTCGTGGTGGCCAACACGCGGCCCAAGGCCATGCCGTGCCAGCGCTGTGCGCTGGGGATGTCGCGCTCGGCCAGGGCCGCCATGTCGGCCACGAAACGGTCGATGCCGGGCCACACGGCGTGCACCTGCCGCCAGTCGGCCTCGGCCAGCGGGTAGGTGGCCTGGCGCCAAAAGTCTTGCGCGGCCTGCAGGCGCAAGGCCTGTTCGCTGGCCACCAGGGCTTCGTCAAACAGGCTGCCGCTGTCGAAGGCGTGTTCGCGCAGCACGCGCTGGCACCAGGCGTCGATGGTGAACACAGCCGCTTCGTCCATGGCCTCGGCGGCGGTGGCCAGCCGCCAGGCGGCGTGCTGGCGCTCGGGGCCTGCGGGGTAATCGGCCAGCAGGCTCAACAGGAACGGGTCGGGGGCTTCGTCGGTGGGCTCGCCCCGGAAGCACCGGGCGGCCTGCACCAGACGGGCGCGGATGCGGTCGGACAACTCGCGGGTGGCGGCACGGGTGAAGGTCATGACCAGCACGTCGGCCGGCACCAGCGGGCGGACAAAGGCGTTGGGCCCGCCGTGGCCCAGCACCAGGCGCACACACAGGGCGGCAATGGTCCAGGTTTTGCCGGTGCCTGCGCTGGCTTCGATCAGGTGGCTGCCGCGCAGCGGAAAACGCAGCGCATCCAGGGGCTGGGGTGGGGGTGGGGCTGGGACTTGGGTTGAGTCGGTCATGCGTCGGCACCCGTGTCAGGGTCGGCAAACAGGTCCACCCCATCGGGCACGGGGTGGCGGGCAATGGTGACGTGGTGTTTCACCCAGTCGAGCAGGGGCTGGTGCACCTGGGCCGCCAGGGTGGGCAGGCGGCCATCGGCCAGCAGGTCGGCAAAGCGGGGGTAGACGCGGGCCAGGCAGGGCTCGTCGCTTTCGGCGCTGGCGCTTTGGTTGGCGTTTGGGCCGCCCTCGTAGGCGGTGCGGGCTTTTTTGGCGGCATCGGCCGGGTGTTGCGCCCAGGCGATGGCGGTTTTCAGGGGCAGGGGCAGGGGCGCGGTCATGCCTTGTTGCCACACGGCCAACAGCGTTTCCAGGGTGGCGCGTGCTTCGTCGGGCGGGGGTGGGGCCAGGGTGAGGGTGGCGTCTTGCCCCACCAGCACGCCGTGTGCCGCCACACCGCTGGCGGCAGCGGCCAGGCACCGCACCCACGCGGCCAGCAGTTTGTGGGGCTGGGCTTTGGGTGGCGCGGTGGGGGACGTGCTTTTTTGCAGCAGGGCACCGGGTTCGCGTGCCAACCACACCAGGGCGGGCGGTGCTTCGTCGGGCTGGCGCAATGGGTCCAACCAGTCTTCCAGCACCAGGTGGGCACCGGTCACCTCGGGGTGCGGCAGGCTGACAGACACGGCGTGGCGCTCGGCAGGCAGGGGGAAACGGGCACACGCCTCGCCCCATGCCAGTTGCATGGCCACCAACTGATCGGCCAAGGCTTGCGCCCACACGCGCCCGGCCACCCCCAGGGGCAACTGGCCGGCCTGGCGCACACGGGCCACGGCCAGGGCCACAGAAACGGACACACCAGCTGGCAGGTCAGCCACTGGCGTGTCGGACGGCAGGGCGTCCAGCAGGGTTTGGCGCAGGCGGTGGGCTTCCAGCCCGGTGAGGCCGAAGCTTTCGTCGTCCCACGCCTCTTCGTCGTCGGGCGCAAACACCACCTGCAGCCGGTGGCGGAAAAACGCCTTCACGGGGTTGCGCAGGAAGTGGGTGAGGCCGTCCAGCGTCAGGGGCAGCGCGGGGTCGGGCACAAAGGGCGGCGGTGCACCCTCCTCCATTGCGGTGTGCACCGTGGCACCGTGTTCGGTGCTGTGGGCGGCACGCCATTCGCGGGCATGGGTGAACAGGGACTGGGTGTCTTGACTGTCAGGGCCGGGGAAGTAGCGGCGGCTGAAGGGTTGCAGCGGGTGTTCGGTGGTGCGCTCGTCCACCGCGGCCTGGCCCCACACGGCGGCCAGGTGGTCGCGCAGCTGCGACACCAGCACCGAAGGGGCTTGTGCGCTGTGGTCGCGCACGCTGCGCCCGCACCAGCTGACATACAGCACCTGGCGGGCCGACAGCAGGGCTTCGAGCATGAGCTGGCGGTCGTCCCAGCGGCGCGAGCGGTCGCCGGGGCGCTGCTGGCCGGGCAGGCCCATCAGGTCAAAGTCACTGCGGGTGGCGGGGCGGGGGTAGTCGCCGTCGTTCATGCCCAGCAGGCACACCACCTCAAAGGGCACGGCGCGCATGGGCATGAGGGTGCAAAACGTCACGCCCCCGGCCTGGAAGCGGCGCTCCAGCGTGGGGGTTTGCAGGGCGTCGAGCCACGCCTGGGTGGCCACCTCCCAGGGCACGGGCTGCTCGAACCCGGCCAGCTCACACGCGGCCAGCCAGGCCGACAGCGCGTCGGCCAGGGCCGAGAGGGTGAGGCGCTCGGTGTCGTCGGTGGCTTTGAAAAAGCGGGCCAGCAGGGCCTGTCCGCGCACGCCCCATTCGGCGGGGGTGGCGGGCTGGGCGGCCTGCTGGTGCCAATGCGTGAGGGCATCGAGCACATGGGCCAGGCTGCCCACCACGGCGGCATCGAGCCCGGCCACCTCGGCATAAGGCGACACGGCAGCGGTGGGCGGCACGGGGGTGTCGCCCAGCAGGTGGCCTTGCAACAGGCGTTGCAGGCCAAACCAGGCGGTGTTCTGGGGGCCGCAGGCGTCCAGCCCCAGGCGGCTGCGATGGTCGGCGTTGAGCCCCCAGCGCACACCGGCACCGGCCATCCAGTGCAGCAGGGTGGGCAGTTGGTCTTCGGCCACACAGAAGCGGGCGGCCACGGCGGGCACGGCCAACAGGTCGGCCAGCTCGCTGTGGGTGGCGCGCTGGCGCGGCAGGCTGAGCAGCCAGTGGGTGGCAGCCATCAGGGGGCTGTGGTCGCGGGCATCGAGGTCGGCAATGTCAAACGGGATGTGGCGCGGGTCGTGGGCGGGGTATTGCCCGAACACGGCGCGGATGGCGGGGGCCACCGCATCGATGCCGGGCACCATCACCACGATCTGGCGCGGACTCAAGCCCGGCAGCCGCTGCGGGCCGCCCAGCAGGGCCAGCAACTGGTCGTGCAGCACCTCCAGCTCGCGCACGGGGCTGTGGGCGGCGTGGAACACGAGGGAGCGGTCGGTGGCGGCAAGCGGCGCGGGGGTGGACTCGGCGGGGGGCACCAGGTCGCGGATGTGGTGCTGCACCTGCTCCAGCCAGCGGCCTTCGGTGGGCGGGCCGTCGTCAAACAGGTCGATGCGCGGCAGCGCAAACCGCTGGCGTGTGGCTTCGGCGTCGTCAAACGCGTCGAGCTGGCGGATGAAGTCGCGGCTTTGCTGGCCCCAGGCACTCAGCAGCGGGTGGCCGTGGGCGTGCATGTCGTCCAGCGGCACCTGGGCCAGCGACACGCCGTTTTTCAGGGGCAGGCGGTGGCGCTGGGCCTGCAACAGCTCGCGCCCGGCCAGCGTGTCGGCCCAATGGAAGCGGCAGGGGTTGGGCACGGCCAGCAGCACCTGGGTGTGGGGGGCCAACGCCGCCAACAAGGCCAAGGTGCTGCCGGGCAGTTGCGCCATGCCAAACACCACCACCCGGCGCGCCACGGGCAGGCTGCCGGGCTGGGCCTGGGCCAGTGCCGCGAGCACGCGCTGGTGCAACTGGGGGCGGGTGGCCTGCCGCTGCTCGGGCGACAAACCGGCCAGCAACGCGCGCCACAACACCGGTTGCCACTCGGCACCCGGCGGCAGGGCCAGTGCAGCGCCATGCGGACTGGGCAAGTGGTCAAGGCCGCTGGCCCACGCATCGAGCCAGTCGGGCCGGTGCACCTGGTACTGGTCGAACAGGTCGGCCAGGTGGGTGGACAGTTGCAACAGCCGGTCGACCCCGGGCTGGCGCAGGTAGTGGGCCACGGGGGCCAGGGCGGGCTCAGCCAGCAGGGTGGGCAGGTGCTGCATCAGCCGCCAGGCGAGGGGCAGTTTGTCCAGCGGGGAATCGGGCGGCACGGTGTGTGCCCCCAGCACCTGGCGGTAGGTGCGCCACAAAAAGCGGGCGGGCAGCTCCACACGGGTGGCGGCGGTCACACCCAGGGCGGTGGCCAGTTGCATCTTCAGCCACTCGGCCACGCCGTTGCTTTGCACCAGCAGGGTTTCGGGCTCCAGCGGGTCCAGCGGGTGGCGCTGCAGCCAGGCCACCACGGCCTCGGCCAGAGATTCGGCGCGGTTGCTGTGCAGGGCAATGAGCCCGGGGGCGATGTGAGAGAAAGCCATGCAACCAGCTTAACCGCGCCCTGGCCACCGAGACCGTGACAGCGGCTACCGCAGCGCGGCGTTGACCGCGTCTTCGTTCAGGTCGGCCAGCAGCGTGTTGTGGCAGTGGGTCAGTGGCCCGCCACCGGGCACGGTGTGGCCATCGGCGTCCTGGCCCAGGGCTTTGAACTTCCACATGCCTTGTATGCGTTTGAAGTGGCCCACACACACGCCCTGCGCGCTGAGCACCCGGCACACGTCCGGGCCTTGGGGCTGCAAACACAAGGGGTGGTGGGGCAAGGGCGGGAGGGACATGGGCGTGCGTCAGAAGCTGAAGGGGCGGCGCATTGTGTGGCAAAGTCCACAGCCATTGACATCGAGAAGGAAAGCCCTCATGCCCATTGTTGTGTTCAACCAGAAAGGTGGTGTTGGCAAATCGACCATCACCTGCAACCTGGCGGCCATTGGCGCCCACCAGGGCGTGCGCACACTGGTCATTGACCTGGACCCGCAAGGCAACTCCAGCAGCTACCTGCTGGGCACACACACCGCCCCCCGCCCGAACGTGGCCGATTTTTTCGAGCAAACGCTGAGCTACAGCTTCAAGACCGAGGCGGCCAGCAGCTTTGTGGTGCCCACCCCATTCCCCGGCCTGGACCTGATGGCCTCCAGCCCGGCGCTGAACGAGTTGCAGGTGAAGCTGGAGTCGCGCCAGAAAATTTACAAGCTGCGAGAGGCGCTGGTGCAACTGGGCGAGACCTACGACCGCATCTACATCGACACCGCCCCGGCGCTGAACTTCTACACGCGGGCGGCGCTGATCGGCGCATCGGGCTGCCTGATTCCGTTTGATTGCGACAGCTTTTCGCGCCAGGCCCTGTATGGCCTGATGGACAACGTGCAGGAAATCCGGGCCGACCACAACCCCGACCTGACCGTGAAAGGCATTGTGGTGAACCAGTTTCAGCCCCGCGCCAACCTGCCCCAGCGCATGGTGGCCGAGCTGATTGCCGAAGGCCTGCCGGTGCTGCAGCCTTACCTGCCGTCGTCGGTGAAGATTCGCGAGTCGCACGAGGCGTGCCAGCCCATGGTGCACCTGGACCCGCAGCACAAAATCACCCAGGCCCTGGTGGCCCTGCACGAGCGGCTGCACGCCGCCTGAGTCCCCCTACACGGCCCTTCAGCCCGGCGCGCCCAGCCAGGACGGCAGCCCGGTGGCCACACCCGGCCACAGGGCAATGGCCAGCGTGCCCAGCAAAATGGCCCCCAGCGCGGGCAACACCGACGCCGCCACGTAGCGGATGGGTTTGCCAAACAGGGCCGAGGCAAAGTAAATGTTCATGCCCGCCGGGGGGCACAGAAACCCCATTTCCATGGCCGCCAGGAAAATGATGCCGAAGTGCACCGGACCCACCCCGTAGCTTTGCGCCACGGGCAGCAACAAAGGCACCAGCACCACGATGGCGGCGTAAATTTCCATCAACGCCCCGGCCAGCAGCAGAAACACCACCAGCGCCAGCAAAAACAGCGCCTGGTTGGGTATGACGCTTTGCACCGCTTCAATGGCCGCGTCGGGAATGCCCGCGTCAATCAGGTAGTTGGTCAGCCCCAGGGCCATGCCCAAAATCACCAGCACGCCCCCAATGATTTGCGCCGACTCGCCCAGGCAAGCCCGCAGCTTGGCCCAGGGCAGTTCGCGGTGCGCCCACGCCTGGGTGGCGATGGCGTAAGCGGCGGTGAGCGCCGCGCTTTCGGTGGGCGTGGCCACCCCGCTCACCAGCGAACCGATGGCCACCACCGGGGCCAGCATTTCCCACTTGGCCGCCCAGGCGGCCTTCAGCGCCACACGCAGGTCGGGCGGCTGCGGGGCCCCACCGGCCAAGGGCGGCACACGCCGCAAATAACCCCCGAAGGCCAGCAGGCTGAGCACCATCACGGCGGCGGGCACCAGCCCGGCCAGGAACATGGTGTTGATGGGCACGCGGGCGATGATGGCGTAC
Organism: uncultured Hydrogenophaga sp.; assembly: GCA_964342395.1. Classification (GTDB taxonomy): domain Bacteria; phylum Pseudomonadota; class Gammaproteobacteria; order Burkholderiales; family Burkholderiaceae_C; genus UBA2334. Next base: position 18,674 of record CAYFFJ010000039.1, read on the forward strand.
ATGATCAGCGGCACGGAAGGGGCCAGCAGCACCCCCAGCGCACTGGCGCTGGTCACCAGGCTGATGCCCCGCTGCTCGGGGTAGCCCGCGTTGCGCAGCAGGGGCAGCAGCAAGCCCCCCAGCGCCAGAATGGTCACGCCGCTGCCGCCGGTGAACGCCGTGAAAAACGAACACAGCACCGCCGTGGCCAGCACCGTGCCCCACACCCCACCGCCCAGCAGGGCCACAAACAGGTGCCCAATGCGCTGCGCCGCACCCGTGCGCGCAAACACCAGCCCCGCCAAGGTGAACAAAGGCAGCGCGGGCAATGAAGGGTTGACCGTGATCTGGTAGTGCGACAACGCGACCGAGGCCAGGGGCAGGCCGTCGTGCCAGAACAAGGCCAGCGCCAAAGCCCCCAGCGCGGCAAACACCGGGGCACCCGCCGCCAGCATGGCCACCAGCCACACCGCCACCGGCCACAAAGGCAGTGCGCTGCCTTCCCCGGCATGGGCCACCCACGCCCCCACAACTGGCAGCACCAGGCCCCACACCGTTTTGCCCCACCGCGACGGCGCACAGCGGGCCCCCAGCTTCAAGCCCAGCAGGGCAAACCCCACCGGCATGGCGGCTTGCACCCACCACACGGGCACGCCATAGGCCAGCAGGTGGCCGGTGTCCATTTCGGTGGCCACCAGGTGGGCGCTGGCCCAGGCCAATGCCCCGCACACCGCCGCCGCACTGCCATTGCCGAACGCATGCAAGCCCCACGCACGCGGCGAGCCCGGCAAAGCCCCCGCCCCCACACCGCCCAGCGTGGACAGGTGGCCGTGCCGCTCGGCCGCCAGCGCCCCCGCCATGGCCAACACCAGCCCCAGGTGCTGCACCAGGATGGAGGCGTTTTCCACGCCACGGCCCATGAGGGGGCGCATGGCCATTTCCACCAGCGACACGCCCACCATGAGCCACAAAGCCCCGGCGGCCAACGCGTCGTCCCACTGCGCCAGGTGGCGCAGCGCTGCCCCCACACGTGCTTTCACGAACAGGCCCTCACTTCGGTTTGCCTTGGGTGGCCCGGTAGGCCTTCAGGTGGGTGAACACCTCGTCGAAGGTGTCGGCGGGCACCATGGTGCCCCGGATGCGGGGGTAGAGCTGGGTGGCCAGGTCTTCCCATTCGCGCATTTGTTCGGCGGTGGGTTTGTGCACGGTGAGGCCGCGTTTTTTCATGGCGTCCACCGCGTCGTCCACCTCCTGGCGGGCCTTGGCGCGGATCAGCACCCCGGCCTTGTCGCTGCTGGCCACCACCGCCTTTTGCACCTCGGGGCCCATGGCGTCCCAGGCCTTTTGGGTGATGACAAACGCCCCCACGATGGGGGCCCAGTTGATCTCCAGCATGTGGGGCGCGGTGTTGTACACCTGCGTGGCCAGCGCGAAATACGGGGTGGCAGGCACCACGTTGATCATGCCGGTCTGGATGGCGGGCAACACATCGGCCGTCTCCAGGGGCACGGGGGTGTAGCCCAGGCTTTTCATGATGGCCTGTTGCTCGGGCTCCGAGCCCCAGGCGAAGAACTTCATTCTTTTGTAATCGTCGGGCCGCACGGCCGGGTCTTTCGAGAAAAACCGCACCCAGCCTGCATCGCCCCAGGCCAGCACCACGAAGCCTTTGTCGCGGAATTTTTTCTCCATGCCCGCGCGCATTTTGTCGCGCACATGGTCCACCTCTTCCCAGTTTTTGAACAGCAGGGGCATGACCTGCAAGGCCGAAATGGAGGGCTCTATTTCGCGCAGCCCCACCACCGACAACAAGGCCCCCTGCAACTGCCCGATGCGCATGCGCCGCGCCATTTCGGCCTCGCCCCCCTGACTGCCGTCGGTGTACACCAGGTACTTGGCGTTGCCGCCCTGGGCCGTGCGCCAGGTTTCCCCGATGTCCATCAACTGGCGGTGGTAGAGCGAGTTTTTGGGCACCAGCGTGCCGATACGCAAATGTTGCAGCGGTTGCAAAGGCTTGTCGTTGGCGGCCGCAGGCAGGCACCAGGCCAGCGCGGTACAGGCCATAAGCACGCCGCCCAACAGGTGGCGGCGGGCGGGGGAAACCGAAGGTGAAGTCATGGTGAAACAGTCAGAAAATCAGAACAGGTCGTCGGCCATGCCCAGCAGCCACACGGCGCGGGCTTGCATGATTTGGTTGGGCATGTCGCGCCGTGCCGCGCTGGCGGCCAGGGCCTGGTGCAGCAGTTGCTCGAACGCGGCGCGGTCACCGGCGGACTGTGCAATGGCTTCTGCCTTGGCCACATAAGGGCCTGCGACCAGGCCCTCGCCCAGCGCAATGGCCTGGTCGAAATAGCGGGAGGCCACTGCGGGTGAGCCCCCGGGGCGGGCCGCCTCCAGCGTGCCCATCAGGCTGGCGAGTGCGCCCTTGCCATGCGTGGGCTCGGCGGCCCAGGCTTGGGTGGCCAGTTGCACCACGGCGGGCAAGTCGGCCACGGCGTCGGGGTCGTCTTTGGACAAGGCGATGTAAGCCCCCCAGGACGCTGCCGCCCAATAGGCCAAGCCCACGTGTTGGGGCGACGACTTCAGGGCGGCCATGGCGTGGCGGTGCGCACGCCAATACAGGCGGCGGGCGCGTTCGTTCAGCGCGTGGGCGGCTTTGGCGTCGGTGGCGGCCAGGCGCTCGGCCTCAAACGCCACAAAGGCGTAGGTGTATTGGGTGAAGCCACTGGCCACGGCCAGCGCCAGCGCGGCGTTGCCCGGGGTTTCGCGCAGCAGCGACTCAGACAACTTCAAATAGAAAGGGCTGGCGTCGCGCGCCAAGCCCAGGTCTTCCTCGTCGGCAGCGCCTTGGCTGGCGAGTTCGGCGGCCACGCCCTGCACCAGCAACTGGCGGGGCGAGCAGGCGGCCAGCCACACGGTCAACGTGGCCCACAGCAGCAGTTGGCCGATGGGGCGGAGGGGCTTTGGGCTCATGGTGCGCAGGGGGAACTGAAGGGGTTGGCAAGTGCGTGACCACTGTATGCAAACCGTGTGAAAACCCGGTGACACCCACCCTCAACCCAGCCAGCCCCCCAGGTGCCCCCATGCGTCCAGGCACAGCTGCCAGGTCACGCGGCCCAGCCCGACCATGTACACCAGCCCCAGCACCCCCACCACCAGCGAGGCCAGGTGCATCACCCCGTCTTCCAGCAGGCGCCCCAGGCCCAGCGCCATCAGGCTGAACGCGGGCAGGGTGTTGCCCAGCGGCACGGGCAAAAAAATCACCCCGGCTTGCACCGCAATCCACCCGGCCCACCAGGGGTGCGTCCACCCCGCCTGCATGCCCCGCCACCGGGGGCGCAGCCAGCGGGCGGCGCGCCGGTAGCCATACGCCAGCGCCTTGAGCGTCCAGGTGCTCCAGCGGGCATTCAGCCGCATGCCCGCCACACGAGCGGGCAAGCTCACGTCAGTCTTGCCTTGGGCCCAGTGCCACGACAACAGCCACAAGGCCACGCCAAACACGTTGCCCACGCCCCCCACGGGCAGCAGGCAAAACACCGCATACAGCAGCAGCAAGGTGGCAATGGACGCCTGGCCGTGCAGGGCCACCAGGTCGCGCAGCGTCAGCCCCGTGGCACCGGTGCGCTGCGCGTGCTGCAGGGCGTGGCGAAAACGCCGCGCCAGGCGCAGCGAGGCATACCGGGATGCCGACGGCAAGGGGCGGCTCATGGCTGCGGCCAGGGTGCCTGGCCCGCTGCCACCCACAGGGCCTGCCCGGCCCGCACCCCCGCGCCCTGCCCCAAGCCCGGGGCCAACGCATACCCATCGGGCACCAGCATGATGATCGTGGAGCCGTGCTCGAACCAACCCAGTTCGTCGCCCTTGTTCGCCTGCGCCTGGCAGGGCATGGCGTTGGGGCCCCGGTAACGCAGGTGCAGCAGCACGTCGATGCAATGCAAGCGGATGCTGGCCACCAGAATGGCCGCCACAGGCACCAGGGCCACGGGCGCGTTGCTGCGGGCCAGGCGGGCCTCGATCACCGCGCGCTCGTTCTTGCAAAACAGGCGTTCCACCCGCTTGAGCGCGATGGGGTTGACGTTCCAGGTGTCGCCGCTGATGTAGGTCACCCGGTCCACCGTCAGGTCGGCCGGGGCGTGGAAGCGGTGGTACATGGCCGACGTGAGCCGCAGCGTCACGTAGTGGCCGTTGGCATAGCGCTGCGCCAGCGCCTCGGAGCCCAACAGGGCTTGCAAGGTGTACGGAAAGCCTTTGGCCTGCCACACCCGCGTGCCCTCGATGCGGCCACACGCCCCCACGATGCCGTCGCTGGGCGAACACACCACGTCTTCGCAGGCATCAAACGGGCGGGCACCGTCCTTCAGGCGGCGGGTGAAGCAGTCATGCAGGCTGTTGAAGTGGGTGTGTTCGGCCTCGCTCAGGTCCAGCGGGGTGAACCAGCGCCACACCGCAATCGACAACCGCGCCAGCAGCGGGCTTTGCAATTTGCTGAACCAGCCCATGGCGTGGGTGAGCGCGATGCGCGGCACGCGGTTGGTGAGCAGGAAGTTCAAGTCTTCGTGCATCAACAGCCGTTGCTTCAACGAAACGCGAACCGGGGATGTGGCGGCAGGGGGGTGGGTGTTTTTCATCGGGCTGTCAAAGGAATTGAATACAACTTTCACACCGCAACTTGAAAGCCTGATGACATGAGCGCTGAAATGGTGATGAACGCCGCCTGGCCCCTGGCAACCGCCGCCGCCCTGCCCTATGCCATGTTCAAAGGCTGGCGGCGGCTGCAACTGTCGCAAGCCAAACACCCGTCGCTGGCCGGGCACTCGCTGTGGGCCAAACGCATCGGCCGCCTGATACCGGGCTACAGCTACGGCGAGGCCCAGTTTTTCGCCGCCGACGGCGCACCGCCCGAGGTGGCGGCCCAGCGCCGCGCGGGGTTTGAGCGGCTGTCTCAGCGCCTGCGCGAATCGGCACCGCAAACCCTGGCGCTCACTGCCGAGGCCCGCGAGGGCCTGTCAGACCTGCAATTCACCGGCCGCTACCGCGTGCCCTTTCAGTTCAGCGAGTACGCCCGGGCGCATTTGCCCGTGGGCGCGTTCTGGGCCGGGGCCGAGGGCGTGGAGCTGACCGACCTGGACGGCAACCGCTTCATGGACCTGAGCGGCTCCTACGGTGTGAACGTGTTTGGGGTGGACTTTTACAAAACCTGCATGGCCGACGGTGCCGCACAGGGCAGCGCCCTGGGCCCCGTGCTGGGCGGCTACCACCCCAGCGTGGCGCGCAACGTCGCCCGGCTGAAAGCCATTTCGGGGCTGGACGAGGTGAGTTTTCACATGTCGGGCACCGAAGCCGTGATGCAGGCCGTGCGCCTGGCCCGCTACCACACCGGCAAACGCCACCTGGTGCGCTTCACCGGGGCCTACCACGGCTGGTGGGAAGACGTGCAGCCCGGCCCCGGCAACCCCCTGCCCCCGCGCGAAACCTACACCCTGAAAGACATGGACGCCGACACGCTGCGCGTGCTGCGCACCCGCACCAACATCGCGTGTGTGCTGGTCAACCCGCTGCAAGCCCTGCACCCCAACCGCAACGCCCCCGGCGACTCCACCCTGGTGGACGGCAGCCGCAGTGCCGGATTTGACCGCGCCGCCTACACCGCCTGGCTCAAAGCCTTGCGCCAGGTATGCACCGAGCGCGGCATCGTGCTGATTTTTGACGAGGTGTTTGTGGGCTTTCGCCTGGCCCCCGGCGGCGCGCAGGAATACTTTGGCGTGCCAGCCGACATGGTCACCTACGGCAAAACCTTAGGGGGAGGCCTGCCCGTGGGCGTGGTGTGTGGCAAAAAAGCGCTGATGCGGCGCTTCCGGCCCGAGCGCCCCGCCGACATCTGTTTTGCCCGTGGCACCTTCAACGCCCACCCCTACGTGATGGGCGCGATGGACGCCTTCCTGACCCGGCTGCAAACCCCCGAGGTGCAAGCCCTCTACAGCGGGCTGGACGAACGCTGGCAAGCCCGGGCCACCGCGTTCAACCAGGCACTGGACAGCGCCGACCTGCCGCTGCGGGTGGCGGCGCTGTCCAGCATCTGGACCGTGACCTACCACCAGCCCTCGCGTTACCACTGGCTGTTGCAGTTTTACCTGCGCGACGCCGGGCTGGCCCTGAGCTGGGTGGGCACAGGCCGCTTCATCTTCAGCCTGAATTACACCGATGCCAACATGCAGGAAGTGGCCCGCCGCGTGCTGCTGGCCTGCGAACACATGCGGGCCGACGGCTGGTGGTGGCAAGCGCCGGGCAGCAACGCCAAAACCCACAAGCGGCAAATTTTGAAAGAAATAGTGCTGCAGCGCTTGACTGGCAAGCATTCATAGCTATTTATTTTATTAACATCGCCCCCCCCCAAGAACCCACCCGCATTCACCCCGGCCCAGCAGCCACCGCCTGCATGGCCACCTGCAAGGGCATGGCCTCGATGCCGTCGCGCATGGGGTACGCCT
>CAYFFJ010000040.1:0-1418 GCA_964342395.1 uncultured Hydrogenophaga sp.
AGCGCCTTCTTGCTCATGAACATGCTGTCGATGACCTCGCGGTCCAGCAGCGAAACCTTGGGCTTCAACACCACGGTTTTGCCGCTGGCGGTGATCAGCTCCATCTTCACGTCACGGGCACGGTCCAGCGTCATGGACTTTTCACCGTGGTAGAAGTCACCATGGTGCATGTGCGACACGTGCGAGCGCGAAGCCTGGCTCCACTCGGCCATGGAGTGGGGATTTTTGCGGGCAAATTCTTTCACGGCTCGGGGGGCGCGGCGGTCGGAGTTGCCTTCGCGCAGCACGGGGTTCACGGCGCTGCCGGTGCACTTGGCATAGCGGGCGCGAACGGCCTTGTCTTCTTCCGTTTTGGGGTCTTCGGGGTAGTCAGGGATGTGGTAGCCCTTGGCCTGCAACTCGCGGATGCACGCCACCAGCTGGCCCACCGATGCGCTGATGTTGGGCAGCTTGATGATGTTGGCGTCTGCTTTCAGCGTCAGCTTGCCCAGCTCAGACAAGGTGTCAGGCACACGCTGCTCTTCGGTCAGGCACTCGGGAAATGCCGCCAACACACGGGCTGCCACGGAAATGTCGCTGGCGGCCACCTGGATACCGGCCGGGGCAGTGAACGTGCGAATGATGGGCAAAAAAGCGCTGGTCGCCAGCAACGGGGCTTCGTCGGTCAGCGTGTAAATGATGGTGGGCTGGGTGCTTGGCATGCGGTTTGACTCCTTCGTTCGTTGTGGACATTCCACTGACCGGTGACCCGAATCAGCTGAACAGGCGAATGTTGGAGATTTTGCTTTCAGCGCTCTGACCAAAACTTCATTTTTTGAACTTCAATCTCATAATGTGGCAAATTTGATTGAAAACCCGACTTTTTTTTCTCCACCCCCTCAAAAATCCCACCACCACGCAACGTTCAGGCGAAAAAAAACCCAGGGGCATCACCCCCCGGGTCTTTTTTTCATCGACGGGCGTCGGGTGATCAGGCGAAATTGGTTTCGGCAAAACCCCAGTTCACCAACTTGTCGAGGAAGGTTTCCACGAACTTGGGGCGCATGTTGCGGTAGTCGATGTAGTAGGCGTGCTCCCACACATCCACGGTCAACAGGGCTTTGTCGGCGGTGGTCAGGGGGGTGCCGGCCGCGCCGGTGTTGACGAGGTCCACCGAACCGTCGGCTTTTTTGACCAACCAGGTCCAGCCGGAACCGAAGTTGCCCACCGCGCTTTTCACGAAGGCTTCTTTGAACGCGGCATAGCTGCCCCACTTGGCGTTGATGGCATCGGCCAGCGCACCGGTGGGCTCACCGCCGCCGTTGGGCTTCATGCAGTTCCAGAAAAAGGTGTGGTTCCAGATCTGGGCCGCGTTGTTGTAGATGCCGCCGCTGGACTTCTTGACAATGGACTCCAAGTCCAGGGTTTCGAACTCGGTG
>CAYFFJ010000040.1:1428-4448 GCA_964342395.1 uncultured Hydrogenophaga sp.
GACCACATAGGCGTTGTGGTGCTTGCCGTGGTGGAACTCCAGGGTTTCCTGGCTGTAGTGGGGGGCCAGTGCGTCAATCGCGTAAGGCAGTGCTGGCAGGGTGTGTTCCATGGTGTCCTCTCGTGGGGGTTGTGTGAAGCGGGTGGTGCGGTGTGTCGGCGTGAACCGAACCGTCGCGCATTGTAGAAAGCGTTGGCGATTTGTTCAGACCACGCGCAAATCGACCTCACCGTCAGCAAGGCTGGCGCGCAAGGATTGGCCCGCGTGCGTCTGGGCAGCGTGGGTCACGGCATGGCCCTCGGCATCGCTCAGCCAAGCGTAACCCCGCTGCAACACCAGGCGCGGGTCCAATGCCCCCAGGGCTGCCTCGCAACGGGCCAGGCGCTGGTGCTCGCTCTCCAGATGGCGAGACATTTTTTTAATCAAATTGGCACCTATCGCTTTATGGTATTGACTTCTTTGCTCCAGTATTTTCAAGGTGTATTGGCGCAACTGGAAAGTCAACCCCAGCAACCGCTGCTGCTGCTGCCCCACTCGCTCAGACGGCCGGGCCAGGCGCTGGGCCCAGCGGTCCAGCCGCTGGGCCTGCGTGTCCAGCCGGTGGCAGGTGCCATCTTGCATGCGCTGGGCGTACCAGGCCAACACCCCCAGCGCAGCGGCCCGGTCGGTGGCGCACAGTTCGGCGGCGGCGGTGGGGGTGGGTGCGCGCAGGTCGGCCACGAAGTCGGCAATGGAAAAATCGGTCTCGTGCCCCACGCCACACACCACCGGCATGGGGGCCGCAGCCAAGGTGTGGGCCAGCGTCTCGTTGTTGAAGGCCCACAAGTCTTCCAGCGACCCCCCGCCGCGCACCAGCAGCAGCACTTGAGGGTGGCCCGTGGCCGCGTGTTGGGCATAGGCGGTTTGCAATGCGGCACACAACTCGGCCGGGGCCTGAACGCCTTGCACCGCCGCCGGGAACACGGTCACCGGAATGTGGGGCACGCGCCGGGCCAGCGCCGTGGCCACGTCGCGCAGCGCGGCCGCCCCCAATGACGTGACCACCCCCAGCGACTGGGGCATGGCGGGCAAGGGCCGCTTGCGGGCGGGGTCAAACAGGCCCTGGGTTTCCAGCCGGGCTTTCAGTTGCATGAATTGCTCGAACAAACCGCCCTGCCCCGCCTGGCGCATGCCATCGACGATCAGTTGCAAATCGCCGCGCGGGCCGTACACATCCAGCTTGCCTTGCACCTCCACCAGGTCGCCGTCGCGCGGCGCAAACGACAAGCCGGTGGCGGCGCGGCGGAACATGGCGCAACGCACTTGCCCCTCGGCGTCTTTCAGTGAAAAGTAGCAGTGGCCGCTGGCCGCCCGGGAAAAACCCGAAATCTCGCCCCGTACCTGCACGGGGTTGAAGCGGGCGGCCAGGGCATCGGCCACCGCCCGCATCAAGGGGCCCACCCCCCACATCGGCGGAGCCACAGGAGGGCCTGGGGTAGCGCCGTTCATACGCCCCTCCACGGGGTGTTGCCACCGTTTTTGAAGCACCCGATGCAAGCCAGGCAAGCCCCGCCAGGGGCCAAGTGTCCACAGTTGGCGGTCAGCGGGGCATGGATGCGCTTCAGAAGCCGTAGCACGTCCACACGCTTGTAAGCTATTGTTTTTAAAGTATTTTTCACTGCCTGATTTTTAACCAATCTGTTCAAAGCCACGCGGGGCGCCGTTTTGAGCCAGTTGTTGAGGCGGTTCTTCACAAAGTTATCCACAGAATATGTGGGCGGTGCGTGGAACCCGGAAGGCACCCGGCAGGGCATCGGGGTGGGCCATAATCTGCGGCTGTTTTTCAAGCCCGGAGCCCGTTTTGCTGACCATCATACAAGCCGCTGGCTGGCCGATTTGGCCCCTGATTGCCTGCTCCATCCTGGGCCTGGCACTGGTCATTGAACGCTTCATCAGCCTGAAAACGGCCGCCATTTTGCCCGCAACCTTGCTGGACGAGGCCATGGCCATCTCTCCCCACCGCGTGCCCGCACCGGACGTGGTGGCCCAACTGGCCCAGAACTCCGCCCTGGGCGAGGTGCTGGCCGCCGGTTTTCGCGAACTGGGCCACCACCCCAAAAGCAACGAAGCCGATTTGCGTGCAGCCCTGGAGGGAAAAGGCCGTGAAGTGGCCGCCCGCCTGCAACGCTACCTGGGTGCACTGGCCACCATCGCGTCGGCCGCCCCGCTGCTGGGCTTGCTGGGCACGGTCATCGGCATGATTGAAATTTTTGGTGCCCAGGTGGGCGACGGCGGACTGGGGTCGGGCTCGGGTCGCGGCAACCCCGCGCAACTGGCCCAGGGCATCTCGATTGCGCTGTACAACACCGCGTTTGGCCTGATGGTGGCCATTCCCGCGCTCATTTTCTGGCGCTACTTTCGCGCCCGGGTCGATGGCTACCTGCTGGGCATGGAGCTGGCCGCCGAGCGTTTTTTGCGCCACCTGGTGCGCCTGCGGGGCTGAGGCGCCATGAACTTCCGCCCTGGCTCGCACGACGAGCCCGAGATCAACCTCATCCCGTTCATCGACGTGTTGCTGGTGGTGCTTATTTTTCTGGTGCTCTCCACCACCTACAGCAAATACACCGAACTGCAGGTGCGCCTGCCCGTGGCAGATGCCGAGCAGGCCCGCCCCCACCCCACCGAAGTACTGGTGTCCGTGTCGGCCTCAGGCCGCTACGCGGTCAACGGTGCGGTGCTGGAGGCGGGCAACGTCCCCGCGCTGGCACGGGCCATGTCAGACGCAGCCAAGGGCGATGAAAGCAGCCTGGTGGTCATCAACGCCGATGCGGCGGCCAGCCACCAGGCTGTGGTCAGCGTGATGGACGCCGCACGCCGCACCGGCCTGGGGCACATCACCTTTGCCACGCAGTCCCACGCCACCGCCGCGGCCCCCACCGCCGCCAAGGGCAGCAAGCCCGCCCGCGCTGCGCCCTGACGCCCCCAACCTCTCGCCGCAGGCTGCCCCCCCCCCCCTTGCAAGGGGGCACCCCAAAGTTCTG
>CAYFFJ010000040.1:4458-21491 GCA_964342395.1 uncultured Hydrogenophaga sp.
CCCCATGCCAGCCACCGACCACCCTACGCCTACCTCAACGCAAACACGGCCAGCGCCGCATTGGCACGCCCGGCTGTCAGAGGCCTGGCTGCGGCGTGGCGGATTGGCGTGCCTGCTGTGGCCGCTTTCGCTGGTGTACGGCGCCTTGGTGCGTGCGCGGTTTGCGGCTTACCGCTGGGGCTGGTTGGCCCAAACCCGCCTGCCCGTGCCCGTGATCGTGGTGGGCAACGTGGTGGTGGGCGGGGCCGGCAAAACGCCCACGGTGATTGCCATCGTTCAACACCTGCTGCGGCTTGGCCACCGCCCGGGTGTGGTGTCGCGGGGCCATGGTCGGCGCCCTGCGCAACCCGGCACGCCCCTGCCTGACGTGCTGGCCGTGTTGCCCGACACCCCCGCCCACGCGTCGGGCGACGAACCCGCCCTCATCAGGCGGGCCACTGGCGTGCCAGTGTTTGTGGGCCGCTCAAGGGCCGCCGCAGGCCGCGCCCTGCTGGCCGCCCACCCCGACACCACCGTGCTGGTCTGCGACGACGGGCTGCAACACCTGGCCCTGCACGCCGATGTGGCCGTGGCCGTGTTCGACGAACGGGGCTTGGGCAACGGCTGGCTGCTGCCCGCCGGATTGCTGCGCGAGCCCTGGCCCCGCGCGGTGGGCCGCCGCGTGGACCTGGTGCTGCACGCCCAGCCGTTGCACAGCGCCCACCGCCCCACCGCCCTCCCCCTGCCGTCCCATGTGCCGTGCTTCGCCGCTCACAAACACCTGGCCAGCCACGCCACCGCACTGGATGGCCACACCCGGCCCCTGTCCGAACTGCCGACCCAAGGGCTGACAGCCCTGGCTGGCGTCGCCAAACCCCAAGCCTTTTTCGACATGCTGGCACAGGCGGGTGTGCACCCGAGCCGCACACTGGCCCTGGCCGATCACCACCCCTTTGCTGAATGGATCGATAGCAAAGAATTCAATACCATCAAGCGTCATGGCCTTGTTTGCACCGAAAAAGACGCAGTCAAACTTTTCCCCCTGCTGCGCACCCACGCCGACCCCGCTGCGCCCGTGGCGGCATGGAGCGTGCCCCTGATATTCACCCTTGAACCCGCATTTTTTGCCGTTTTGATTGAGCGGCTATCATCAAAAAATGGACACCAAACTGCTTGAACTGCTGGTCTGCCCCGTCACCAAGGGGCCTTTGCGCATGGGAGCCGACCGCACCGAACTGCTCTCGCGCAGCGCCCGCCTGGCCTACCCCATACGCGACGGCATTCCCATCCTGCTGGAGCAAGAAGCCCGCACGTTGACCGACGCCGAGTTGGACCAGCTGCACCCCTCCAGCCCCAGCACGCCAACCGCATGAGCACCGCTGCCACCGACGCTTTCTGGGTGTTGATTCCCGCCCGGCTCGCCTCCACCCGCCTGCCCGACAAACCTCTGGCCGACCTCGCAGGCCTGCCCATGGTGGTGCGCGTGGCGCAACAGGCCGCGCTCAGCCGGGCGCACGCCTGCGTGGTGGCCACCGACCACACACACATTGCACACGCCTGTGAGGCCCACGGCGTGCGCTGCGTCATGACCGATGCCCACCACCCCTCCGGCAGCGACCGGCTGGCACAAGCCTGCGACGTGTTGAGCCTGCCCGACGATGCGGTGGTGGTGAACGTGCAAGGCGACGAACCGCTCATCCCACCCGACCTCATCAACGCCGTGGCCGACACCCTGCGCGCCCACCCCGATTGCGTGATGGCCACCGCCGCCCACCCCATCCACAACGTGGCCGATTTTCTGAACCCGAACGTGGTCAAAGTCGTCACCACCCAGGCCGGGCAAGCCCTCTATTTCAGCCGTGCACCCATCGCCTGGTGGCGAGACGGCATGGCCCCTCTGACCACCGGCAGCCCCCCCACCGCGCTGCCCGACCCCGCACCACTGCGCCATGTCGGCATTTACGCCTACCGCGTGGGCTTTCTGCGCCGCTTCCCACTGCTGGCCCAAAGCCCGCTGGAGCAAGTGGAAGCCTTGGAGCAACTGCGCGTGTTGTGGCACGGTGAACGCATTGCGGTGCACACCACCGCCACGGCCCCGGCCGCAGGTGTGGACACCCCCGAAGACCTGGCCCGCGTGCGCACTTTGCTGGCCCATCACGGCTGACCACGCAGACCCCGTCCGCGCAGTAAGGCTGCCGGGGGTGGTCACGTGCTATCCTGATCCGAGTGAAGGCCATGCGCCTGCGCCGCGTTCAACGGGGTGCGCCAAAAGCCCCCCATCGCAACCCCACCCACCGAGACAATGGCACCGCTGAAACAGGGGTGCCGGCCAATTTGAAACTTGTAAAAGGAACGTCATGAGACTGATTCTGTTGGGCGCACCCGGCGCTGGCAAAGGCACACAGGCCACCTTCATTTGCCAGAAATACGGCATTCCCCAAATTTCCACCGGTGACATGCTGCGTGCCGCTGTCAAAGCGGGCACCCCCCTGGGCCTGGAAGCCAAGGCCGTGATGGCCTCTGGCGGCCTGGTCAGCGACGACCTCATCATCAACCTGGTGAAAGAGCGCATTGCCCAGGCCGATTGCGCCAACGGCTTTTTGTTTGACGGCTTCCCCCGCACCATTCCCCAGGCCGACGCCATGAAGGCCGCCGGCGTGAAACTGGACTACGTGCTGGAAATCGACGTGCCTTTCGACGCCATCATCGAGCGCATGAGCGGCCGCCGCTCACACCCCGCTTCAGGCCGCACCTACCACGTCAAATTCAACCCACCCAAAACCGAAGGCGTGGACGATGTGACCGGTGAGCCACTGGTGCAGCGCGACGACGACAAAGAAGACACCGTCAAAAAGCGCCTGGATGTGTACAGCGCCCAAACCCGCCCCCTGGTGGACTACTACAGCCAATGGGCTGCCAACGAACCCGCCCAAGCCCCCAAATACCGCGCCATCAGCGGCACCGGCAGTGTGGACGACATCACCACGCGCGCTTTTGCCTCACTGAGCAGCTGAGCCCGCCTTTAAGCCAGCAAAAAGCCCCAGTGATGGGGCTTTTTTTTGGGTGCTCGCCCAAAAGGAGCGGCAGAAAACCCCTCAACGGGCCAATGCCAGTGCCAACGCAATGCGCGCCTTCACTGGCGACAACGGCACCGCAGGCGGCCAAACCGCCACCGGGCCCGGCACGATTTGCCCCAACGCACAGCGCGTGCTGCGCCACACCACCACCCCCTGCGCCTGGGCGCGCTCCAGCGCCGCCAGCAAGGCCTGGTGCACCGTGCCATTGCCTGTGCAAGCCACCACCAACCCCGCCAGCGCAGGCACACCGGCCAAAGGCTGCAGCAACGCGTCCACCAACACACCGCTGGCACCGGCATGGCTGGTGACCAGTTCCACACGCGGCCAATCAGCCCCAGTCAGCAAGGTCTGCCAAGCCGTATCAGGCATAGCATTCAATTCAATGGCATCAAGCGACAGAGGCACTTTTGATGCATTTTTTCTGAACCAACGCACCCGCCCCTCCTCCACACAGGCCAACACCCCTGCATCGCCTGAACTGAAGGCGTCCACCCGGTAGGCGTGCACCTTGGCCACCGACTCGGCCGCGTGGACCGCCCCCGCCGCCACCACACACACCCCTTCGGTGCGTGGGTCGATGGCCACAGCCAGGGCATCGAGCAAATTTTGCGGGCCATCAGGCACCAAAGCCGAAGCCGGTCGCATCGCACAGGTCAGCACCACGGGCTGGGTACCCTTCAGCACCTGACTCAGGAAAAATGCGGTTTCCTCCAGCGTGTCGGTGCCGTGCGTCACCACCACCGCCGCCACCGCAGGGTCATCCAACCCCGCCTGAGCCGCCAGGGCCAAAGCGCGCCAGGTGGCGGCATCCATGTCTTTGCTGTCCAGCTGGGCCACTTGCCGGGCCTCCCACTGCCAATCGGCCATCCACGGCGCGGCGGATTGCAGCGGCGCCAACAACACCTGCACAGGCACTTCGCCCGCCTTGTAACCCACGTTGTCACCCGCCACCTGGGCCCGTCCCGCAATGGTCCCGCCGGTGCCCAAGATCAACACTTTTCGTTTTTGCACTTGCAGCCTTAAAAAAACTGGGTAAAAATACAGTTACTGGATAAGCAACCAGCCCACACAAGCCATTTGCCCAAAGTCCCGCAGCCCAACCCGGAGGTCCGCCATGCAAGACACCGCACAGTTTCCCTCAAAACTGACCGACCGCCAGAAGCAAATTCTGGAACTCATCCAGCAGTCGGTGGCGCGCACAGGCGCACCGCCCACCCGCGCCGAAATCGCCACCGCACTGGGCTTCAAGTCGGCCAACGCCGCCGAAGAGCATTTGCAAGCCTTGGCCCGCAAAGGGGCCATCGAACTGGTCAGCGGCACCTCGCGCGGCATCCGCCTGAAAACCGAAACCCTGCGCTCCATCCACGAAAACCGCTTGCACCAGTTGGCCCTGCCCTTGCAAGGGCTGATGCAACTCGCGTTGCCGCTGGTGGGCCGGGTGGCGGCAGGTTCGCCCATCCTGGCCCAGGAACACGTGGACCAGACCTACCACCTGGAAAGCAGCCTGTTCCAGCGCAAACCCGATTACCTGCTCAAAGTGCGCGGCATGTCCATGCGTGACGCGGGCATCATGGACGGCGACCTGCTCGCCGTACAAATCACCAAAGACGTGAAAAACGGCCAGATCGTGGTGGCCCGTCTGGGCGACGACGTCACCGTCAAACGCTTCTGGCGTGGCACGGAAGGCATTGAACTGCATGCCGAAAACCCCGACTTCAAAACCATACACGTCGAGCCCGGCGAGGTGTTTGAAATCGAAGGGCTGGCCGTGGGCCTGATCCGCAACACCATGCTGATGTAGCCCACGCCCGCCCCTGCAACGGGCACCTCTCCTGTTTTGCACACGCCCTGCATTGCCAGGGCCGGCTGCTGCTTTGCCCGCGCCACACGCACTCACCTGTTTCAACGGAGTCACACCATGGGATTTTTCACACGTTTTCCCGAGGCCATTCGATACATGGGCATTCCGTGGCGGGGCCTGCCCACCCCCAGGCCCCCCATCGCCATTGGCACACTGGCGGCGGGCGCTGCCCTACTGAGCACCGGCACAACGCCAGCCACAGGCGCCACCGCACCCCGAGCCAACACCCCCAAGCTGCGAACCATCTGCACCGCCGAAGGCAGGGTGGGACAGCGCTCCCAATCGGTGCGGGTCGTGATCTCAGGACGCATGGCCGACGTGTGCGCGGAGTTGGACCGGTTGGTGGCGCTGGAAGCACAGCCCATGCTGCATTGATTGCACCGCCAGACCACCCCAGTGCCGGCTGGAGACTTGCAACTGCGGTGCACAATAGCTGCATGAATATCGTGATCCTGGACGACTACCAAGATGCCGTCCGCAAGCTTGACTGCGCTGCCAAACTCGATGCCTACCCCGCCAAGGTGTTCACCAACACCGTCAAAGGCGTGGGCCAACTGTCCATCCGCCTGCGTGATGCCGACATCTTGGTGCTTATTCGGGAGCGCACCCCCATCACCCGCCAACTGGTGGAAAAACTGCCCAAATTGAAACTGATTGCCCAAACCGGGCGGGTGGGCAAACACATCGACGTGGCCGCCTGCACCGAGCGTGGCATTGCCGTGGCCGAAGGGGTGGGCTCACCCGTGGCCCCCGCAGAGCTGACCTGGGCGTTGATCATGGCGGCCATGCGGCGCCTGCCGCAGTATGTGTCCAGCCTGAAGCACGGAGCCTGGCAACAATCCGGGCTGAAATCCCAATCGATGCCCGTCAACTTTGGACTGGGATCGGTACTGAAAGGCAAAACACTGGGCATCTGGAGCTACGGAAAAATCGGCAGCCTGGTGGCCGGCTACGGCCGCGCCTTTGGTATGCGGGTGCTGGTGTGGGGCAGCGAGGATGCCCGCCAGCGTGCCCGTATGGACGGGTTCGAGCTGTCCGGCAGCAAAGAAGAGCTGTTTGAAACCAGCGATGTGCTTTCGCTGCACCTGCGCCTGGCCGACACCACCGAGGCCTGTGTGACACTGGAAGATTTGGGCCGCATGAAACCCACCAGCCTGCTGGTGAACAGCTCACGCGCAGAGTTGATCGAACAAGATGCGCTGCTGGCAGCCCTGAACCGAGGGCGGCCCGGCATGGCCGCAGTGGATGTGTTTGAGTCCGAACCCATCCTGCAAGGGCATGCCTTGCTGCGCCTGGAAAACTGCATCTGCACCCCACACATCGGGTATGTGGAGCGAGACAGTTATGAAACCTATTTCAGCGCCGCGTTCGACAACGTGACCCACTTCATTCAAGGCACACCCAGCAACATTGTCAACCCCGGTGCACTGCAAATGCGCAACCGCTTGACCTGAAAAATTGCCTGCTTTCTATCGAGTGGGCTGACCTGATTTTTTGATGGTGAAAGTTTCTGCATCGTCCAAGTCAGAAAAATCCAAATCCAGTGCTGGCCTGTGCGAAGAGGCATTTGCGGCAAGGTCATCTTTTGCCATGGCAAGCTCACCACTTGGCAGCCCCGCATCTGGCACATCTGGCTCATCCGTCACGCTGAGATCCAAATCCAAGTCACAGCGTGAACCGCTGAGCACATTGGCATCGGGGAGCACAGCGATTGGCTCGAAAACCACTCCAACAGGCAAGGGCTCTGAAACCGTTGGTTTGAAGCTGGAGTCCGGGTCTTGGACCGAGTCCTTGTCCGGGTGTGTGAGGGGTTGAGAGGCTTGGGCAACAGGCGGCTGCTCGTCAATGAGTTCTCGGGCAATGCCGTACAGCAACAACAACTCCCGGTAGGCCTCCAGGTCAAAGACATCTGACGCGTCGCCTGACGCATCTCTGAAAATGGACCGTTCAATCAACTGCAGCACTGCAGGCTCTGGCCAGAGGGCTTGGATTCGGCTCAGGGCCGACTGGTAGCGCTCCAGGCCTCCGTCTGAATTTGAATACCGGTCGAAATCGGGCGCATGGCCATTGAAGATATGGTTGAACTGCACTTGCAATGCGGCATATTCCCTGCGTTGCCCCAAATCGTGGTGAAGTTTGAGCAAATCCAAATACGCCAAGGGGCTGGGGTCACTGCTCTCTCTCAAGTGCGCCTGAAGTACCCCTATGGCTTCATCCGCTTGATCAAGCGAAATGAAGAACTCCACTTGCTGCTGCAAATCAAACAGCTCCTCTGTCGCCACCGAACGCGCCATTTCGAACATTGAGCTTTTCGCGAAATCCGCATGCCCCCGCGCAAAACGGGAATTGGGAGCGGACGGAGAAGCTGCAGCGTTGGTCGAAAAGGTGCTCTCCTCAAAAAATTTCGACACACTTTCCTTTGAACGGCGGCGGCCAAAAGGCACTTTTCCGACAGAGAACTCGGTTTTCAACAGGGCTTTGATGCGATCCAGCACCGTGAGGGTGGCAACCGGGCTCGACGTGACATCCTCTGCCTGTGCCGAAAGTGGCTTGCTTGTCCACCAAGGAGACGCCTGGGAAGCCGCGTCATGGTACTGGCGGCGCCACACCACAGCCAGCCCAAGCAACGCGGCCAACAAGGCGGCGAGCAGGCCAAAAAACAGGGGATCGGTGTACCGGCTTTCTTGCTCTTCCAGCAATTGGGCTTGAGCGGCTTGGGCAATCTGCTGGGCTGCAGCCAACTCGGCCTTGGCACGGTCAGCCTCTGTTTTCAACGCGTTGGCCACCAGCGGATCAGGGCTGTTGTTCAACGTTTGCCACAACAAACGAGCGGCTTGGCGGCGTTGCGCCAGATCGGCGTCTTCCACCGGATCAGCTGGCGGGTCCACCGACAGGCGCAAACTGGGCTGCAATTGATTTACGGTCGCCACCAACTCAAGGGGATCCAGCGACAGCCTGGACATTTGCGGTGCGGGGGCGGCAGCCACGGCTTTCGGCGTTGCGTTGGTCGGCTCGACTGAGCCTTTCGGCTTGCGCGTGGAGAGGGGTACCGTGACCGGCTTGACCGGCTTGACCGCTTGGAATTGGGCCGCAGATGCGGGTGCCGAGGCTGGGAGAAGCGCCGTTTTGCTGACCACCGCCTGTGACTCGGGCGGTGCGGCAACAGGTGCAGGGTCAGCCAACAACACATATGCCCGGGTCAAGCGTTGGCCACAACCCACTTGCAACTCGATTCGGGCAAACATTTCGACAATGGGGGCCGCAGTTTGCACGCGCACGGTGGCTGCGTGTGGCTGGGAACTGGCCACCACCCCTGTTTTGACGCCAGCGGAAGAGACCGGCTCATCACCCCAAAAAACCTGCGCACTGGCGCAGGCATCGGCGACGGATTCGCCATCGTTCAGCAACAAAGGGATGGATACGTCCAACGGGCGGCCAATCAAGACCTGGCCCTGAGCCATGCCCAGTGACAACGCCGAGCAGCCCATGCTGACCGCCAGGAGCCCTCCGCCCACCCACACCGCACGCACCATAACACCTCTGCTATTTGTTCCGTAACATTCTGTCACAGCTGGCATAGTTGCTATTTTTTGGATAAACGAAACGTATGTTTTCTGCATTTCAACGCGTGGGCATTGTCGGGGCAGGTGCCATGGGGCGCGGCATTGCGCAAATCGCGGCACAGGCCGGTTGCGAGGTGTGTCTGCTGGACGCCCAAGAGACCGCCTTGACCGCCGCCGTGGAGCAGCTTCACAACCAATGGGCCCGGCTGCAGGCCAAAGGTCGCCTGACGGCGGAACAACACGTCGAATGGACGTCAAAAGTCCGCGTCACCACCGAGCTGAGCGGCTTGGCAGGCTGCGACCTGGTGGTGGAAGCCATTGTGGAAAATCTCGACGTGAAGCGCCAGCTTTTGCGCGAGCTCGACGCCCTGCTGCCCGCCACTGCGGTACTGGCCAGCAACACGTCGTCGTTGTCCATCACGGCCATTGCAGCGGGCCTGACCGGTGAGGGGCGGGTGGCGGGGTTTCATTTCTTCAACCCCGTGCCGTTGATGAAAGTGGTGGAAGTGGTGCCAGGCCTCAACACCCACCCCGATGTGGTGCAACGGCTGTGCGCGCAGGCCCGCGCCATGGGCCACACCCCAGTGGTGGCCAAAGACACGCCCGGCTTCATCGTCAACCACGCCGGACGCGGTTTTGTGACCGAAGCCTTGCAGTTGGTGAACGAAGGCGTGGCCGACTTTGACACCACCGATGCCGTATTGAAAGACCAGGCCGGCTTCAAACTGGGCCCCTTTGAGCTGATGGACCTGACCGGGCTGGACGTGTCCCACCCCGTGATGGTGGCGGTACACCAGCAATACTTTGGCGAGCCCCGCTACAAACCCAGCGTGATCACCTCGCAACGGCTGGCTGCGGGCGTACTGGGCCGCAAAACCGGACGGGGCTTCTACGCTTACACCGACGGCCAGCACCCTGCCCGGCAGGAACCTGCGGTGCCCGTGGTCGACACCCTGCCTCCGGTGTGGGTCAGCGCCAAAGCGGCCCGCCGCGCCGAGCTGTACCAGCTGCTCAAAAACCTGGGCGCACGCATTGAAACGGCGGCCACCCCTTCGGAACAGGCCTTGATCCTGGTCGCCCCACTGGGCATGGACGTGAGCACCATCGCAGCCGTGGAGCGGCTGGACGCCACCCGCACCTTGGGGCTGGACCTGATGCTGCCCGACACCGCCACCCGCCGCCGCGTGCTGGCCACCAACCCCGCCACCCGCGCCGACATGCGCGATGCGGCCTGGGCGCTGTTTGCCCGCGACGGCAAGGCCGTGAGCGTGGTGCGCGACAGCGGCGGCTTTGTGACCCAGCGCGTGTTGGCCCACATGGTCAACATCGCGGCCGACATGTGCCAGCAAGGCATTTGCACCCCGTCTGACCTGGACACCGCCGTGACCCTGGGCCTGGGTTATCCGCACGGCCCGCTGGCCTGGGGCGACCTGATGGGCCCCACCAACGTGCTGGAAGTGCTGTTCAACCTGCAAACGGTGTATGGCGACACCCGCTACCGCCCCTCACCCTGGCTGCGCCGCCGGGGCGCACTGGGCCTGAGCCTGACCCAAGCCGAACTTTGACGGCACACACCGCCTCAGACACCTGAGAGACAGCCCAGCGGGCCACCCCGAGCAGATGGGGCGGTCACCCCCGCGACAATGCACCGTCCCCCAGTCACGGAAAAGACATGCCCATTGACGAACCCATTCTGACAATGGAAGAACGCGAGGCGATCAACGCTGGCCGCTGGTTCTCCACCCTTTCCCCGTCCTTGCGGCACGACATGCTTCGATGTGCCTACGTCAAACGGTTCAAAGACAGCGACCTGATCACGGCGCGCGGCGACCCGCCCAGCGAATGGACTGCCGTGGCCAAAGGCGCGGTGCGTGTCAGCTCCACTTCGCTGTCGGGCAAACAAATCACCCTGACCTATGTGGAGCCGGGCGTGTGGTTTGGCGACGTTGCCATGTTCGACGGAGACCAGCGCACGCACGATGCCTATGCCCACGGCCCCACCACGCTGCTGTGTGTGGCTCGCACCGATTTCCAGAAAATCCTGTCGCTTCACGTGGAGCTGTACGAGGCGCTGATGCGCTTGCAGGCGCGGCGCATCCGCACCCTGTTCGGGCTGGTAGAAGACCTCAACACCCTGCCCTTGCGTGCCCGCCTGGCCAAACAATTGCTGCACCTGGTGCGCAGCTATGGCGTGCCCTGCCTGGCCAATGGCAGCGAAACCCGCATTGGCCTGCAGCTGGCACAGGAAGAACTGGCGCAACTGCTGGGTGCATCGCGTCAGCGCGTGAACCAGGAGCTGAAAACCATGGAGCGCGAAGGCGCCATCCGCATCGAGCCGGGTGGCCTGGTGGTGCGCCAGCGCGAGGCGCTCAAGCGCATCGCCGAAACCGAAACCTGACCCCCCCTAAAAAAACCACCTGCCGCGTCAAAGACCGGTGGCCGCCGCCGCGTGTGCACCACCCAGGAACAGGCGTTCGATGTTCGGGTCGGCCAGCAGCTCGCTGGCGGGTTTGTGCAACACCAGGCGGCCCGATTCCAGCGCAATGGCGTCGTCGGAAATTTTCAGCGCGCTTTTCACGTTCTGCTCCACCATCAGCACCGTGGTGCCTTGATCGGCCAGCTTGCGCAGCAGCTTGAACACGTCGGCCACCACCATGGGGCTCAGGCCGATGCTGGGCTCGTCAATCAGGATGACCTTGGGGCGCAGCAACAGCGCACGGCCAATTTCCAGCTGCTTTTGCTCACCGCCCGACAGGGCCGAGGCCATGGAGTTCATGCGCTCTTTCACGCGGGGGAAAAACGCCAGCACTTCGGGAATGCGCTCGTGCGTGGTTTTCATGCCCAGGGTGATGCCGCCCAGTTCCAGGTTCTGGTAGACGCTCAGCTGACCGAACAGGTTGCGGCCCTGGGGCACAAAGGCCACGCCCTTGGCCAGCAGCTCTTTCTGGTTCAGGCCGGCGATGTTCTCGCCGTCCAGCAGGATGCGGCCCTGGCGCAGCCTCAGCAGGCCAAACAAGGCTTTGAGCGCGGTCGATTTGCCAGCGCCGTTGGGCCCCAGCAGCAGGGTGATGGAGCCTTTGCGGGCCTTGAAACTGAGGTTGTTCAGGATCATGAAATCCTTGTACCCCGCCACCACGTCGTCAAATTCGATGCAGGGCGTGCCTGCGTTGTTGTTGTTCTGGCTCATGTTCAGCTTCCCAGGTAGGCGTCGAGCACCTGTTTGTTGGCGCGGATTTCATCCGGCGTGCCAATGGCCATCACCTGCCCTTCCACCATCACCATGATGCGGTGGCACAGATCCATCACAAAGTCCATGTTGTGCTCGATGACCACAAACGAACTCTTCTTGTTGGCCGTGGGATTGCGGTTCAGGTCTTTGAGCAGCGTGCTGATGCCCCCCACCAAGCTGGGGTTGACACCGGCGCAGGGCTCGTCGAGCAGCACCAGGTCGGGCTCGCTCATGAAGGCCATGGCAATGTCGACCAGTTTTTGCTGGCCGTAAGACAGCTCGCCCGCCTTTTTGTCGGCCACGTGGCGGATGCGGAAGCGGTCGATCAGCGCATCGGCCTTGCCGCCCAGGTTGGAGTCGCCCGGCGCAAACATGCGGCTGAACAGGGAGCCGGTGTGCTCTTGCGCGGCCACGATCAGGTTGTCGCGCACGGTCATCTTGCCAAACACCTGCAGCGTTTGAAACGTGCGGCCCACGCCACGGCGGTTCAGCTCCAGCGGGCCCAGTTGGGTCACGTCTTCGCCGTTGAGCTCGATCTTGCCCTCGTCGGGAGTGATCTGGCCCAGCATGGAGTTGAACAGCGTGGTTTTGCCCGACCCGTTGGGGCCGATCACACCGAAGATTTCACCCGGCTGAACCTGAAAACTCACGCCGCCAACGGCTTGGATGGCACCGTAGGCCTTCTTCAGCCCGGTGACTTTGAGCACCGGCTCGCCTGCGGGGCGGTCGTGGTGGTGCCGGTGTTGCACGGTGTCGGTCATGCTTTTGCTCCAGATTGGGCGGCTGCCTGTGCGGCAGCGGTGCGGGCCGCAGAGGCTTCTTTGGCCTGGCGGCGGGCCTTGATGCGGTCGGGGATGGACAGCAAGCCATCGGGCAACCAGATCATCAACAGCACCACGGCAGAGCCGAACACAAACAGGTACCAGGCCTGCGCAAAGCGCAGCCACTCGGGCAATACCACGCCCACCGCCGCCCCCACCACGGGGCCCAGGAAGTAACCAGGGCCACCCACCACCACCATCAAATACATCATGATGGACGCGCCCACGGTGAACGGCGCGGGCTCGATGAACTGCACCAGGCTGGCAA
Organism: uncultured Hydrogenophaga sp.; assembly: GCA_964342395.1. Lineage (GTDB taxonomy): Bacteria > Pseudomonadota > Gammaproteobacteria > Burkholderiales > Burkholderiaceae_C > UBA2334. Next base: position 17,257 of record CAYFFJ010000040.1, read on the forward strand.
ACAGCGCACCGGCCACACCGGCATACACCGCGCCGATGGCAAAGGCCAGCAGCGTGTAGTTGCGGATGTCAATGCCCAGGCTCTCGGCGCGGATGGGGTTGTCGCGCAGCGCGGTGAACGCTTTGCCCCAAGGGCTGCGCAGCAGGCCCCACAGCAAACCACCCAGCACCACGGTGACCGCCAGCGTGAAGTGGTAATAAGCCAGGTTACCTTCCAGGCTGATGCCGAAAAAGCTGGGGCGTGCGATGTTGTTGATGCCAAAGGTGCCGCCGGTCAGCCACTCTTCGTTGCGCATCACCAGCCAGATGGCGGTGTTGAACCCCAGGGTGGCAAACGCCAGGTAAATGGTTTGCACCCGCAGGGCCGGAAAGCCCAGGATCAGGCCCACCACGAAACAAATCAACGCGGCAGCGGGCACCCCGATCCAGAAGCTGATGCCCACTTTCATGAGCAAAGCCACCGTGTAGGCGCCGATGCCAAAAAACGCGGCATGCCCCAAGGACTTTTGGCCTGCGTAGCCAATGGTCAGGTTCAGGCCCATGGTGGCGATGATGAACACCAGCCAGTAGGTCAGCAGGTAAATGCCGTAGTTTTTCAGGAAATGGGGCACCGCCAGCAGCAACACCGCCGAGACAACGGCCAGGGCCATGTGAAGGGGTTTCATACTTTGCGTTCCTCTTTTTTGCCCAGCAAGCCTTGGGGCTTGAACAAAATCACGACCATGAAAATGATCAGGGCCACGGCATCTTTGTACGAAGGCGATATGTAGGCCGCCGCCAGGTTTTCACACACCCCCACGATCAGGCCGCCCAGCAGGGCACCGCGCGAGTTGTTGAAGCCACCGATGATGGCCGCGAAGAAGGCCTTGGTGCCCAGCGATTCGCCCATGTCGAACTTGGCCAGGTAGGTGGGCGTGACCAACAGCGCGGCCGACACGGCCAGCATGGCGTTGATGGCAAAGGTGTAAAAAATCATGCGGGGCACGTTGATGCCCAGCACGCTGGCGCTTTCGGTGTTTTGCGCCACGGCCTGCATGGCGCGGCCGGTCACGGTTTTCATCAAAAACGCCTGCGTGGCCAGTACCAGCACCATGGCCAGGGTGAAGGTGCCCACGTCTTGCAAGGTGATGGTCACGCCGGCCACGGTGTAAATCTTGTCGGCAAACAGGCTGGCAAACGGGTGGGCTTCGGCGCTGTAACCGGCGCGAATGCCGTTGCGCATGGCAATCGACAGGCCAATGGTGGCCACCACAATGGGCATCATCCCGAACTTGAACAACGGGTCCACCACGCCGCGCTTGAACACCCAGCCCAGCAAGAAAACCGCGAGCAGGCAGCTCAGCAAAAAGCTCATCAGCAGCGGCAGGCCGGCCATGTTGAAGCCGAGCATGAAGAAGGCGGGCAGCATCACAAACTCGCCCTGGGCGAAGTTGATGGTGCCACTGGCCTGCCACAGCAGCGTGAAACCCAGCGCGGCCAGTGCGTAAATCGCACCGGTGGCCAAGCCACTGGAGAAGAGTTGTAGGAAGTCGGTCATGGTTTTCTTGTGGTTTTCCGGTGGGGGAAACAAGACACCCCGCCCTGCCTGAAGTCAGGCATTCGCGTCAGGAATTCGGGCGGGGACTGCTGGGCTTACTTTTTGCCCAGGGCTGGCAGCGTGTCCACCACCACCTGGTGGCCACCCTTGACTTCGACCATGAAGCTTTCGCGGTCGATGTCGCCCTTGTCGTCAAAGCTCACGTCCATCAACACGCCGGGGTGCTGCTTGGCGGTGAAGGTGCTGTTGCGCAGCGCAGCGGCCACGGCTTTGCGGTCGAGCTTGCCAGCTTTTTCAATGGCGGCTTTGAGCACGTACATGCCGGTGTAGCCCTTGATGCCGTTGTGGTCCGACACGTATTTGTATTCCTGCTGGAACTTGGCCCCAAAGCCCTTGGTCTGGGGTGCGTCCACCGTCAGGCCGACGTGGGCCACGGCGCCGTTGGCGGCGTCACCGGCCAGCTCGATGACCTTTTGGCCCGTCAGGGTGGTCTCACCAATGATGGGCTTGTTCCAGCCTTGCTTGCGCAGCTCGCGCAGGGCGCGGGCAGACTCTTCTTCGTTGGTGTAGACAAACACCGCATCGGCGTTGCTCTGCTTGGCTTTGAGCACGGCGGCAGAAAAGTCCACCTGGCCCGCATCGGTAGAGATGTCGGCCACAATTTTGGTGGCCGAGCCGTCCAGGCTCTTGGCAATGGCATCACGGCCGCCCTTGCCAAAGTCGTTGTTCACGTAAATGACGGCCAGGGTTTTGTGCTTGGCACTGATGTAGCGCGCCAGCTTGGGAAAACTGGTGGACTGGCCAAAGCTGGTGCGGAACACATAGGGGTTGCCCTGGGCCGTGATGCTGGCGGCCTCGCCGCCAGTGAAGTTGGGCACCTCGGCGCGGCGGCTTTCGGCCATCGACACCATGATGGAGCCCGAATACACCGGGCCAAAAATGGCAAACACCTCGTCGTCCACCGCCTTTTGCGTCAGGCCTTTGGCCACACCGGGGTTGGTCTGCGTGTCAGACGTGAGGGTCTGGATTTTCTGGCCCAGCACACCGCCGGCGGCATTGATTTCTTTCACGGCCAGCTCCACGCCGTTTTTGAAGTTGGTGCCTGCGGTGGCACCACCGCCCGACAGCTCAACGATGTTGGCAATCTTGATGGTATTTTGACCAAAACTGGCGCTAGCGCTTACTGCAAGCGCTGCCACAGCTATGAATTTGAGTGCGAATCGTTTTTGCATCTGGGTCTCCTGAACGGTCGTGTGAAAGGGGGGGGGGGGGGCACATGGAACCTGGGGAATGGCCCGCCACCGGCAGGCCCCACACAGGGCGAAACGGAATTTATCGGGCTGGCCGGTCCGTGCGGCGACTGGAGGTATCAATTTGATCGCCAAACGCCCTCAAAAGATCGTTCATCGCACCAAACCGGGGTTAACCCCCGATATTCCCCTCACTTGAAGAGGGCCCCATTCCGTATGGTTTGGCGCTGATGGTTGCGTGGTCACACCGCCCGCAATACGTCAGCTCCGCTACAGCGAACGACCGGCCGCCGTGCCCCGCCTTGATGGGGAAGCTGGTGCCCTCGTTCCACATGACGGTGGTAGCACTTGTCGTGGATGCGCTGGCTGTAAAACATCTTCGGGCGGCCCTGGCGGTCCAGCTCGGGGATCTTGTCAAACGTCAGCATGTAGGTGATGACGCCGGTCATCACTTCGGGGATGGGCGGGCAGCCCGGCACTTTGATGATGGGCTTGTCGGTGATGACCTTGTGAATGGGTGTGGCCTGCGTGGGGTTGGGCTTGGCCGCCTGCACGCAGCCCCAGCTGGCGCACGAGCCCCTGGCGATGATGGCCTTGGCATCTTTGGCCACGTGCTTCAGCTTGTCGATGAAGGGCTTGCCCGACTGGATGCAGAACATGCCATCTTCGTTCAGCGGGGGGTTGCCCTCCACTGCCAAGATGTACTGACCCTTGTACTTGGTCATGATCTCTTCCAGGATGGCCTCGGCCTGGTGGCCTGCGGCGGCCATCAGGGTGTCGTCGTAGTCGAGACTGATCATGGACAGCACCACGTCTTTGGCCAGCGGGTGGGCCGATCGGATGAAGCTCTCGGTGCAGCACGTGCACTCCAGCCCGTGCAGCCACAGCACGGGCGTGCGGGGCTTGGTTTCCATGGCGTGCGCAATTTGCGGCACAAACGAGGGCGCGAGATGCCCTTGCGGCGCATCACCTCGTAAAAGGTTTCAATCATGGTGCTTGTCTCCGTTGGCTGGCAAGGCGTGGGGCGTTGTGGCGTCAACCCCGCTGTGGCTGTCTGCAATGGCAGGCAGGTACGTTGCCGTTTGCAAGACGCAGGCCATTTGGACCAAGCCTAGGGAAAGCACTTATCCATGCTTGTAAGCTGTTGAATTTGAATGACTAATTCTTTTTTGCCTGGGTGGCTTGGAGAATGCTTGATGCTTGGGTGAAAGTTTATTTTTCTGTTTATGGATTTATTGGAAGATTGGCTTCCAGCTGGATGCGGGGGATGGTTTGGGCGGTTGGGGGCGTTTTTGGGGCTTGGGTTGGGGTGTGCGTGGCGGGTTGGCTGGCCGTGGCGTGGCGGAATTGATGGGCATGAAAGCAGCTATGGTTGATTCTTCTGAGTGGACCGAACCGGCCGCCTTGGACCGCGCCAGCACCGACAGGCTGCGGGCATACCCGGCCGAC
>CAYFFJ010000040.1:21501-24932 GCA_964342395.1 uncultured Hydrogenophaga sp.
GGCCGTGGGGGCGGCTCCGAGGCCGGTGGTCCGCTGTGCGGACTGCGCTGCGGTGCTCAGCCGTGGGGCGGTGGCGCGGAAACTCGCTGCGCTTTGCCTTGGGCAAAGCTCCGCTCAGACAGCCGCGCCAAATTTGATGTGGAAGTGCGCCTGGCGGCGCACCCGCCCCACGGCCTGCGCGCCTCGCCACCGGCCAAGTCGCCTCCCCCACGGCCCGCCCGCCACACCACTTGAACGGAGGGGTGGGTATGCGCAAGCCCAATCAAAAAGCAGAGCAGAAAGTGATAGCTGCTCACGCTTTATTGGATTGCGCTTGGTGCCAATTCATATGTTGAAAAGTGACTTGAATGCCTGAAAAATGGCGCTGTGGGCTGGCTGCAACTGCTGGGAATGGGTGGTGGAGGTGATTTTTTGGATTTTTCTGGCCGTTTCTATAAGTGAAAAATACATGAAGCGCCATTGAAATAAGCGTGAGCAGCTATTGTTTTTGCTCTGCTTTTTGATGGGATTGGGGCTTTTCAAGCCGGTTGCTGACACTGTGCGCTAGGTGACAGATCGGCGGGGCTGAGGCTATAGTGCCTTTACAGCAGCACCTGCCGGAGCCGACCCGGCCCGCAGGGAGATTGCGCAGGACAGGGAGGGAAGATGATCGACACATCTTTGATGCCACTATTGCGTGGATTGCAAGCACGAACATTTCAAGCAGCCTGACCGGCTGAAATGCGCCCTCCCCAGTTTATTCAGTCGTCTATCTTGGGATTCCCAGGATAGACGCTCGTCTATATTACGTTAAGTCACATAAGGAGGTAGTAGTGGAGTGGTACCAAGTTAGCGAATTTAAAGATCGCGTAGGTGAAATAGAACAATTTTTCGTCGAGATGGCAGCAAACGAAGAACAACTATTAACTTACGGCTTTAGGCGTGCGCTAGCCCTGCCGAGTGCCCCGGCTGCATTCGCTTCGCTAAAGTCCTTTAACGAAGATTTTTCAGCACTACGACGCTATATGCTCCGCGTCGATAAGGCAATGGCACAAGAACTTGAGCAACTCGATACTGACGGGAAGCTTGTCGAGCAAGTTGCCCTCATATCGCTAAAGCTTCGCATGGCGGAACTCCGAAAACCGATGAGCGCAGGTCTTGCCACTTTCAATCAGGTGCTGATGTACCTACCATATCTCTCCCGCTTGGCACAAAGTAAAGGTTTGTTCGGCGAGGCTCCTGTCTCACTACACAAGACAATCATTAATTTAGAACGTCTGCGCGGGTTGGCAGCAATGTTCTTTGAGTATTTGTCAAACCGCGCCCTTTCCGATGATGAGATATTCAAGCCGTCCAACTTGAAGGCTGATCGAGTGGTCGAGCTTATCGATGCAGCGCTTTCTCAGATTGAGTCAGCAACCTCGCTCTCCCCGAAGGAACTGGGCCGGCTCCAGGGTTACTTGGTAGAGGCCAAGAAGGAAGCGCTCTCCACAAATCCTTCATGGGCAAAGATCGTTGGCGCGCTAGTAATTGTGGCGGCCGTGACGAGCGGCCTTGCCGACGCACCTGGCGCAGCGAAGACCGTCAAAGAAACGATTGAGTACATCTTGGGAACTTCAATTGTCAAGCCTCTCGAAAAATACTTGCCTTCCACATCCGAACCTCTACCCGAGCCATCCTTGCGCAATGTGGCCTAACCTTTCATTGCAACGGACCTGCGCCAGCTGTGTTGGCTGGTCCGCTGAATTCAAACGTTATGCATTTGGAGAAATGACCCCATGTCATTCGGAGCAATTGAGCAGTTAGTGCACTGTTCAGTGAGAATTGAAACTATCCTACGGGGTGGCGGCACATCTTGCGGAACTGGTTTCTTCATGAATTTTCTTCAGAAAGAAGACCAAGCAGTTCCTGTCATTGTTACAAATAAGCACGTCATAGCAGACTCAGATGTTGGCAAATTCCATCTCACCCTTGCGAAGCCAGACGGTTTGCCTGATATCGGAAGTCACCAGCAATTCTCTCTTCCAAACTTTGAGTCTCTTTGGATCAAACACCCCGACGCAAACGTTGATCTGGCTGTTTTCCTGATTGGGCCACTACTGAATCATGTTCAGCAGTCCGTCGGTAAGCTATTTTTTGCCCCATTGCAAACATCCCTTATTCCGACAGACGTAGAACGCCAAAGTCTTTCTCCCATGGAAGATGTGGTCATGATCGGGTATCCGAGTGGAATTTGGGACGCTGTAAATAATTTGCCAGTTATTCGCCGTGGAATCACGGCCACACATCCTTCGATCAACTGGAACGGAAATACTGAATTTCTTACTGATATCGCAAGCTTCCCAGGTTCGAGTGGCTCTCCCGTATTGCTTGCAAACATCGGCAGCTACATGGACAACAAGGGCAATACTTACATGGGCACAACCCGCATACGCCTGCTTGGAATTCATTACGCAGGTGCTATACACACGGCAACTGGTGAAATCAAAATTGTCACCACCCCTACCAGTACGGTTGCGATTCCGATAACTCAAATTCCAAACAACATTGGCGTAGCAATCAGTTCAAAACGTTTGCTTGAGTTTGAACCAATTATTTCCAAACTCATCGCCAGCAATGCATAACCCGGCGCTCAACCTCGCCACCTTCGATCGCTGGATCGCTGTGCGATAAAGCCGCGGAGCACCGGTTAGCTCGTTAGATTTATATGAACCTCGAATTAGATATAGTCAATAAGTTAAAAGAGTCCATGGGCAGATCATGTGATGACGCATTCTATTTTTCTGACGATGAAACACAGCTTATTGATGCCGAATACCTCCTTACAGTAAATGCAGCAAAAGCAATTAAGGAGTTAAACCACCACTTTGGTGATCCTTACAAAATATGCCTTGAAAACGACACCAAGAAATTCGCTTCTGCCTGCACCCCTCTCATGGGACGAGAAAGAGCAGATAATTTTCTAGGCTACAGGCCTGTAATTCGAACCTCCAACAATACACGTAGATCGGGAAGGATTGATATTGCTGTTTACACAAACATAAATGGAATTGACACCCCGATCTGTGCAATTGAGGTTAAGGGATTCAATTCAAGCAAACCATTAATCATTGAGGATCTTGAGCGAAACTCAGAATATTTTGGTTTAACTTCGCGTACCGGCGCATCAACCTTACCCTTTGCTGTTTTTATTGCACTACATAACTACAAAGGGGTTTGGGATGATAAAAAAGAGCAATCAAATATTTTAAAAGTCAGAAATCGCTATAGAAAGTACATCACTGATAATAGTATCCTAAACAGTCGGCAGCAGAGTCTGGACGTCTTTACAATTCGCCGCGGGACACTTCCAGAACCCAACGATCCTTATATTCAAGAGCATGGATTGCAAGGTAATGAAGGGCGGATTCAAAAGTGAAGTGCAACACCCTGGGTTTCAATGAATGAGGGCG
>CAYFFJ010000041.1:0-8360 GCA_964342395.1 uncultured Hydrogenophaga sp.
TGTGAAAATAGACCCCAAAAGCATTGGTGTGGGCCAATACCAACATGACGTGAACCAGAGCGAACTGGCCCGCACGCTCGAAGCCGTGGTGGAAGACTGCGTGAACGCTGTGGGTGTGGACCTGAACACCGCCAGCGCCCCGCTGCTGGCCCGCGTGTCGGGCCTCAGCGGCACGGTGGCCAAGGCCGTGGTGCGCTGGCGCGAGGCCAACGGCGCCTTCAAAACCCGCAAGCAGCTGATGGAGGTGAGTGGCCTGGGCGCCAAAACCTTTGAGCAAAGCGCGGGCTTTTTGCGCATTCGCGGGGGCGACAACCCGCTGGACATGACCGGTGTGCCCCCCGAAACCTACCCGGTGGTGGAAAAAATCATGGCCACCACCGGCAAACCCGTGGCCGAGCTGATGGGCCGGGCCGACATGCTCAAAACCCTGAAACCCGAGCTGTTGGCCAACGACCGCTTTGGCGTGATCACCGTCAAAGACATCCTCACCGAGCTGGAAAAACCCGGCCGCGACCCGCGCCCCGACTTCAAGGTGGCCCGCTTCAACGACGGCGTGGACGACATCAAAGACCTGCGCGAAGGCATGGTGCTGGAGGGCACGGTCAGCAACGTGGCGCAATTTGGCGCCTTCATTGACCTGGGGGTGCCCCAGGACGGGCTGGTTCACGTCAGCCAGCTCAGCCACAAGTTTGTGACCGACGCGCGCGAGGTGGTGAAAACCGGCGACATCGTGCGCGTGAAGGTCATGGAGGTGGACGTGGCGCGCAAGCGCATTGGCCTGTCCATGAAACTGGACGCCGCCCCCGCCCGCAAAGACGCCCCACGCGACAACCGCTTCGAGCCCGCCGGGCGCGCCCGTGGGCACGACGGTGGCCGCCACGCCCCCGCCGCACAACCCCAGGGTTCGGCCATGGCCTCTGCGTTTGCCAAGTTGCAGGGCCTCAAACGCTGAAAATGCCCTGTTGCGTGACCGAATAGCGCACAGGCAAACCCCACCTGGGGCTTTTTGCGGTAACGTTCCCGCACACATCGAAACTGAACCGAAAGACATTGGTTATGGAACTCCAGGTCCTGTTGGCCCAACCCCGGGCGCTGCCCAGCATTCCCGAGGCCGTGGCCGACCTCATGACCGAACTGGACAAGGACGACCCCGATCTGCGTCGCATCGGCAGCCTGTTGGCCTCTGACCCCGCCCTGACCACCCGCGCCCTGCGGTTGGCCAACTCCAGCTTTTTCAACCTGCAACGCCAGGTGGCCAGCGTGCAGGAGGCTGCCGCCGTGCTGGGCCTGGCCCATGTGCGCACCATGGTGATGGCCGCCGCGCTGGGAGGGGCCTTTCGCAAGGTGGAGGGTGTGAACCTGGAGCAGTTCTGGCGCTACAGCCTCAACGTGGGCAAGATCGCCCGTGCCCTGGCCCGCACCGTGAAACAAGATGCCGGGCTGGCCTTCACCGCCGGGCTGGTGCACGCGCTGGGCGATTTGGTCATGCACATGGGCATGCCCGACGACATGCGCCGCCTCGATTTCTCCGTCCCCCCCCTGGCGTTGGACCGCCCGCAGGCCGAGCAGACCGCGCTGGGCTACACCTATTCGGACGTCAGCGCCGCCTTTGCCAGCAAGTGGAACTTCCCCGAGTCCATCGTCAACGCCCTGAAAAACCTGCACGCACCCTTCGAGGGCGAAACCTACGAAATGCTGGCCGGCGTGCTGCACATGGCCGCGTGGCGCGCCCGCGCCCAGGAAATGCAGCTGGATGCCAATGGCCTGGCCGCTACCTACCCCGACATGGTGGGGCTGGTCATGGGGCTGGACCTGGACACCGTTCTGGAAAAAGACCCAGAAGATTGGACCAGCCAAGGCGAGCTGGGCGCCTTCCTGGAGTGACGCACGCCCATGAAGCTTGAAGCTCTGCTGGCCAAGCCCAAAGCCTTGCCCCCTGCGCCCAAAGTGGCCGGCCAACTCATTGAAACGCTGGACGACCAAGACGCGGACCTGGAAACCCTGGCCGAGTTGATTGAAACCGACCCGGTGCTGACGGCCAAAATCATCCGCCAGGCCAATTCGGCATTTTTTGGGTTGTTGCGCCCGGTCAACCACCCGCGCCAGGCCATTGCCATGTTGGGGCTGGTGAAGGTGCGTGCCATGGCCCTGGCAGCGCTGTTGCAAGAAGGATTCCGGCATGCCCCCGGCATTGACCTGGAGTTGTTCTGGCGCTACAGCCTGACCACCGCCAACCTGGCCCGCTACGTGGCGGCCCCGCTGGGGGTGGACGACAACGCGGTCTACACCGCCGGGTTGGTACACGCCATCGGCGAGCTGGTGATGCACGTGGGCATGCCCGAAGCCATGGCCGCCGTGAACGACCAGGTGTCGTCCTTCGACCTGCGCCGCGCCGGCGTCGAAAAGGCCCAGTTCGGCTACACCTACGCAGACGTGGGGGCAGCGTTGGCCCGCAACTGGCGCTTTCCCAAGCGCATGGTGGCCGGGTTGGAGCACCAGCTGGAGCCGTTTGAGCACAGCCACATCGAACCCATTGCCGCCGTGGTGCACCTGGCCGCGTGGCGTGCGCGGGTGGCATTCGCCGACACCCCGCTGGAGCGCCGCATTGCGTCTTACCCCGACGCCGTGGGGGTTGCCTTGGGCGTGGACCCCGATGCGCTGATGGGCGACGGTATCCCCGCCTTGCAGTGGGTGGGTGAAAGCCTGCCCGGCTGAGAGCTGCCCCATGAGCCACCACCGCAACCCCCAAACTTTGCTCACCCCCACCATGCGTGGGGTGATGGAGCGCATGGCCCGCGCCGCCCGCACGCCCATGCATGCCATGACGGCGCAGCAGGCGAGGGCGTTTTACGAAGAAGGCGCTGGCGTGCTTGACCTGCCCGCCCACAAAATGGCACGCACCCAGGCGCTGATCCTGCCCACCCGCGACGGTGCCTGCCTGCCTGCGCAGCTGTGGGTGCCGCACAGCGCGGGCGAAGGGCCCTGGCCAGTGCTGCTGTATTTCCATGGCGGCGGCTTCACCATTGGCAGCGTGGCCACGCACACCAGCTTGTGCTGCCACCTGGCGCACCTGGGACATTGCGCGGTGGTGTCGGTGGACTACCGCTTGGCCCCCGAGCACCCATACCCCACCGCCGTGTGGGATGCCTGGGACAGCCTGCACGCCCTGCGCGCCCAGGCCCCCGCGCTGAACCTGGATGCCAACCGCTTGGCCGTGGGTGGCGACAGCGCCGGTGGCACCCTGGCCGCCGTGACGGCGCTGATGGCCCGTGACGCGGGCCTGCCCCTGGCGTTGCAACTGCTGTTTTACCCGGGCACCACCGCCCACCAGGACACCCCCTCGCACAAAACCTTTGCGCACGGTTTTGTGCTGGAGAAGGCGTCAATCGACTTCTTTTTCGACCACTACATCCCCAGCCGGAGCGACCGCGAGCACTGGTGGTTTGCCCCGCTGCTGGCCCCTGATGTGGACGGCGTAGCCCCGTGCTGGATGGGCCTGGCCGAGTGCGACCCCCTGGTGGACGAAGGCGTGGCCTATGCCGACCGCCTGCGCATGGCAGGTGTGCCGGTGGACCTGGACATTTACCGGGGCGTGGTGCACGAATTCATCAAAATGGGCCGTGTGCTGCCCCAAGCCCTGCAGGCCCACCAGGATGCCGGGCGGGCGCTGCGGCTCGCCTTTGTGGCCTGAGATGTGAGGCGATGAAGAAAACGCGCCCTGCCTGCAGGGCCGCTAGGCTTTGTCCGTTTTTATTTTGGGTTGCATTGGGAGTTCAAGCGTGAAAGTCGCGCCCTGGCCCACGCCCTCGCTGTGTGCGGTCAGCCTGCCGCCCATTTCCCCCGCCGCCAAGATACAGCTGTGCAGACCGAACCCATGGCCGTTCTTGCGGGTGGTGAAGCCATGCGTGAAGATCCGCGTGATGTTTTCTGCGGGAATGCCTTCGCCGTTGTCTGCCACCTGAATTTGCACGGTGGCGTCTTGCGTCCGTTGCAGGCGCAGCGTGATCTGGTGTTGCCGCTCGGGCACGCCAGCCATGGCCGCCTTGGCATTGCTGATCAGGTTGACCAATATCTGCAGCACCCGGTGTTTGTCCAGCGGCAGCGGGGGCACGTCTGCAAATTCCTTGACCACCGAGATCTCATGGCGTACCAGCGAGTCGGCGCTCATGCTCACCGCATCCACCAGCAGTTCGGCGACCTGGCACTGTTCGAACACATTGGAGGCGCCCGCGTACGATTGCTGGGTGGCAACAATGTCTTTGATGTGGTCAACGCTCTTGGTCAGCTGCGCCAGTTCTTCAATCATGCCCCGGTGCTCCAACGCCACGACCTCTGCCAGCTTGTTCAGATAGCCGGGCAGCATCTTGCCTTTCTGGTCCAGGGTCAGAAAAGCACCCAGATCTTCGGTGTGTTCATTTATCAGTTGCATCACCTTGCCCAACCCCTGGGCTTTGGAGCTGCGCACCTGGCTGCTGACCAGCCCAGCCGAGACGTTGACGCTGTTGAGCACATTGCCCACGTTGTGCAACAGGTTGGTGGCGATTTCGGCCATGCCTGCCTGGCGGGCGGTTGCCACCAGTTCGGTTTGCATCTTTTGCAATTCTTGCGTGCGCTGTTGCACGCGCTGTTCCAGCGTGTCGTTGGCTTGCTGCAGCGCTGTGTTGAAGCGGTTGATGGTCCGGTGGCTGTGGATCAGGCGAACGACCGCATACAGAAACAGGCCCACCAACACCGCTGCAAAGAGCAGCAGGTACTGGCGGTATTGCTGCGCCTGCCCGGCGGCCCGTTGCTGCTCGCTGTTCAAGAGATGGTTGATATCGTCGATGCGGGCTGACGTGGGGGCTGCGGCGATGCTGTTCAAAAGACCGTTGACCTCCCGGTGCTCGCGCAACACGGTGCGGACATGCGCGGAGAAAATATCGACCCGATCGCTGATGTCGGCCGGCAGCTTTGCGCTGGCGGTGACCAGGCGGGCCAATTCCGACTCGATGTCTGCCGCCTTGTCATCCGACGCAGCCTGGTCATACACCAGGCTGGCCAGCAACACCTTGTTCACCGCCGACACAACGCCGGTCAGCGCGCGCGAATGTTGGGCTTTGCCCTGGCTTGCCAGAATCCGGATGTCTTCAGCCGCAGTGGGCAGGAACACCAGGGAATTTCGCAGCACCGCGTTGTGGGACTTGAAATGCTCGATCAGCCTGGCCTTTTTCTGAAGCGTGCTCTCGAAGGCCTGAACGCTGTTTTCCAGTGCCTGTGCATCGTCGTGGTTCGGGTCAGATGTGGCTGCCGCCAGTTGCTGTTGCAAGTGGCTCAGGTCGGGCAGTGGCGTGACCAGCGGATCGTAGGTTTTGTTGATGCCGATTTTGGACTTCATCGCGTCCAATTCCCAATACGCATCCAGTTGCTTGATCTGACGCAGCAATGCCACGTTCTCGAAGTAGCTGGACGGGTCGTAGTTCCGCGTTTTGGCGTACAGGAACACCAGTGCGGAGGCCAGCAGCACGCTCAGTCCGGCCATGGGCAGCCAGGTCAACCGCTTGGACATGTCGATCATGGCTGTGCCCCTTTCACGCCGGTCAGCGTGTGGAGAAACTTGACGATGGACGCCTTGTCTTCCCGGGAGCCGACCCGACCGAGCTGGTACTTGAACATCACGTCAACCGCCTCTTCCAGAGTTTGGGCCGAGGCGTCGTGGAAATAGGGCGCGGTCAGCGCCACGTTGCGCAGGCTGGGCACTTTGAACACGTGTTTGTCACCTTCCTCCCCGGTGACCAGGTAGCGCCCCAGATCGGCTTCGGTGGGCTTGCCGCGTTTGTCGAAATAGTTGCCCATCACGCCGAATTTTTGAAACATGTTGCCACCGACGTTCACGCCTTGATGGCAGGCGACACAGCCATATTGCTTGAACTTCGCATAGCCTGTTTTCTCGGCTTCGGAGATGGCATTGTGATCGCCGTTCAAGTACTTGTCGAAGCGGGAATGGGGGGTGATCAGCGTGCGTTCGAAGGTGGCGATGGCGTTCTGGATGTTCTCTTTCGTGACGCCATCGCGGTAGGCCGATGCAAAGGCACGCTGGTACTTGGTGTCCTGTGCGACTTTGGCGACGACATCAGGCCACTTGGATCCCATTTCCACCGGATTCTGGATCACCAGATCGACTTGGGCTTCCAGTGAATCCGCGCGGCCATTCCAGAATTGCTTGAAATTGAGCGCCGCGTTGAACACGGTCGGTGCGTTCACGCCGGTCAGCTTGCCGGTGAACCCGACGGAGTGGGCCAGGCCGTCGACGCCGCCTTTGCCGAGGTCATGGCAGCTGGCGCAAGACACACGGTTGTTGGCAGACAGGCGTGTGTCGCTGAACAGCTGCCGGCCAATGTCGGCCCGTGCGGGGTCTTGGTTCAGCGAAGCCGGGATGGGTTTGATGGGCTCGTCCAGGGGGGCTGCCCACACCAGGTTGGCCCCTCCCAGCAGGACCCCGAACGCAAACTGCAGTGAAATGGCATTCATCTGACCTCCGTTGGGTTTGCCCCAGGTTCGCGGCACGCACCATACAAGTGATGTGTTTGCTTGGCATGCTACAGGAGAATTGCCCAGGTTTGGTGCTTTGCATCCGGCCTCTTTCTGCGGGTGCAGCAGTGGGGGCAAGGGGTCAGTCCAGTTGGCCTTGGCAGACGTATTTGGTGTGCAGGTAGTCGTCCAGCCCGTGTGTGGAGCCTTCGCGCCCGTAGCCCGACTCTTTCACCCCGCCAAACGGTGCCGCCTCGGCGGCAATGGCCCCTTCGTTGATGCCCACAATGCCCGTTTCCAGTGCATCGGCCACGCGCCAGATGCGGCGCACGTTCTGGCTGTAAAAGTAGGCGGCCAGACCGAAAGGCGTGTCGTTGGCCGCGGCCACCACCTCGTCTTCGTGGTCAAACACCGTCAGGGGGGCCACGGGGCCAAAGGTTTCTTCGCAGGCACAGGCCATGGTGGCATCGGCACCCACCAGCACCGTGGGCGCGTAGTAGTGGGGGCCCAAGGCGGGCAGCCGGCAGCCGCCGGTCAGCACTTTTGCGCCCCGGGCCACGGCGTCGTTGACGTGGTGTTCGATTTTGGCGACCGCCCGGCTGTTGATCATGGGGCCGATTTGTGAAGACGCGGCGCTGGCAGGCCCCACTTGCAGGGCCGCCACGCGTTGGGTGAGCCGCTGCGCAAACGCGTCAAACACCGGGCGCTGCACGAACACGCGGTTGGGGCACACACAGGTTTGGCCGCCGTTGCGGAATTTGGCGGCCATCAAACCGTCCACGGCGGCGTCGATGTCGGCGTCGTCAAACACGATGAACGGCGCGTTGCCGCCCAGTTCGAGCGACAGCTTTTTCAAGGTGTCGGCCGAGCGGCGCGCCAGGTGTTTGCCCACGGGGGTGGAGCCGGTGAACGTGATTTTGCGCACGCGCGGGTCGTCCAGCCACACGTCCACCACTTCGGGCGTTTTTTCGCGCGATGCGGTGACGGTGTTCAGCACCCCAGGCGGGAAACCGGCTTCTTCGGCCAGGCGCACCAGGGCCAGAGAGGTCAGCGGTGTGTCTTCGGCGGGTTTGCACACCACGGTGCACCCGGCGGCCAGAGCGGGCGCGATCTTGCGGGCGATCATGGCCGCCGGAAAATTCCACGGCGTGATGGCTGCCACCACCCCCACGGGTTCTTTGAGGGCAAACAGGCGGTGGCCCGCCACGGGCGTGGGGATGAGTTCGCCGTTCATGCGCGTGGCTTCTTCGCCAAACCATTCGATGTAGCTGGCGGCGTAGGCCACTTCGCCCTTGCCTTCGGCCAGGGGTTTGCCTTGCTCCAGCGAAATCAGGGTGCCCAGGTCGTCCTGGTGGGCCAGCACCAGGTCGTTCCAGCGTTTGATGAGGGCGGCGCGTTGTTTGGCGGGCACTTTGCGCCAGGTGGCAAAGGCGGCGTGCGCCGCGTCCACGGCGGCACGGGCTTCGTCGGCCCCCGAGTCGGGCACCGTGGCTATGACGGCACCCGTGGCCGGGTCGGTCACCTCCAGGCGGGCGTTGGGCAGTGTGCGCCATTCGCCGCCAATGAAGTTGGCGCTGCGAATCAGGTCGGTGCGGGTCAGGGTCAAGGGCATGAAATTTGAATGAAAAATGCCTCTGGCGCTTGATGGTAAAGCACTTTCAGCTATTGAAAATGATCAGGAAACGATGCCCAGGTGCCAAGGCACAAACTCGTGGTCGCCCAGGCCCAACGCTTCGCTTTTGGTGGCTTCGCCGCTGGCGTGGCGCAAGATTTGCTCAAAAATGCGCTGGCCCATGTCGGCCACGGTGCATTCGCCGTCCACGATGACGCCGCAGTTGATGTCCATGTCTTCT
>CAYFFJ010000041.1:8370-9329 GCA_964342395.1 uncultured Hydrogenophaga sp.
TAGGAGCTGGCGCGGCGGCTGCGCGCCCACGGCATCGCCAACGTGACGACCAACGCGCTGCATCCCGGCGCGGTGGCCACGGGCTACGAGGCGCTCGTGGTGACCGTCGACGCCGCGCAGGTCGCTCGGCTGGCCACCTGCCGCCCGATGTCCATGTCTTCTTCCAGCCGCCGGTACATGGGGGTGTTGCTGGCCAGCTTGATGGTGGGGGCGGGTTTGCTGCCAAACATCGAGCCGCGCCCGGTGGTGAAGCAGATCAGCTGCGCGCCGCTGGCAATCTGGCCGGTGGCCGCCACGGGGTCGTAACCCGGTGAGTCCATGAACACAAAACCCGGCTCGGTGATGGGCTCTGCGTATTCGTACACCGCGCGAAGCGGTGTGGTGCCGCCTTTCATGGCACTGCCCAGCGATTTTTCAAAAATGTTGGCCAAGCCGCCGGCCTGGTTGCCGTGGCCCACCACGCCGTTGAACTGGGCGTTGTGGCCCGCCGTGTAGGTGTCCCACCAGGCCAGGCGGTCCAACAGCTTTTGCCCCACGGCAGGGCTGATGGCGCGGCGCGTCAGCATGAACTCCACGCCGTGGATTTCAGGCGTTTCCGACAAAATGGCCGTGCCGCCGTGGCGCACCAGAATGTCCATGGCCGCGCCCAGGGCCGGGTTGGCGGTGATGCCTGAAAACCCGTCTGACCCCCCGCACTCCAGGCCAATTTTCAGGTGGCTGGCGCTGACCGTGCGGCGCCGGGCCTGGTTGGCCAGGGGCAGCATGGCCTCGATGGCGGCAATGCCCGCGGCAATGGTGGCGCGTGTGCCGCCCACGTCTTGCATCACCAGTGTGTGCAGCTGTGCCCCGGGCTGCAGGCCTTGCGACTCAACCAGCCCGTCCACCTGGTTGCGCTCGCAGCCCAGGCCCACGATCAACACGCCGGCCTGGAGCACCGATGGAAATCGTGCCACCTTCTC
>CAYFFJ010000041.1:9339-24282 GCA_964342395.1 uncultured Hydrogenophaga sp.
CTCGCAGCCCAGGCCCACGATGAGCACACCCGCCAGGTTGGGGTGGCGCGCATAGCCCGCCAGCGTGCGGCGCAACACATCGAAATGTGCGCTGGGCGATGACATGCCGCAGCCACTGGTCTGGGCAAAAGCGGCCACACCGTCCACGTGGGGAAAGGCAGCCAACCGCTCGGGCGTGAAGTGCGCGGCGATGCTTTTGATGACCGAAGACGAGCAGTTCACCGACGACAAAATGCCAATGAAATTGCGCGTGCCCACCCCCCCATTGGGGCGCACAAAGCCCTGAAACGTGGCGCGCTCGGCTTCGGGCACAAAGTCCACCGGCCACACGTCGGCACCGAAGGCCGGGTCGCGGTAGAAGTCCACCAGCTTGAGGTTGTGGCTGTGCACGTAGTCGCCGGGCTCCAGGTCGCGTGTGGCCACGCCAATCACCGTGTCGTACTTTTTCACGGGTTCGCCTTCGGCGATGCGGCGCGCCGCGATTTTGTGGCCCGAAGGCACCTGGGCGCGGGTGCGCACACCCAGCTCGGGAATGTGCTGGCCCAGCGCCAGGGCGGTTTTGGCCACGTACACGTTGTCGTTGGGGTGCAGGTGCAACAGGGGGCTGTCGGAGCGGGGCATGGGGGCTTTCTGGGGCGGAGGCGTGGGCGCGGGGGTCAGCTTTTCATCAGGTCGCGCAGTTTCAATTTGTCGATCAGCACGGTTTCGCGGTCATACACGGTGCCGATGTACTTTTCGTAATCGGGGCCGTCCAGGTACAGCAGCGGGGCGTCCAGCTTGTCGATCACGGCTTTGAATTCCGGGCTGGCCACGGCCTGGCGGAAGGCGTCGCGCAGTTGGGCCGTGACGGCGGGGGGCACACCCTTGGGCGCACCGATGCCGTTGGGTGCGTCCACCACCACGTTGTACCCCAGCTCTTTCAGCGTGGGGGTGTCTTTGAAGCGCTGGGTGCGCTGTTCGCCCCAGGTGGCCAGCAGCCGGAGTTTGCCCGCCTCGACGTGCGGGGCCCAAGAGCTGGAGTCTGCCAAGGCATCCACATGGCCGCCCAGCACGCTTTGCAGCGCTTCGGCCCCGCCTTTGTAGGGCACGTGGTGGAGTTGAATGCCCGCTGCGGCCGCGAACTCTTCCATGCCCACGTGTGTGGCCCCGCCCACACCAGCGTGGGCGTAAGTCACCTTGCCGGGGTTGGCCTTGGCGTGCTCCACCCAATCTTTCAAGGTTTTGAACGGCGAGTGGGCCGGCACCGCAATGCCGAAGGTCTGGCCCGAGGTGCGGGCGATGTAGGTGAAGTCCTTGCGCGGGTCAGCGGCCAGCGTGCCCAGCTGCGAGAAGCGCGTGACCGAAATCGGGATTTGGCCCACGGTGTACCCGTCGGGTTTGGCCGATGCCAGGGCTTTGGCGCCGATCATGCCCGAGGCCCCCGCCTTGTTCTCCACCACGATGTGTTGGCCCAGTGCACGGGCGGCCACGGTGCACAGCGCACGCATCGACTGGTCAGCCGTGCCCCCGGCGGGCCAGGGGCAAATGAAGGTGATGGGCCGCTCGGGCCACGCCTGGGCCAGCAGGCGGCCGGTGGTGGCCGACAGCGCGGTGGCGGTCAGGGCACCTAGCACCAGGCGGCGTTGGGGGTTGCGGGGTTGGGTCATGTGTGTCTCCGGCTGTGATGGGTGAAAGAAGCTGCATTGTTTGAGAGCGCTGTATAACAATCCAATGAAAATGCGGACTGGCTTCATTGCCAAATGGTTATGAACATAGCCACCGCCTCATCCATTGACTGACCGCCCATGACCCAACTTGACCGTGTGTTGCGCAGCAACCTGAAATTGCGCCATTTGCAGTTGCTGGTGGCGCTGGACCAGTTTCGCCACCTGGGCCGCGCGGCGGAGTTTTTGTCGGTGACGCAACCGGCGGTGTCCAAAACCCTGGCCGAAATCGAGAGTTTGTTTGGTGTGCCGCTGTTCGAGCGCTCCACCCGTGGCACCCAGCCCACCGGGGCCGGGTCGAGTGTGGTGCGTTTTGCACGCTCGGTGCTGGCCGGGTACGAACGCACGCGCGATGAAATTGCCGCCGAGGCCAGCGGTGCCAGCGGCCGCACCAGTGTGGGGGCCATGGTGGTGGCCACCCCGGTGCTGCTGGCGCGGGCGGTGGAGCGGCTCAAAGCCCATTCGGCGCGCACCACCGTGCTGATCGACGAGGGCGACCTGACCCGCCTGTTGCCCCGCCTGAGGCTGGGCGAGCTGGACCTGTTTGTGGGCCGCCTGGAGCCGGGCTATGCCTCGCCCGACCTGGAAACCGAGCCCCTTTACGAAGACCCCATGGTGGCCGTGGTGCGACCTGGGCACCCGCTTGCCTCACAAGTTTCGCTGAGCTGGACCGACCTGGCCGCGCAACCCTGCGTCATGCCGCCGCCCTGGGCCTCGCTGCGTGTGAAGCTGGAACAGCAATTTTTTGCGCACGGCCTGCACCCGCCGCAAGACATCGTGGAGTCGGCATCGTTTCTGTCGCAAATTACCTTTCTGCAACAGAGGGCTGCGGTGGCCTTCATGGCCCGCACGGTGGCCCGGCATTTCGAGCAGCAGGGCATGCTGGCGGTGTTGGGCCTGCCCGTGCCGGTGGCACTGCCGCCGGTGGGGCTCATCACCCTGCGGGGCGAGCCGATGGGGCCAGTGACGAGGCTGCTGGTGGATGGCCTGCGCGAAGTGGGGGCAGGTCTGGGGTCATAGCCGCCGTACACCACGCCTGTACCCGCTGCCCCTGGTGGGCCGTGGGTCGCCAGGTGTGTTCGGCCAAGCGCCATTGCCACTGGGCCGGGTTGCCGGTGGCTTGCGTCACGGACAACACGGCGCTGGTGCGGGTGCCGTAACCGCTGGGGTGGTCCACCCAGATGGCGGACAAGGCCCGTTCCCAGGCCTGTGGCACACCGGTGCGGGGCAGGGCGTCGTCGGGCCAGGTGTGGCGCTGGGCCAGGGTGGCCCACAGCGTGTCTTCGGCGTTGGGGTGTTGGGGCCAGCCGGGCAGGGCGTTGTGCACCGCGGTGCGCAACGCCACGGTTTTGGGCCAGGGGGTGTTGAGTGCCGCGTTGGACAGGCCATACACGCCGGGTGTCAGGGCTTGGCACCACAGCCCGGTTTCATGGCCGGGCGTGCGGTTGGTCAGCCAGTGCCACTGGCCGGTGACCAGGTCACCCACCACCAGGTTGAACGCGCCGTGGTCGTTGGGGTCGAGGGTGTGCAACAGCTTGTCCAGCGGGGTGCCGTCCAGCCACTGCAAGGGCAGTTCGCCGCGGCTGCGGGGCCTGCGGGTGGTGTCGCGCCCCTGCCGCACGTTGGTCAGAAAAGCCACGCGGGCGTGGGGTGCACCGGGGCCGGTGGCGGCCAGCCAGGTGCCGCCGTCGCGCTCATCGCGCCCGCCCACCACGGGTGTGCCACGCGGGGTGGTCCAGTGGTGCAAGGGCTGGGTGGGACGGCTCAGGGCCTCGTCGCGGTTGCCCGCCAGCAACAAGGGCACACCCGGCACGGCTTGGATGGCAAAAGCAATCAGGCACATTTTTTAAGCCTTTTATGGCTCAATCGCTTGTCTGTATTGGGTTTTAAGCTGCGATTTTAAATGTCTTGCAACAGCGCGTAGGGCAGTGTCAGCAGGTGCAGGGTGGGGCCGTCGGGGGTGCCCAGGTGCAGGCTGCCTTCCTGCGTGGCCGCCACTTGCAGCGAGGCCAGGGCTTGCCAGCCGCCGTCGGGGCCAGCGGCGGCGGCCACCACGGTGCCGCAGGCTTGCTCGGCGTCACTGCTGTGGAACACGGGCTGGCCCACGGCGCAGGCGGCATCGGCCGCCAGCCGGTAGGCGCGGCGTTTCAAAATGCCCCGGTATTGGCTGCGGGCCACCACTTCCTGGCCGGGGTAGCAGCCTTTTTTGAAGTTCACGCCACCCACGCTTTCGTGGTTCAGCATTTGAGGCACAAACAGGCCGGTGGTGGCCTGGCCCACCAGGGCCACACCGCTTTGCACCTCGGCCCAGTGCCAGGCGGCGGTGTCGGTGGGGGGCGCGGGCAACCCGGCGGGCAACGCGGTGCCGGCAGGGGCGCACCACAACACGCGGGGCACGGTGCCGGCGGGCAGGCGCACGGCGTGGGCGGTTTGGTCGCTGGCAAGCGGCGCGTCCACTTTCGCCCAAGGGGTGGCCGGCAGGTCCAGTGCGGTGGCCACTGCGGTGGCAGCGTCGCCGGTCAGGCCCACCAGGTCAAACGCATCGGAGGCGTCGCTCAGCTTGCACTGGGCGCGCATCACAAACATTTGCAGGCGCTTGAGCACGGTGGGCAACACGTCGCGGGGGCAGGCCAGCAGCAGGTCGTTGGCGCTGCGCTTGAACAGCACAAAGCTCGCCAGCACGCGGCCCTGTGGGCTGCAAAACGAGGCCAGGCGGGCTTCGTTCAGGCCCAGCAGCACCACGTCGTGGGTCAGCTGGCCGTGCAGGAATTTGGCGGCGTCCGCGCCCTCGGCGCGGATCAGGCCCCAGTGGGGCAGCAAAGTGGTGTCAGACATGCCCGAATTATCATCGCCCCCTTGTTTGTCACAGAAGCATTGGGGTTGTCTTGCGGTTGTTCCTTCGTCTGATAGCGGCCCTGCTGGCCTTGGGTCTGGCCGCGGTGGCGCTGGGCCTGTGGTGGCAAACCCAGCCCTTGTCGCTGCGCCTGGCCTCAGGCAACCCGGTGGTGGACTTGCAGGTGCCCCCGGGCGCTGCCGCCCAGCGCGTGGCGCGTGCGGCGGTGGCCGCCGGGGTGGACACACCCGCCTGGCTGCTGGAGGCGCTGTTTCGCACCTCCGGCCAGGCACACCTCATCAAAGCCGGCAGCTACGAAATTGCCCCCGGCACCACGCCCCAGCAACTGCTGGCCAAGCTGGTGAACGGCGACCAGGCCGTGCGCAGCGTGGCGCTGATCGAGGGCTGGACGTTTGCGCAGCTGCGCCAGGCCTTGTCAAAAGCAGAGCACTTGAAGCAAGACAGTCAAGAGATAGATGCCAAAAACATCATGAAAATACTGGGCAAACCCGGGGGGCACCCCGAGGGCCGGTTTTTCCCCGACACCTACGTGTACCCCAAGAACAGCAGCGACCTTGACGTGTTGCGCCAAGCCGCCACCGCCATGGACAAAAAGCTGGCCGAGGTGTGGGCGCAGCGCCAGCCCGGTGTGCCGCTCAAGTCGCCCGACGAGGCGCTGGTGCTGGCCAGCATCGTGGAAAAAGAAACCGGCCGCGAGGCCGACCGCGCCCAGGTGGCCAGCGTGTTTGCCAATCGCCTGAAAATCGGCATGCGCCTGCAGACCGACCCCACCGTGAGCTACGGCGTGCTGAACGCGGGCCAACCGTTCGACGGCCGCCTGCGCCGCGTGCACCTGGACACCGACACGCCCTACAACACCTACACCCGCGCCGGGCTGCCCCCCACGCCCATTGCCATGCCCGGCCTGGCTTCGTTGCGTGCCACCGTGCAGCCCGCCGCCACACCCGCCTTGTATTTCGTGGCCCGGGGCGACGGCAGCAGCCAGTTCAGCGCCACACTCGACGCCCACAACCAGGCCGTGCGCCGCTACATCCTCCAAAAGCCATGACATCTCCCGCTGCAGCCTCTGACACGGGCCTGTTCATCACGTTCGAGGGCATCGACGGGGCGGGCAAGTCGTCGCACATCGGTGCGCTGGCCGATGCGTTTCGCGCCCAGGGCAGGGCGGTCACACTCACCCGCGAGCCCGGCGGCACGCCCCTGGCCGAGAAACTGCGCGGCCTGCTGCTGGCCGACGCCATGGACCCGCTGTGCGAAGCGCTGCTGATGTTTGCCGCCCGCCGCGACCATGTGCAGCAGGTGATCGAGCCCGCGCTGGCGCGGGGCGAGGTGGTCATTTCCGACCGATTCACCGACGCCACCTTTGCCTACCAGGGCGGGGGCCGGGGCTTCAACCTGGACGTGTTGCGCACCCTCGAAGCCTGGGTGCAAGCCCTGCCCGATGGCAGCGTGCGCCAGCCCCACCTCACCCTGTGGTTCGACCTGGACCCCGCCGTGGCCGCTGCCCGGCTGGCCGGGGCACGCGAGCCCGACAAGTTCGAAAGCGAATCGGCCGCGTTTTTCACCCGCGTGGCCCAGGGTTACGCCCAGCGCGCCCAGGCCCAGCCCCTGCGTTTTGCCCGCATACCGGCCGACCAGCCCCGCGACGCCGTGTGGGCCAGCGTGGCGCAAGCGGTGGCCCCGTACATGAAAGCCCCGGCATGACCGCGCCGTGGATCACCCGCCAGCTGCAAAGCCTGCTGGGCCAGCGGGGGCACGCGTTGTTGCTGGCCGGGCCCTCGGGCCTGGGCCAATACGAACTGGCTTTGGCGTTGGCCCGCGCCTGGCTGTGCGAACGGCCCACGGCCGAAGGTGCTTGCGGCCAGTGCGGCAGTTGCCACGCCATCGACGTGCGCACACACGCCGACCTGATGGTGCTGCTGCCCGAAACCCTGGCCCTGGCGCTGGAGTGGCCGCTGGACGACAAAACCCGCGACAAGATCGAGAAAAAAGAACTCAAACCCAGCAAATGGATACGCGTGGACGCCGCCCGCGAGGTGGTGGGCTTTGCCCAGACCACCCGCGCCCGTGGCAACACCAAGGTGGTGCTGGTGTACCCGGCCGACCGGCTGAACGTCGAATCGGCCAACACCCTGCTCAAAACCCTGGAAGAGCCCGCGGGTGAGTTGCGTTTTGTGCTGGCCACCGAAGCCGCCCACCTGTTGCCCGCCACCATCCGCAGCCGCTGCCAGGCCCATGCGCTGGCCTGGCCCGAGCCCGATGAGGCCCTGGCCTGGCTGCAAACCCACACCGATGTGCCCGCCACCCCCGCCAACGCCGCCACCTGGTTGAAAGCCGCCGGCGGCCGCCCCGACGACGCACTGGCCTGGGGCCGCATAAGCCTGACACCCGCCCTGTGGTCAGCCCTGCCGCAGCAAGTGGCGGCGGGCGACGGGCGCACCTTGTCAGGCTGGGCACCTGCCCAGCAACTGGACGTGCTGCAAAAAATCGCCCACGACCTGCTGGCCACCCACAGCGGCGGCACCCCGCGCTACTTTGACGCCACCGACCTGCCCAAACCCGCCCAACCCATGGCGCTGCAAGCCTGGGTGGCTGATTTGTTGCAAGCCGCCCGCACGGTGGAACACCCCGTGGGCGCAGGCCTGATGCTGGAGGCCTGGCTGGCCCGTGCCGCCCTGGCACTGCGCCCCGCCGCACCGCCCCCCGTGCAACGGGGCCAGCACCCGAATACACTGCGCGCATGAATTCCCCGCTGCCGCCCAACCCCAGCGCACCAGGCCCCGTGGCAGGGGGCAGCCCGCCTGTGCGGCCCAGCGTGATTCAGCTGTCCATCAAGGAAAAGGCCGCTTTGTACGCCGCCTACATCCCGCTGTTTGTCGAGGGCGGCATTTTTGTGCCCACCACCCGCGAGCACCGCCTGGGTGACGACTTGTACGTGCTGATCTCCCTGCCCGACGACCCCCAGCGCTACCCCGTGGCGGGCAAAGTGGCCTGGATCACACCACCCCGGGCCACCGGCAACCGCACACAGGGCGTGGGCATCCGGTTCCCGTCTGACGCCAAAACCCACGAGCTGAAACAGCGCATCGAACAAATTCTGGGCGCCCACCTGGCGTCGGAACGCCCCACCCAAACCGTCTGATGTTCACCGACTCCCACTGCCACCTCAACTTCCCCGAGCTGAGCGAACGCCTCCCCGACATCCTGTCCGACATGGCCAAAGCCCAGGTCACCCGGGCCATCTGCATCGCGACCACGCTCGAGGAATTCCCGGCGGTTCACCGCTTGGCCACGGCGCATGACAACCTGTGGGCCACCGTGGGCGTACACCCCGACAACGAAGGCGTGCAAGAACCCACCCTGGCCGACCTGCTGACCCGCGCCCAGCTGCCCCGCGTGGTGGGCATCGGTGAAACCGGCCTGGACTACTACCGCCTGGGCGAACGCACCGTGGCCGACATGGCCTGGCAACGCGACCGCTACCGCTTGCACATTGACGCCGGGCGGCAAACCGATATGCCGCTGGTCATTCACACCCGCAGCGCCTCAGGCGACACCTTGGCCATCTTGCGCGAGTCGGGTGGGCTGGGGGGGGCTGGGGGCCGTGAAGGCTTGCCGGTGTCACGCGGGGTGTTTCACTGCTTCACCGAAAGCCTGGCCGTGGCCCGTGCGGCGCTTGACATGGGGTTTTACATCTCGTTGTCGGGCATCCTCACGTTCAAAAACGCAGTTGAGTTGCGCGACGTGGCCGCGTTTGTGCCGTTGGACCGCCTGCTGATCGAAACCGACAGCCCCTACTTGGCCCCCGTGCCGCACAGGGGCAAGACCAACAGCCCGGCTTACGTGCCTTTCGTGGCGGCCCAGATTGCCCAGACCAAGGGCGTGCCCCTTGAAACCGTGGCACGCGCCACCAGCGCGAACGTGGACACCTTGTTCTCGCGCATGGCCCCCGAAATGGCGGTTGGGTGTGAGCCCGCCACGGCTGGCGTCCCATGATGCCCACACGACGCCCGGCGATGGGTCGCCGCGCATGGCTGCTGGCAGGCGTCGCCTCAGTGTTGGGGGCTCCTGTCGCCCAGGCGGGTGCATTTGACGATTTTTTTGCAGCGGTCAAACGCAACAATGTGTCGTCGCTGTTGCCTTTGCTGTTGCGCGGGTTCGACGTGAACACGTCAGACGAAAAAGGCCAGCATGCCTTGCACGTGGCCTTGCGGGCAGACGCGCTGGAAGTGGCCCAGTATCTGGGCGCGTTGACCGGCGTCAATGTGAATGCCCTCAACCCACAAGGCGAGTCGCCCCTGATGATCGCGGTGCTGCGAGGGCATGTGGGCGTGGCCAAAATCCTGCTTGCCAGAGGGGCGGATGCCAACAAACCCGGCTGGGCCCCCCTTCACTACGCGGCCACCCATGCCGGCTCACATGCGCTGGCACAGGTGGAATTGCTGCTTGCCAACCATGCTTACATCGACGCGGAGTCTCCCAATGGCACCACGCCATTGATGATGGCGGCCCAATACGGCGAGCCTGACGTTGTGCGCCTGCTGCTGAAAGAGGGCGCAGACGCACGCCTGCGCAACCAGCAGCAACTCACCGCGCTCGATTTCGCGCACCAGGGCTCACGCCCGACAGCCGCAGAAATTCTTCAGGGACACTTCCAAACGCCAGGCGAAAAAGGCAAATGGTGATGCGGTTGTGCCGCAGGCTATAATCGCGGGCTTCGCCTTGCTGCACCCCATCCGACGCTGGGGGCAGCTACCGACCTAGGGTTTTAGGAAATCACAAGGAGTGTGTATGCGTCATTATGAAATCGTCTTGCTGATCCACCCGGATCAAAGCGAGCAAGTGCCAGCCATGCTGGAGCGTTACAAGGGCATGATCACCACCGGCGGCGGCAAAGTCCACCGCGTGGAAGATTGGGGCCGTCGCCAGTTGGTTTATCAGATCAACAAACTGAGCAAAGCCCACTACCTGTGCGTGAACATCGAAGCCGACCAGGCTGTGATGGCCGAACTGGAACACGCGTTCAAGTTCAACGACGCCGTGTTGCGCCACCTGACCGTGTCGAAGAAAAAAGCCGAAACCGGCCCTTCTTCCATGATGAAGTCGGTCGAGCGCGAGGAAGCACGCAAGTCTTCCCAGCAGGAGACCGCCGCCTGAAACCGGTTGGCGTGACGCCACCCACCGAACCCAGCCCAGCGGCACCGGTTTGAACCAGCTGCAGCTCACCGCCCAAATATCCCAGGTCTACCCTTTGCGGTACACCCCCGCCGGTTTGCCGGCGATGGATGTTTTGCTGGCGCACAGCTCTCAGGTCACCGACGCGGGCAGCCCCCGCCAAATCAGCCTCAGCCTTCGTGCCGTGGCTTTTGGCGCCAACGCGGAAGCACTGGCCAAGGCCAGTCTTGACGTGGTGTGGGGGTTCACCGGGTTTTTGGGCATGTCACGCAACGGCAAAGGCGTGGTTTTTCACATTCAGGACATTCACAGAACTTAAGGAAAGCCCATCATGGCTGCACCAAAACGTTTCAACAAAGACAAGCGCCCCAAGCGCAACACCCAGTCGCTGCTGTTCAAGCGCAAGCGTTACTGCCGCTTCACCGTGGCCAATGTCGAAGAAGTCGACTACAAAGACATCGACACGCTGCGCGACTTCATTGCCGAAAACGGCAAGATCATTCCTGCACGCCTGACCGGCACCCGTGCCATTTACCAGCGTCAAGTCAACACCGCCATCAAGCGCGCCCGCTTCCTGGCCATGCTGCCTTACTCTGACCAGCACCGCGCCTAAGGAGATACACCATGCAAATCATTCTTCTTGAAAAAGTGGTCAACCTGGGTGCCCTGGGTGATGTGGTCAAAGTCAAAGACGGCTACGCCCGCAACTTTTTGATCCCCACCGGCCAAGCCCGTCGCGCCACCGCAACCGCCATTGCCGAGTTCGAAGCACGCCGTGCCGAGCTGGAAAAGGCCGCTGCAGCCAAGCACGCCGAGGCGGAAGCTTTGGGCGCCAAGCTGGCCGGCATCACCGTCAAAGTGGGCCAGAAAGCTGGTGTGGACGGCCGTCTGTTCGGTTCCGTCACCAACCACGACATCGCCGACGAACTGGTCAAAATGGGCCATGCCGTGGTGAAGTCACAAGTGCGCATGCCCAATGGCCCCCTGAAGGCCGTGGGCGACTACACCGTGGTGCTGTCTTTGCACACCGATGTGCAGGTGGACGTGAACGTGTCCGTGTTGGGCGAATCGGCCTGATCGGTTGGCACACACCCACAAAAAGCCGCCCATGGGCGGCTTTTTTGTTGGCCGTAATCCTTACCATTGGTCCCCCTTGGAAAGTTTCCCATGAGCACCGCTGTGTCACGCACGTTTGAACCCCTGGACCCCAACGACCTGCCGGTGGACCGGCAGGTGGCGCAATTGCGCATCCCCCCACATTCGCTGGAAGCCGAGTCCAGTGTGTTGGGGGGGCTGTTGCTGGACAACAGTGCCTGGGACCGTGTAGGCGATCTGGTGAAAGAGGGCGATTTTTACCGCCACGAACACCAGCTGGTGTTTGCGGCCATTGCCCAGCTGGTGAATGCGTCCAAACCGGCGGACGTCATCACCGTGTTCGAGCAGTTGCAAAGCCTGGGCAAGGCCCAGGATGTGGGAGGATTGGCCTACCTCAACTCATTGGCGCAGTACGTGCCCAGTGCCGCCAACATCCGCCGGTACGCCGAAATCGTGCGGGAGCGGGGTATTTTGCGCAAACTCCTGACCGCCAGCGACGAAATCGCCACCAATGCCTTCAACCCGCAAGGCAAGACGGTGGCCAAAATTCTGGACGAGGCCGAGCAGAAAATCTTCAACATCGGCGAAGAAGGCTCTCGCATGAAGCAGGGCTTTCAAGGCATGGACACCTTGGTGGTGGACTTGATGGACCGTGTGCAGGAGATGGCCGACAACCCCAACGACATCACCGGCGTGCCCACCGGTTTTTATGACCTGGACCGCATGACTGCCGGGTTTCAGGCCGGCGACATGATTGTGCTGGCGGCCCGTCCGTCCATGGGCAAAACGGCGCTGGCCATCAACATTGCCGAGCACGTGGCCTTGAACGAAGGACTGCCAGTGGCCGTGTTTTCCATGGAAATGGGGGCGGCACAGTTGGCCGTGCGTATCGTGGGCTCGATTGGCCGCATCAACCAGGGGCATCTGCGCACCGGCAAACTGACCGATGACGAATGGCCGCGCCTGACCGAAGCCATTGAAAAATTGCGCAACATCTCGCTGCACATCGATGAAACCCCCGGCCTGACCCCCGGCGAACTCCGCGCCAACGCACGCCGCCTGGCACGCCAATGCGGCAAGCTGGGGTTGATCGTGGTGGACTATTTGCAGCTGATGAGCGGCAGTTCGGGCTCGAACGGCGAAAACCGAGCCACCGAGCTGGGTGAAATTTCCCGGGGTCTGAAGATGTTGGCCAAAGAGCTGCAATGCCCGGTCATTGCCCTGTCGCAGCTGAACCGAAGCGTGGAGCAACGCACCGACAAGCGCCCCATGATGAGCGACCTGCGCGAATCGGGCGCCATCGAGCAGGACGCGGACATCATCATGTTCATCTACCGCGACGAGTACTACAACAAAGACAGCAAAGAGCCAGGGGTGGCCGAAGTCATCATCGGCAAGCAACGCAACGGCCCCACAGGCACGGTGAAGCTGGCGTTCATGAACCAGCTGACCCGGTTTGAGAGCCTGGCTTCGGGCGGCAGCGATGACTTCTGACACCCCGGAGCTGGTACAAACACCGCGCCTGTGGCAGGGCGATGGCTGGACGGCGCGTGTCATCAAAAACGAAGACGACGACGGTTGGGCCGTGTCCATGGTGCGCGACGGACAGGTGGAACCCGCATTGGTTGCCCCCTGGACCATGGGCCGCGACAAGAAAAACCCCAAGCCCTTGGACTCCGCAGCCTTCTACACCTGGGTGAAAACCGCGTCAGAAGTGGTGCGCCGCCACGAGCAACAGCTGCACGCCTTGCTGCACAAAAGCGTGTCGGTAACGGTGGACGGCACCCGCGTGGACGTGACACTGGACATCACCCCCGACGACGATGCCCCCTATGCCATGCTGACCGCCACAGACCGCTTTGGTGAACGCCTGGCCCGGGTGAAAGTGCCAGCCCACTTCAAACTGAACGACCGCACCGCCGAGGCCTGGGTGCAGCAAGGGTGCCCTGCACCCGGTCGATCAGACGACTGATCATCAGAGCACTTCGCTGGCGAAATCGGCCAGCCGCGAACGCTCGCCACGCGCGAGCGTGATGTGCCCGCCGTGTGGCCAGCCTTTGAAGCGGTCCACCGCGTAGGTCATGCCCGACGAGCCTTCGGTGAGGTAGGGCGTATCGATCTGCGCCAGATTGCCCATGCAAATGATTTTGGTGCCCGGACCCGCGCGGGTGATCAGCGTTTTCATTTGTTTGGGCGTCAGGTTTTGCGCCTCGTCAATGATCACGTACTTGTTGAGGAACGTGCGCCCGCGCATGAAGTTCATGCTCTTGACCTTGATGCGGCTGCGGATGAGTTCGTTGGTGGCTGCGCGGCCCCATTCGCCCGCGTTGCCGCCATCGCCTTTGGCCAAAAATTCAAGGTTGTCGTCCAGCGCACCCATCCAGGGGCCCATTTTTTCTTCTTCGGTGCCGGGCAAAAAGCCAATGTCTTCACCCACGCTGACGGTGGCGCGGGTCATGATGATTTCGGTGTAACGGCGCTCGTCCAGCACTTGCGTCAGGCCGCTGGCCAGGGCCATCAGTGTTTTGCCGGTGCCTGCGGTGCCGGCCAGCGTGACGAAATCGATGTCCGGGTCCATCAACAGGTTGAGGGCGAAGTTTTGTTCGCGGTTGCGGCTGGTCACGCCCCACACGGCATTTTTCAGGTGTGTGAAGTCCCGCAGGGTTTTCAGAACAGCTGTTTTGTCGCGAATTTCCACCACGCGGGCGTAGAGCGATGGCTCGCCGGGGGCTTCAAAAAACACGAACTGGTTGATGTGGAACTGCGCCACCATGGGGCCGCCCACGCGGTAGAAGGTGTGGCTGCCCTGTTGCCAACTCTCCACGGTTTTGCTCTGACGCGTCCAGAAATCGGTGGGCAGAGGCAACACGCCGGAATACAGCAGTTCGCCGTCGTCCAGGGTTTTGTCGTTTTCGTAGTCTTGCGCGTCCAAGCCCAAGGCGCGGGCTTTGATGCGCATGTTGATGTCTTTCGACACCATGGCCACCACGCGGCCGGGGTGGCGTTCGCGCAGGGCTTGCACCACACCCAGAATCTGGTTGTCGGCCTTGCCTTGGGGCAGGCTGGTGGGCAGTGTGTAGTCCAGCGGCTCGGTCTGGAAGAACAAGCGCCCGCGGGCCTCGCTGTGGCCCGTGCCCGACAGGGGCAGCCCTTGCGACATGTCATCGCCCATCTGAGCGGCCAGCGCATCGAGGGTTCGACTGGTCTGGCGGCCGTTGCGGGCCACTTCGGTCATGCCTTTTTTGTGCCCGTCCAACTCTTCCAGCACGATCATGGGCAGGTAGACGTCGTTCTCTTCAAAGCGGAAGAGGCACATGGGGTCGTGCAACAGCACATTGGTGTCCAGCACAAACAGCTTGGCTGGCCCGCTGGCGGCTTTGCGGCTGCGGGCGGTGGACTTGGCCACCGGCGGCGCAGGGGGGGTGATCGGTGCGCGTGCCACGACGGGGGCCGCCGGTTTTTCCGTGGCGGTGGTCACTGGTGGGGTTGGGCGCTGTGCCGGGTTGGATGGTTGCCGCACGGTGGGCGTCACAGGGGCATCGGTTTGGCGACGTGCCCGGGCACGCTTGGGCGCCTGGGGTTCGGTGGCCGTGTCCAGCGCGACGGGTGCTGTGGCTTTGGGCTGACCAATGGGTGAATCGGCCAAAGTTTGAATGGCGTGCTCGGCCAGCGCAACGCGGCTGGCTTTCTTGGATGGGGCAGGGGGCAGTGGCATGGTGTGGTGAAAAGGGCAGGGGCCAAAAACAGAAAAGCCGTCAGCTTACGCTGGCGGCTTTTGGCGACAAAACAAAAAAGGAAGTGACAAACCTCAAGGGCATGAAACCATTATGCCGCAGGGTTTTGGTGGACCGTTGGACCTTGTCCGAGGTCCCATGCGCCACACATCAGGCCGGTGTGGCAGCGGCAGCCACCGCAGGTGCGGGTGGTGCCACGGGCGCCGGGGCCGCAGCGGGCACAGCGCCCGTTTTTTTCAGGGCCTTGACCGATTTCAGCACTTCTTCAACGTGGCCGAGCACTTTCAAGCCGCGCCACTCTTCACGCAACACGCCATCGGGGCCAATGAGGAAGGTGCTGCGTTCGATGCCCTTGACCTTCTTGCCATACATGATCTTGTTT
>CAYFFJ010000042.1:0-23397 GCA_964342395.1 uncultured Hydrogenophaga sp.
TGCGGCGCTCGGCCCAGTTGCCCACGGCATCGAAGTCGATGTTGACCATCACGCACACGCGGTCGCGCTGGTCGCCAAAGGCCACCACCTCTTTGATATGGCTGAAGAACTTCAGCTTGTTCTCCACGTACTTGGGCGCAAACATCGCTCCGTCGTGGGGGCCACCCTTGACGCGGCCCACGTCTTTCACGCGGTCGATGATTTTCAGGTGGCCGTGTGCGTCGATGAAGCCCGCGTCGCTGGTGTGGTACCAACCATCGGCCGTCAGCACTTCGGCGGTGGCCTTGGGGTTTTTGTAGTATTCCTTCAGCAAGCCGGGCGACTTCACCAGCAGCTCGCCGTTGTCGGCCAGCTTGATTTCCACGCCTTCGCAGGGCACGCCCACCGTGTCGGCGCGGGCCTCGTGGTCGGGTTGCAGGCACACAAACACCGCCGTTTCGGTGGAGCCGTACAGCTGTTTCAGGTTGATGCCGATGCTGCGGTAAAAGCTGAACAGGTCGGGGCCAATGGCCTCGCCCGCCGTGTAGGCCACCCGCACGCGGGAAAAACCCAGCGTGTTGCGCAGCGGGCCGTACACACACAGGTTGCCCAGCGCGTACAGCAGGTTGTCGCCCAAGCCCACTTCCTTGCCATCCATCTTCCTGGGGCCTACTTTGCGTGCAATGTCCATGAAGTAATGGAACATCTTGCGTTTGAGGCTGCCCGCGTCTTCCATGCGGATCATCACGCTGGTCAGCAGGCCTTCAAACACGCGGGGGGGCGCAAAGTAGTAGGTGGGGCCCACTTCCTTCAGGTCGATGGTGACGGTGGCGGTGGACTCGGGGCAGTTCACCACATAGCCTGCCGCCAGCCACTGCGCGTAGCTGAAGATGTTCTGCCCGATCCAGGCCGGTGGCAGGTAGGCCAGCACTTCGTCGTTGGGGGTGAGCTTGTCAAAGCGCGCACCCACATCGGCGCGGTTGAGCAGGGTGTTGTGCGTGTGCACCACGCCCTTGGGGTTGCCGGTGGTACCCGAAGTGAAGAACATGGCCGCCACGTCATCGGGCTGTGCCTGGGCGGCTTCGTTTGCGAAAAACTGGGGGTGCACCTGGCCAAACACCTTGCCTGCGGCCACCAGCTCGTCGATGGCGGCCAGGCCGGGTTCGACGTAATTGCGCAGGCCGCGCGGGTCGTCGAAAAACACGTGTTGCAGCTGGGGGCATTGCTCGCGGATTTCGAGCATTTTGTCCACCTGCTCCTGGTCTTCCACCACCGCAAAACGCACGTCGGCGTTGTTGATGGGGAACACACACTCGGCACCCACCGCGTCCTGGTACAGCGGCACGGGAATGGCCCCCAGGCTCTGGGCGGCCAGCATGGTGGCGTACAGGCGGGGGCGGTTGGCCCCCACCACCACCATGTGTTCGTGGCGGCGCAGGCCTGCCTGGTGCAGGCCACAGGCCAGGTGTTGCACCAGGGCCAGCATCTGGCTCCAGGTGGTGGTTTGCCAAATGCCGTATTCCTTTTCACGCATGGCGGCGGCCTGGGGCCGTTGGGCCGCGTGGTGGATCAGCAGCTGGGGGAACGTGGTCCGCATGGGGTCTCCTGAAGGGCGCATCGCAAAACCGGTGAACGGTGTTGCAAACTGATTCTGGAGCGGATTTTGGGCATTCATTTGACGCCATGTTGTCGTTGCGGCGACAATTGAAGGGTCAACCCTCCTAGGACATTCCCTAGAATTTCAGACGAATTACCCGTCTTTCAGGCCACTTTGTCACCATGACGACGATTCCCCTGCGCGAACGTGCCCGCCCGCCCACTGAAGAAGAGCTGGCCCAGATTCCCTGGTTTTCGGCCCTGACCCCCGCCGAGCAAGACCGCGCCTGCGATGCGCTGGTGGTCACGGAGGCGGCGGTGGGCGACACCATTTGCCGCATCGGCCGACGGGCCACCTATTGGTTTGGCCTGGTGGATGGGTTGCTGAAAATGAGCAACGACGACAGCCAAGGCCCCGTCATCACCTTCGCCGGCATCGCCCCGGGCGGCTGGTTTGGCGAGGGCACGGTGCTCAAGCGCGAGGCCTACCGCTACAACATCCAGGCTTTGCGCAAAAGCCGGGTGGCGGGGCTGCCGTCCGACACGTTCCACTGGCTCATTGAGCACTCGCTGGGCTTCAACCGCTTTGTCATGTTCCAGTTGAACGAGCGGCTGGGCCAGTTCATTGCCGCCCGCGAAATCGACCGGCTGAATGACCCCGATCTGCGTGTGGCCCGCAGCCTGGCCTCGCTGGTGAACCCCGTGCTGTACCCCAGCGTGGGCGAGGTGTTGCGCATCACCCAGCAAGAGTTGGCCTATCTGGTGGGGCTGTCGCGTCAGCGGGTGAACGAGGCGCTGAAAACCCTGGAGGCGCAGGGCGCCATCCGGGTGGAGTACGGCGGTTTGCGCGTGCTTGACTTGGCCGCGCTGCGCACGGTGCACCGCCGCTGAGTGCCCGCTTCTGCCACATTCGCCCCGAGGGGGGTCGTATATTTCTGTTGAAATAGGTCCTTGCTGGGTTTTCTGGCAATTTGAAGGTTTTTGAGACGGGAGAAGGAGCTTGCGCGTGTTCCATTGCTTTTCAAGCCGCTGGTTGGTGGTCGCCTTGGCTGCGGTTGCGCTGGAGGTCTGCGCCGCAGTGACCCCAGAGCCTGCAGAAGTCGAGGGGCCTCCTGCCAAAGAAACGGTGTTGGCGCTGACGGTGGACGGCCACCTCATTCGGTTCAACGCCGGGCAGCCCCGCCGCTTACAGGCCAGCGTGCCGCTCAAAGGGGGGGTGGCCGGGGACAGCCTGGTGGGGATTGATTTCCGGGTGGCCAAGGGGGTGTTGTTTGCCGTGGGGCGAACGGGCCAGATTTACACGCTGGACACCGCCACGGGCCAATTGACGCCCGTGGGCGCAGGCACCCCCCCCGTGGCACTGCGTGGCACACGGTTTGGGGTGGATTTCAACCCCGCTGCCGACCGCATCCGCGTGGTCAGCGATGTGGGCCAAAACCTGCGGTTTCACCCCGACACCGGCGCACAAATCGACTTCGATGCCCAAGCCCCTGGCGGCCAGGCAGACCCCGATCTGGCCTACGCCCCGGGTGACAGCCAGCACGGCCACGCCCCCCAGTTGGTGGCGGCTGGTTACACCTACAACCACAAAGACGAAAAACTCACCACCAACTTTGCCCTGGATGCCCGCCAGGGCAGCTTGGTCATGCAAGGGTCTCGCGAAGGTGTGGCGCCGGTGGAATCGCCCAACCTGGGGGTGCTGCGCACCGTGGGCCCGTTGGGCATGGGCCCGCTGGCCGACGCCGCGTTCGACATTTCAGACGTGCGCAACACCGCGTTGGCGGCGGTTCGCACCCCGCAGCAGCCGCAGACACGCCTCTACACGGTGGACCTGTCCACCGGCGCAGCGCGTTTCGTCGGCACGGTGGGCACGGGGCAGGCCTTGGTGGGCATGGCCATCGAACCATGAGGCTGTGGCGCGTTTTCGGTGGGGGGTGGCTGGCCGTTTTGCTGGGCAGCGGCTGGGCCGTGGCAGCTCCCGTGACGGTCACCGTGACCCAGCCCAACGGCTCTCCGTTGGCCGGGGCGGTGGTGTTTCTGGAGTCGGCCCTGGCCGCACAAGCGTCCAAACCCTTGTCCAACGCTGAAATGGCGCAGGAAAAAAAAGCGTTTGTGCCCACTGTGCTGGTGGTGACCCGCGGCACTTTCGTCACGTTTCCCAACCGTGACACCGTGCGCCACCACGTGTATTCGTTTTCCGCGGCCAAAAAATTCGAGTTGAAGCTGTACACGGGCACCCCTGCCAACCCCGTCGAGTTTGACCGCACGGGGGTTGCCGTGCTGGGGTGCAACATCCACGACCACATGGTCAGCTGGGTGGTGGTGGTGGACACCCCCTACTTTGGGACCGCGGCGGCCAATGGCCAGGTCACCTTGGACGCACCGCCAGGCAAATACACGCTGCGCGCCTGGCACCCGCGGTTGCCTGTGGGGCAGGATGCCGCCATCCAAGCCGTTGATGTGGCACCACCGGGCGCCAAGGCGGCCGTCAAATTGGGACCCTTGCAGCCATGAAACGCACCACTGACTTGCTGGCACGCTGGCGTGACATGGGCTTGGCCAAACGGATCGTGGGCGTGTCGCTGTTGTTGCTCCTGGTGGTCCAAATCGCGGGTTTTGCCGTGGTTCGCTCCAACATCGCCCGCAACGCCCGCACCCAAATTGCCCACGAACTGGCCGTGGGTGAGCGCGTGTGGTTGCGTGTGTTGTCTCAAAACGCCGACAAACTGCAGCTGGGTGCTTCGGTGCTTGCGGCCGATTTTGGTTTTCGCTCGGCCGTCCTTTCGGGCGACGTGGAAACCATCCGTTCGGCGCTGGACAACCACGGCTCCCGCATCGGGGCCCGCATCAGCGCCCAGTTCAATGCCGAGTTGCAGCTGCAAGCCGTCAGCCACACCGACGCCGCCCCCAGCCCTGGGGTGTTGACCCGTTTGGCCCAGTCCCTGGTGGCCGAGCGCCAGACAGCGGGCGGCGGTGGGCAGATGGCCCTGCTCAACGGTGTGCCCTACCAATTCGTCATGGTGCCCATGCGTGCCCCTTTGGTGGTGGGCTGGGTCTTGATGGGGTTCAGCATCGACCAGGCATTGGCCGACGACGTGTACGACTTGCTGGATGTGCACCTGGTGGTGCTCACCAAGCCCCCAGGCGGGCAAGCCGCTGCGGCGGTCAGCACCTTGGCCGACATGGACTTGGCCGCCTTTCCCTTGGGCGCGCTGAGGGCAAATGGTGAACTGGAGTTGCAAGACCAGGCGTTTCTCACCCGCACCGTGGGCCTGGACGGCGATGCCGGGCAGGTCACGTCACTGCTCATGCGCTCCGTGGACCAGGTGCTGGCGCCTTTTGTGCGTTTGCAATGGGTGTTGTTCTCCATCACGCTGGGCGGTGTGGCCCTGTTCGCGGTGGGCAGCACCCTGACCGCCCGCCGCGTGACGCAGCCCCTGCAGCGGTTGTTGTTGTCGGTCCAGCGGTTGGAGGCGGGCGATTTCAACGCCCCTTTGCCTGCCTTGCGCCGCGCCGACGAGGTGGGCACCCTCTCGCGGGCGTTTGACCTGATGCGCAAAGCCGTGGCTGCCAAGCAGGCCGAGGTGCGGCGGTTGGCCTATTGGGACCGCCTCACAGGCCTGCCCAACCGAGAGCAGTTCCGCGAGGTGCTGATCGAGGCCATGACGATTCACCAAGCCGAGTCTGTGCCCGTGTCCGTCATCACCCTCAACCTGGACCGTTTCAAACACGTCAACGATGTGCTGGGCTACGCTTTCGGCGACGAGTTGCTGAAGGCCGTGGCCGAGCGCCTGCAAACCCTGCTGCGGCGCGAGCGCGATTGCGTCGCCCGCTTGGGCGGCGACGTGTTCGGCCTGCTGCTTTACCGCACCGACAGCGAAGGCGCTTTGCAGCTGAGCCAGCGCATTGCCCGGGTGTTTGAAGAGCCCTTGGCTTTGCACGGCCAAACCGTGGACGTGAGCGCCAGCATGGGTGTGGCCAGCTGGCCAGCCGACGCCGACCAGCCCAATGTGTTGCTGAACCGGTCGGAAATTGCCATGTACGCGGCCAAAGCCCGCACCGTGGGCACCCTGGTGTATGAAGCCACGCTCGATTCGTCCAGCGCGCAAAACCTGTCGCTGCTCACCGACCTGCGACACGCGCTGGAACACGGTGAGTTGCGCCTGTTCCTGCAGCCCAAAATCCATGTGGCCACCGGGCGCGTGGTGGCGGCCGAAGCGCTGGTGCGTTGGCAACACCCCCAGCGCGGCCTGGTGCCCCCCATGCTGTTCATTCCGTTTGCCGAGCAAACCGGTTTCGTGCGCCAGCTCACGTTGTGGATGTTTGAAGAAGCCGCCCGCCAGTGGCAGGGCTTGCAGCGCAGCGGGCAAGACATCCGCGTGGCCATCAACCTCTCCACCCGCGATCTGCTCGACCTGGAGTTTCCCAACCGCCTGGCGCTGCTGATGGTGCAATACCAGGTGCCCACCAGCGGGTTTTGTTTGGAAATCACCGAAAGCGCCATCATGGACGACCCTCAGCGGGCCGAGGCCACGCTGAACAAACTGTCGGACCAGGGGTTCAAGTTGTCGATCGACGACTTCGGCACCGGTTATTCTTCGCTCGCGTATTTGAAGCGCCTGCCCGTGAACGAGCTGAAAATCGACAAATCTTTCGTCATGGGCATGGAGCACGACCAAAGCGATGCCAAGATCGTGCGCTCCACCATCGACCTGGCCCACAACCTGGGACTGACCGTGGTGGCCGAAGGTGTGGAAAACGCCGCCATCCTGGCCCAGTTGGGGGCACTCGACTGCGATGAAGCCCAGGGTTACCACATGAGCAAACCCGTGCCCGTGGCCGACTTCCACACGCATTGCGACCGCTGGCACTTGCAGTCCGTTCGGTAATTTATAACCAAATTCGCCTATGCCGCTTTACTGGTATGGGTTTTAAGCTATACAAAAAAATGACAGAACGCAAACCCCTGGGTCTCAGCGCGGACCAAAAGCAGCTGCGCGAGCAACGCGCTTTGGCCCTGTCGCGCCTGGCCAATCCCAGTCCCCCGCATGAAGGCCTTGCCCCCCGCAACGACCGTGCAGATCGCAACGACCGTGCGCAGCGCAGTGACCCGTTTGGCGGCGAGCGCTTCGACAGCCCCGTGCGCGACCACAAAGGCGCACGCCCCTTCAACGAGGTGGAGCGACCCAGGCCGCTCAGCACTGCGCCGGCCCCCGCACGCCCAGCCCCCGCTGGCGGTGCCGAGCGCCCGCCCGCAGCCGCCCGCCGCGTCGTGGTGGCGGCCACCACCGATGGCAGCGGCGGCACCCGCCTGAACAAACGCATGGCCGAGCTGCGCATGTGCTCGCGCCGCGAGGGCGATGCCTGGATCGAGCAAGGCTGGGTCACCGTCAACGGCGTGGTGGCCGAAATGGGCCAACTGGTACAGCCCACCGACCGCATCGAGGTCAGCGAACAAGCCAAAGACCAGCAGGGGCAACAGGTCACCATCCTGCTGCACAAACCCATGGGTTTTGTGTCGGGCCAGGCCGAAGACGGCCACCAGCCCGCCGTCACCCTCATCAACCCGCGCACCCGCTGGCAGCACGATGCCAGCCGCACCCGCTTCAACTTCAGCCAGCTGTTGGGCCTGGCCCCCGCCGGGCGGTTGGACATCGACTCCGTGGGCTTGCTGGTGCTGACGCAAGACGGTCGCGTGGCCCGCCAGCTCATTGGCGAAGACTCGGAGATGGAAAAGGAATACCTGGTGCGCGTGACCTGCACCGCCCCCGATGGCAGCGACATCGCCACCCGCGTGCAAGACGTGTTCCCCGCTGACCGGCTGGCCCTGCTGCGCCACGGCCTGAGCCTGGACGGCGAGGCCTTGAAGCCCGCCCGGGTGGAGTGGGAAAACCCCGAACAGCTGCGCTTTGTGCTGACGCAGGGCAAAAAGCGGCAAATCCGCCGCATGTGCGAGCAAGTGGGCCTGAAAGTGGTGGGCCTGAAACGCATCCGCATGGGCCGCATCACCCTGGGCAACCTGCCCGCCGGGCAGTGGCGCTACCTGCTGCCCACCGAAAGTTTTTGACCCTCCCCGCGCCACCGCCCCGCACCCGGTCGGGCGCTTGAAATCCGAGCGGGCGACCCCAATTCCCGGCGGCAGGGCCTGCACGTTTTGACAGGCCCCTTGCCCCCGTTTTCATTGTTTTTGTTTTTTTGACCCACACCCATGAGCAAACAAACCCTTTCCTTCCAGGCCGAAGTGGCGCAACTGCTGCACCTGGTCACGCACTCGCTGTACTCAAACAAAGAAATTTTCATGCGCGAGCTGGTGTCCAACGCGTCCGACGCGTGCGACAAACTCCGCTTCGAGGGCCTGAACAACGCCGCCCTGTTTGAAGACGCGCCCAACCTCGACGTGCGCGTGGCCTTCGACAAAGACGCCAAAACGCTCACCATCACCGACAACGGCATTGGCATGAGCGCGCAGGAGGCCATCGACCACCTGGGCACCATCGCCAAAAGCGGCACCAAAGACTTCATGGGCCGCCTGAGCGGCGACCAGAAAAAAGACGCGCAGCTCATCGGCCAGTTCGGCGTGGGCTTTTACAGCGGCTTCATCGTGGCCGACACAATCACCGTGGAAAGCCGCCGCGCGGGCCTGCCAGCCGCCGAAGGTGTGCGCTGGGTCAGCGGTGGCACGGGCGACTTTGAGGTGGAGGCCATCGACCGCCCCGCACGCGGCACCAGCGTCACCCTGCACCTGCGCGACGACGCCAGCGAATACCTCAGCCACTGGAAGCTGAAAACCATCATCGGCAAATACTCCGACCACATCAGCCTGCCCGTGCTGATGCAAAAAGAAGAGTGGGACGCCGAGAAAAGCGAATACGCCAAAAAAGACGAGTGGGAGCCCGTCAACTCCGCCAGCGCCCTGTGGACGCGCAGCAAAAAAGACCTGTCTGACGAGCAATACGCCGAGTTTTACAAAAACATCAGCTACGACCAGGCCGACCCCCTGGCCTGGACGCACAACCGCGTGGAAGGCAGCACCGAATACACCCAGCTGCTCTACATCCCCGCCAAGGCCCCGCAAGACCTGTGGAACCGCGACAAAAAGGCCGGCATCAAGCTGTACGTGAAGCGTGTGTTCATCATGGACGACGCCGAGGCCCTCATGCCCAGCTACCTGCGCTGGGTGAAGGGTGTGGTGGACTCAGCCGACCTGCCCCTGAACGTCAGCCGCGAGCTGCTGCAGGAAAGCCGCGACGTCAAAGCCATCCGCGAAGGCAACACCCGCCGCGTGCTGGCCATGCTGGAAGACATGGCCAAAAAAGACAAATTGCCTGCGGCCGAAGGCGCCGACGGTGTGACCGACGTGTTGAGCGCCGAAGAAAAAGCCGCCGCTGAAAAAGACGCGGGCAAATACACCCAGTTCTACGCCGAGTTCGGCAGCGTGCTGAAAGAAGGCCTGGGCGAAGACTTTGCCAACAAAGACAAAATCGCCAAGCTGCTGCGCTTTGCCAGCAGCACCACCGACGGTGTGGGCACCGGCTTTGCCGACTACAAAGCCCGCATGAAAGAAGGCCAGGAGGCCATCTACTACATCACCGCCGACACGGTGGCCGGTGCCAAAAACAGCCCGCAGCTGGAAGTGTTCAAGAAAAAAGGCATTGAAGTCCTGCTGATGACCGACCGCGTGGACGAATGGGCGCTGTCCTTCGTGCACGAGTTCGACGGCACCCCGCTGCAAAGCGTGGCCAAAGGCGCGGTTGACTTGGGGCAGCTGCAAGACGAAGAAGAAAAGAAAGCCGCCGAGGCCGCGGCCGAAAGCTTCAAACCCGTGCTTGACAAGCTCAAAGAAGCGCTGAAAGACAAGGCCAAAGACGTGCGCGTGACCACCCGCCTGGTCGATTCCCCCGCCTGCCTGGTGGTGGAAGACGGCGACGTGTCCAACCAGCTGGCCCGCATGCTCAAAGCCGCCGGCCAAAAGGCCCCCGACAGCAAACCCACGCTGGAGGTGAACGCCGACCACTCGCTGGTGAAAAAGCTGGAAGGCTCCAGCCACTTCGACGACCTGGCCCACATCCTGTTCGACCAGGCGGTGCTGGCCGAAGGCGGCTTGCCGGAAGACCCCGCTGCCTACGTCAAGCGGGTGAATGCCCTGTTGGTGTGATTTGATGCCAAAACAAGCCCCATCGCTTGATGGGCATGGTTTGTCAGCTGCGTAAATTTCAATTTTGCGGCTTTGACGTGTGGCCCCGCCGTGGCTGAGGTTTAAGATGTTTTGCGACACGTGTGTGTCGCTTTTTCTCTGACAGGAGCCCGCGCATGCCCGTCATCAACATGCCCTACCTGGCGTCTTTTTGGACTGCCGAAATGCTGGGGGTCAACCTGCTGGTGTTTTTGAACCTGCTGGGGGCCTTGCTGCTGGGGTTGTTGGTGGGTTACGAGCGGTCGTACCACGGGCGGGCGGCGGGCATGCGCACTTATGGCATTGTGTGCATGGCGTCTGCCGCGCTCACGGTGTTCTCCGCCTACCCGGCGCAGTGGCATGGCGGCCACTCCACCGCGACCTTGCTGGGCCTGGGCGGCGTGGATCCCACGCGTGTGGTGCAAGGCATCGTCACGGGGGTGGGGTTTCTGGGGGCCGGGGTCATCATGAAAGAGGGCCTGAACATCAGCGGGCTGACCACGGCGGCGTCCATTTGGGCCTCTTCGGCCATTGGTGTGATGGTGGGTGTGGGTTTTTACGGTGCGGCGATTTTGCTCAGTGTGTTGTCAGCGTCTTTGATGATGTGGGGCCCCCAGCTGGAAATGCGCCTGCCCTCCCGCCGTGCAATGGGTGTGATCCTGACCTTTGAGCCCGGTCACGAACCGCGCGAGACCGAGCTCAAGCGCACCATTCTGGGCTGGGGCTTCATGGTGGCCGAAGGGTCGCTGAACATTTCTGCCGAGCAGCACAAGGTGACCTGGCAGTTTGTGATGGTGGCCCTGCGCAGCCAGCCCAACCCCAGCTCGCTGTTCGAGCTGTCGCGCGGCCTGAGAGGCTTGAGTGGCGTGGACAGCCTGCACCTCAGCCACGCCCGCAACTGAGCCCGTGAGGGCCGTGTGCCCCGCGCGACCCGCGTTTTGGGGCTCAGCCGCGCAGTTGCCGCCACCAGCGGGTGAGCGTGCCGGGGTGGTTGAGGGTGTAGGACTTCAGCACTTTTTCAGGCACATGCCACACGGCCCGTGTGCCGGCCCAGAACACGGCGGTGTCGCCAGGGCGCAGGCTGAACTGCTGGCCCTGGTAGGTCACGTCCACCTGGCCTTGCAGGATGTAGACCGTTTCGTCGCTCTCAAACCGCCACTCAAAGGTGCTGGGCCCGTCGCTGGCCCAAATGCCACTGGAGGTGCTGCCGTCGGGTGAGGCCGCGTAGGGTGCCGCCCGGAAGTTCGGCGTGCCCAGCGTGATGGTGGCGGGCGCGCCGGTCATGGGCTGCAAGGGCAGGGGGGTGGCCTGTTGCGAGGGCGGGGGCAGGTGGCGCACCTGGCGCACGGCGTTCAGGCCGTGGGTCCACACCATCGCCAGCAGGGCGGCACCAGCAATCAGGGCCAGAGGTCGGGTCAGGGGTTGGGTCATGGCGTTAGATTCTAGGCATTGCTCCACCGCCCGCCCACCATGCCGCACCTGCCCACACACCAGCCCTTGCCCAACCAGTTTGCCTTGCTGCGCCAGCGCCGTTTTGCGCCGTTTTTCTGGACGCAGTTTCTGGGCGCGGGCAATGACAACCTGTTCAAGTTTGCGTTCACCGTGCTGGTGACTTACCAGTTGCAAGTGGCGTGGCTGCCCCCGGCGATGGCGGGGCTGGTGATCGGGGCGATGTTCATCTTGCCGTTTGTGCTGTTTTCGGCCACCAGCGGCCAGTTGGCCGACAAGTGCGACAAAAAGGTGCTCATCCGTTTGGTGAAGCGGCTGGAAATTGCCGTCATGGCGCTGGCCGCCTGGGGTTTTTTCAGCCAACAGGTGGGTGTGTTGCTGGCCTGCACGTTTTTGATGGGGCTGCACTCCACCTTGTTTGGCCCGGTGAAATTCGCCTACCTGCCCCAGCACCTGAACGAGCGCGAGCTGATGGGCGGCAACGGCATGGTGGAAATGGGCACTTTCGTGGCCATTTTGCTG
This sequence comes from uncultured Hydrogenophaga sp., assembly GCA_964342395.1. GTDB lineage: Bacteria > Pseudomonadota > Gammaproteobacteria > Burkholderiales > Burkholderiaceae_C > UBA2334. The sequence continues at coordinate 11,720 of CAYFFJ010000042.1, forward strand.
GGCAACGTGGCGGGGGGCCTCATCATTGCCGTGCCCGACATTGGCGCCCACCACGTGGGGTTTGCGGCACTGGGGCTGGCGCTGCTGGGGCGGCTGACGGCAGAGTTCATTCCGCCCACCCCCGCTCAAGACCCGGCGCTGCGCATCAACTGGAACCCGGTCAGCGAAACCTGGCGCAATTTGAAGCTGGCGCACCAAAGCCCGGTGGTGTTCCGCTCGCTGCTGGGCATCAGCTGGATGTGGTTTTTCGGCGCGGTGTTTCTCAGCCAGTTCCCCAGTTTCGCCAAAGACGTGCTGCGCGGTGACGAACAGGTGGCCAGCCTGTTGCTGGTGGTGTTCTCGGTGGGTGTGGGCTCGGGCAGCCTGCTGTGCGAGGTGTTCAGCCGCCGCCACGTGGAAATTGGGCTGGTGCCGCTGGGGGCCATTGGCATGACGGTGTTCAGCGTGGATGTGTACGTGGCCGCCCAGGGCTTGCCCAGCCCCGCCGGGGCGCTGTGGGGCTGGCAGGCTTTTGTGGCGCAGCCCGCCCACTGGCGCGTGTTGGCCGACTTGGCGCTGCTCAGCCTGTTTGCGGGCTTGTACAGCGTGCCCATGTACGCGCTCATTCAAATGCGCAGCCCGCCCACGCACCGCGCCCGCATCATCGCGGCCAACAACATTTTGAATGCGCTGTTCATGATCACCAGCAGCTTGCTGGCAGGCGCCTTGCTGGGCAGTGGCTTCAGCGTCACGCAGGTGTTTTTGTTCACCGGCCTGGCCAACGTGGGGGTGGCCTTTTACATTTTCATGCTGGTGCCCGAGTATTTGCTGCGCTTCGTGGCCTGGGCGCTGTCGCGCTTGGTGTACCGCTTCAAGGTGGCGGGCGACGAGCACCTGCCCACGCAAGGCGCGGCGGTGCTGGTGTGCAACCACGTCAGTTTTGTGGATGCGGTGCTGCTCATGGCGGCCAGCCCGCGGCCCATCCGGTTTGTGATGGACCACCGCATTTTCAAAACCCCGGTGTTGGGCACCCTGTTCCGGTTGGCCAAGGCCATTCCCATCGCCCCCCGTGCGGAAAACCCGCAGGCCTGCGAAGCCGCGTTTGAAGCCGCCGCCCAGGTGCTGCGCGAGGGCGAGCTGCTGGCCATCTTCCCCGAAGGCGGCATCACCCCGGACGGTGAATTGCAGCCCTTCAAAGGGGGCGTTGCCAAAATTCTGGCCCGGGCTCAGGCCGATGGGCTGGACGTGCCGGTGGTGCCCATGGCCCTTACCCACCTGCGGGGCTCGTTCTTCAGCCGCGTGGGATTGAACGTGGGGGTGCCGGTGGCGGCGGCCCATGCCACGCCAGAGGGCTTGCACCGCCAAGTGGCGGGCTTGCTGGCGCGGGGGTGATGCGGGCTGCACCCAAGCGCCAGGCCGGGTGGCGGGTGCACGGTCAACGGGGGAGGGGGTTCACCGCTTGCCAGGCGTCGGCATGGGCCTGCAGCCAGTCTGTCGCCAAAGTGGGTGTGCCGTGCTGGCTGGGGTGAAAGCCGCGCCGCAGGTAGGCCAGTGTGGGCCGAGCCAACCGCCACGTGGCGCCGTGGCGCCCAAACAGGAAGCGCGCCGCCTCCCACCAGGTGGACGGTTTGAACAGCTGGCCGCTGCGGCGCAGGTTGCTGAGGGTTTGGCTGGTGGCGTCCAGGCCAAAAAAGCACATCACCAGCACATAGGCGTGGATGCGTCTGCGGTGGCTGCCACCCAGCGCGGTGTACAGGTCAAATGCCACGGCCTTGTGCTCGGCCTCTTCGGCGGCATGCCAGCGCCACAGGGTTTGCAGCGTGGGGGCGGCGTGGGCGAACCAGTCGCCGGGTTGGCCGATCTGGCCCAGCACCTCTTCGGCCATCATGGCGGTGAAGTGCTCGTACGCGGCCGTGATGGCCAGCTCGGTCAGGTGGCCCTTGCCGCCAGGTTGGCGTGACAGGTGCTGGCGCAAACGGTCGATGCGGCGCTGCGCCCGCCCCTCCCAGTGGTTGACCAGGCCCTGCCCGGCCAATTGCCGGTTGAACAACCCGTGCACATGGCGGTGCGTGGCCTCCTGGCCCACGAAGTCCTTGACCGCCTGGCGCAGCGCGGCGTGCGCGGGTGCGTCGGGCAGGTGCGCCACGCCCGAGCGCACGGCATCGATGAAAAACTGCTCGCCCACCGGAAAGCTCATGGACAGTGCGTTGGGGAACGCGGTGAGGAAGGCTTGGCCCCCGTTCCACTCCCGTGAAAAAGGGCGGGTCAGGTCGATGTTGAGTCTGCGCACGGTCAGGGTGGAGGGGGGTGAACAATTCATGAGCTATTGTTCAGTTTTTGGGCGGTGAGGCAACTCGCTTTCTGTTCACATCCGGCTCACACCGCCTGACACGGATTTTTGCCATGGACCACACACCTGCTCTCCCTCGCTTTGCCCCGGAAACGGGGGCCAAAAGCATGCGCCGCCTGCCCAGCCAGGACCGCGCGGTGCGCACCATTGAAACGATTTTTCAGGCCACTGCTCAGATTGTGGAAACCGAGGGCGAAGCCCAGCTCACCACCAACAAGGTGGCGGCCAGGGCGGGGGTTTCCATTGGCACGCTGTACCAGTACTTCCCGGACAAGGCAGCCATCATCCGCGCCATGATGGCGCGGGGGCGTTTGTGGGTGATGGGCGAGCTGGACGCTTTTTTGCTGCGCATCGAGGACATGCCCCACGTGCAGCAGGCCGACCCTCAGGTGTTTTTGCGCGAGTTCATCCGCATCAACATCGACGCGTTTGCGGCGGGCAAAACCTTCAAACGCACCATGATTCGCCTGTGCTGGCAAATGGAGCAGCCCGACCAGACGGCCACCGCCATCCGCGAAACGGCTGAGCGCATCACCATTTGCCTGCAACGCATACAGCACCCGGCGCTGCGCCCGCCCACGCCAGCCCTGGTGTTCGTGCTGACGCGCTCGGTGATGGGGGCCATCCGCAGCGCATCACTCGAAAAAACGCCGCTGCTGGGCAGCTCCGAATTTGAAGACGAGCTGACGGCGCTGGCCTGGGGGTTGCTGCGCCGGCCGTCATGATGCCCGTTCACACCACCAGCGGCGGCTCTTGCATGGCTTCGGTTTGTTCTTCCAGCTGGTGGATTTGCCCGGCCCAGTAGTCGCTGCTGCCAAACCAAGGGAAGTTGATGGGGAAGGTGGGGTCCGCCCAGCGGCGGGCCAGCCAGGCGCTGTAGTGGATTTGGCGCAGGGTGCGCAGGGGCTCGATCAGGCGCAGTTCGCGCCGGTCGAAGGCGCGGAACTGTTCGTAGCCTTCCAGCAGGGCGCTCAGCGCCGTGGTTTGCTGGCGGCGGTCGCCTTCCAGCAGCATCCACAGGTCTTGCACGGCGGGGCCGGTGCGGGCGTCGTCCAGGTCCACAAAGTGGGGGCCGCCGCCGGGCAGATCGGTGGGGGTCCACAAAATGTTGCCGGGGTGGCAGTCGCCGTGCAGGCGAATCAGGTTCAGGCCTGAGGCTGAAAATTCGGCATCTTTTTGGCATATACCGCTTGATGGTATTGAACAGTTTGCTATCTCTGGTGCCACTTGTTGCAACACCTCCAGGGCTTTGGCCAGTGCGGCTTCCCAGCGCGACAGCATGTCCAGTGGCACCCTGTGGTGGGCCCGCAGCCAGTCGCGCGGGTCCAGGGCAAAGGTTTGGGTGGTGAGGGCGGGGCGGTGGGCAAAGGGCTGGGCGGCGCCCACGGTGTGGATGCGGGCCAGGAAGCGGCCCACCCATTCCAGCACGTCGAAGTCGTCCAGCTCGGGGCGGCGGCCGCCTTTGCGGGGGCTGACCGAAAACGCAAAACCGCCGATGTGGTGCAGGGTGCTGCCGTTGAGCGTGAGCGGGGCCACCACGGGCACTTCGGCCCGCACCAGCTCGGCGGAAAAGGCGTGTTCTTCCTCGATTTGCGCCAGGCTCCAGCGTTCGGGGCGGTAAAACTTCAGCACCACGGCGTGGTGGCCTTGGCATGCTTCGTCCAGGTGGGCCTGGTACACGCGGTTTTCGTAAGAGCTGAGGGCCATCAGCCTGCCATCGCCCCACAGGCCCACACTGCTGAGGGCGTCTTGCACCAAGTCGGGCGTGAGCGTTTCAAACGGGTGCGGTGCGTCGGGGGTGGTGGTCATGGGGTCGATTGTGAGGCGTGCCCTGCACCTATGATTCCCACATGGCCAAGCGACACCTTTCCAACCGATCCACCGCCCCCGTGACCCCGGCGGCCTCTGTGCACGAACAGCTGGGCCTGGCCCCCGGCCAATCGGTGGCGCTGCTCAAGGCGCTGCACATCCTCACCCGCGAAGGCAAGCTCAACCAGGACAGCCGCCGCAAACTCAAGCAGGTGAACCACCTGCTGCAGTTCATTGAGCCACTGCTGGACAAGGTGCTGGCCACCAGCGGCACGGTCACCCTGGCAGACCACGGCGCGGGCAAGTCTTACCTGGGCTTCATGCTGTACGACCGCTTTTTTGCCCAACGCAGCACGGGCCATGTGTATGGCATTGAAACCCGCACCGAGCTGGTGGAGCGCTCGCGCGAGCTGGCCCGCGAGCTGGGTTTTGCCCGCATGTCGTTTCTGCCGCTGAGCGTGCAGGCCGCCACCACCAGCACCGAGCTGCCCCCGCGCATCGACGTGGTGACCGCGCTGCACGCCTGCGACACCGCCACCGACGACGCCATTGCCTTTGGCCTGGCCAAGCAGGCCCGCCACCTGGTGCTGGTGCCGTGCTGCCAGGCCGAGGTGGCCGCCGCGCTGCGCAAGCACAAGGCACTGAGCGGGGCGCGCAGCCCCTTGAGCGAGCTGTGGCGCCACCCGCTGCACGCCCGCGAATTCGGCAGCCAGATCACCAACGTGCTGCGCTGCCTGCAACTGGAGGCGCACGGCTACCAGGTCACCGTGACCGAGCTGGTGGGCTGGGAACATTCCATGAAAAACGAGCTGATCCTGGCCAGCCACGGCGCCACGGCCCCGCAGGTGGCACGCGCCCGCGAGCGGCTGGCCCAGGTGCTGCAAGAAATGGCCTTGCCTGAACTTCAGGCCCGTTTTGCCGTCTGACCCCGCATGACCAGCGACCTTTCTTTTTTGCTGCAAGCCGTGGCCTGGCCACTGGTGCTGCTGGCCGCGTGGCTCCTGGCCGATGCGCTCAACGCCCGCTGGCGCATACCGCGCGTCAGCAGCTATGTGGCGGTGGGCATGTTGGCCGGGGCGGTGCACCTGCCCGGCCTGACGGATGACATCACCGGCCTGCCGTTTGTGGCCAACGTGGCGCTGTCGCTGGTGCTGTTTGAACTGGGCTACCGCATCAACCTGCGCTGGTTCAAGGCCAACCCCTGGGTGCTGGCGGCGGGGCTGATGGAGTCGCTGCTGACCTTTGTGCTGGTGTACGCCGCCACCGGCGTGTTTGACGACCTGCGCCAGCACGTGCGCCTGGCCGTGGCCGCGCTGGCCGTGGCCAGTTCACCTGCGGGCATTTTGCGGGTGGTGCACGAGCTGCGCAGCGCGGGCCAGGTGACCGAGCGGGTGATGCACCTCACCGCCATCAACTGCCTGGTGTCGGTGCTGGCGCTGAAACTGGTGATGGGGTCGCGCACCTTGCGTGTGTCGGGCGACTGGCTTCAGGCCGCGTTTGGCAGCGTGCACGTGGTGGCCACGTCCATCGCGGTGGGGGCGGTGCTGGGCTATGTGGTGCCCAAGCTGCTGAAGGGCCAGCAGTTCCGCGCGCCCGATGGGGTGACGGTGGTGTTTGCCCTGGCGGTGGTGCTGCTGACCACGGCGGCCCATGGGCTGAAGCTGTCGCCCCTGCTGGCCGCGCTCACGTTTGGCATTGTGGCGCGCGAGCGCCGCGTGCACCTGACCAACGCGCAGCGCAACTTCGGCACCGCAGGCGATTTGCTCAGCGTGTTTTTGTTTGTGTACGTGGCCTCGGTGCTGGAGTGGGTGGACATCTGGCAAAGCCTGGGGCTGGGCGTGGTGCTGGTGCTGGTGCGGGGGCTGGCCAAGGTGGCGGTGAACGTGGGCACGGCGCGTGTCAGCGGCATCAGCCAGCAAAAGGGGGTGCTGACGGGGCTGGCTCTGAGTCCCATGTCGGCTTTTGTGGTGCTGCTGGTGGGGCAAAGCGGTGCGGTGGGGTTTGACCTGGCCGACCAGACCCTGGCCGCCATCGCCGGCATGGTGCTGGTGCTGGAGCTGCTGGGCCCCATGGTCACCCAGCGTGCGCTGGTGGCCGCCCGCGAAGCCCAGGCCTCGCAAGACAGCTGAAAGCCCGCCGCCATGCCTTTGGAAACCTTCAAATCGTCTGCCTCGCTCACCATGGGCGTGGAGCTGGAGCTGCAACTGGTCAACACCTACGACTTTGACCTGTCCAGCACCGCTAACGACCTCCTGGAACTGCTGGGCCGCCAGCCCTTCCCTGGCGTGGTCACGCCCGAAATGACACAAAGCATGATCGAGGTGGCCACCGGCATCCACACCGGCCACGCCGAGCTGCTGGCCCAGCTGCGCGACATCCGCAACACCCTGGTGGCCGCCGGTGACCGGCTCAACATCGAGCTGGCCGGGGGCGGCACCCACCCGTTTCAGCGCTGGTTCGAGCAGCGCATTTTTGCCAAACCCCGGTTCAAGGAGCTCAGCGGCCTGTACGGCTACCTGGCCAAGCAGTTCACCGTGTTTGGCCAGCACGTGCACATCGGCTGCGCCAGCGCTGACGAGGCGCTGTTTTTGCTGCACTCGCTCAACCGCTACGTGCCGCACTTCATCGCGCTCAGCGCGTCGTCGCCGTATTTGCAGGGGGTGGACACGCTGTTCGACTCGGCCCGCCTCAACTCGGTGTTTGCTTTTCCTTTGAGCGGGCGTGCCCCGTTCACCCTGAGCTGGGACGAGTTTGCCCACGACTACTTCACCAAAATGGAATCCACGGGCGTGGTGAAGTCGATGAAAGACTTTTACTGGGACATCCGCCCCAAACCCGAGTACGGCACCATCGAACTGCGCGTGTGCGACACGCCCTTGACCGTGGAGCGTGCCGCCGGCCTGGCCTGCTACCTGCAGGCGCTGTGCCGCCACTTGCTGGAGCGCACCGAGCCCATGCCCGCCGAAGACGATTATTTGGTCTACACCTACAACCGCTTCCAGGCCTGCCGCTTCGGGCTGGACGGCATGATGGTCAACCCCAAAACGCGCGAACAAATCAGCATCCGCGAAGACATTCTGGCCACCCTGCGTGTGCTGCAGCCCCACGCCCAGGCGCTGCACTCGCTGGCCGCGCTGGACGAAATCGAACGCACCGCCGGCCACGAAGGCAACCACGCCACCTGGCTGCGCCAGCGCTTTGCCGAACACGGCAGCGTGCAGGGCGTGGTGCGCTCGGCCGCCGATTTGCTCAGAATTTGAAGTCTTTTTGGCCTCTGGCGCTTTATGGTATTGCGCTGACAGCTATCAAAATTACCCCGCAAACCGCTTGCGTGTGAGCGCCAGCGCCACCCAGAACGCCGCCACCGCGTACACCACCAGCACGCCCAAGTGCAGCAGGGTGTTGGTGGGCCAGCGGTCCATGAACAGGGGGCGCACCACGGCCACGGCGTGGGTCAGCGGCAGCAGGTCTGACAGCCAGCGCACAGCGCTGGGCAGCTGGTCGCGCGGGAAAAACACCCCGCTCAAAAACATCATGGGCGTGAGGCCCAGCGTGAAGTAATACGTGAAGAAGTCATAGCCTTTGGCCAGGGCGTTGAACACCAGCGCAATGCAGCTGAAGGTGATGCCCACCAGCGCCAGCACGGGCCACGCCACCAGCAATTTGGGGCTGTGGCTGATGCCCAGGGCCAGCATCACGCCCAAAATGGCCGTGACCGTGAACAGCGCCTTGTAGGCCGCCCACAACATTTCGGCCAGCACCACGTCGTCCAGCCGCACGGGGGCGTTGAGGATGCCGTCCCAGGTTTTTTGCACGTGCATGCGAGAGAAGGCCGAATACAGCGCCTCGAAGCTGGCCGCGTTCATGGCGCTCATGCACACGCTGCCACTGGCCAGGAACAGGATGTAGGGCACTTTCTCGGCGCCCATGTCCACCTGGCCCACCAGTGCACCCAAGCCGTAGCCAAAGGCCACCAGCCACATCAGCGGCTCGGCAATGTTGCCCACCAGGCTGGGGATGGCCAGCTTCTTCCACACCAGCAGGTTGCGCTGCCACACGGGCCACCAGCGCAGGGAGAGTTGCGGGGCGCGCCACACGGACGGTGCCGTGGGCTGGTCGGTCGGGGCGGGCGTGGTGTGCATGCCCGCATTGTCGCCACCTGGGCTCATTTACAGTGATGACCCACTGCAACCCCCTCACGAAAGTCAGCGCCCATGACCACCCTTGGCACCCCTCTGTCCCCCCACGCCACCAAAGTGATGCTGCTCGGCTCTGGCGAGCTGGGCAAAGAGGTGCTGCTGGCCTTGCAACGCCTGGGTGTGGAGACCATTGCGGTGGACCGCTACGACAACGCGCCGGGACAGCAGGTGGCGCACCACAGCCGCACCCTCACCATGAGCGACCCGGCGCAGCTGAAAAGCCTGATAGAGGCCGAGCGCCCCCACCTGGTGGTGCCCGAAATCGAAGCCATTGCCACGCCCATGCTCGAAGAGCTGGAGGCCGCTGGTGTGGCGAAGGTGGTGCCCACGGCCCGCGCCGCGCGCCTCACCATGGACCGCGAAGGCATCCGCCGCCTGGCCGCCGAAACGCTCAAGCTGCCCACCAGCCCCTACGTGTTTTGCGACTCGCTGGCCGAGCTGCAAGCGGCCATTGACGGCACGGGGGGCAAACCCGCCATTGGCTACCCCTGCGTGGTCAAACCGGTGATGAGCAGCAGCGGCAAAGGGCAAAGCAAGATCGACGGCCCGGCCGATGTGGCCAAGGCCTGGGAATACGCCATGGCCGGAGGCCGCGTGAGCCACGGCCGCGTGATCGTGGAAGGCTTCATTGACTTCGACTACGAAATCACCCAGCTCACCGTGCGCGCCCTGGGGGCCGATGGCCGGGTGCTGACCCATTTCTGCGACCCCATCGGCCACGTGCAGGTGGGCGGCGACTACGTGGAAAGCTGGCAACCCATGGCCATGCACCCCTCGGCCCTGGCCGCCTCGCGCCACATCGCCAAAACCGTGACCGACAACCTGGGGCTGGGCCTGGACGGCAAACCCGCCGGGTTGGGCCTGTTTGGTGTGGAGCTGTTTGTGAAGGGCGAGCAGGTGTGGTTCAGCGAGGTCAGCCCCCGCCCGCACGACACCGGGCTGGTGACGCTGTGCACCCAGCACCAAAGCGAGTTTGAGCTGCACGCCCGTGCCATCCTGGGGCTGCCGGTGGACACCAGCCTGCGCAACCCCGGCGCCAGCGCCGTGATTTACGGTGGCATGGAGGCCGAAGGCATCGTGTTTGACGGCGTGGACGAAGCCCTGCGCGTGCCCGGCACCGACCTGCGCCTGTTCGGCAAACCCGAAAGCTTCACCAAACGCCGCATGGGCGTGGCCCTGGCCCGGGCGGCCGACACCGACGCGGCGCGTGTGAATGCCAAGCTGGCGGCCAGCCTGGTGAAACCCCGAAAAATTTGAGTGAAAAGTGCCTATTGCGCTTGTTCTATATAAATAGTTTGCTATTTATTTAACTATTTCATGCGCAGTGCAACAGGATGCTGGGTTCAAAAGGGAATGAACGCCTTGAAAATCGCCGGTGGCTCAGCGGGCTTTGCGGTGGGGATGGCAACATGCGGTGTCATTTTTGGTCTTGGTTGTGCGGCGGCCGTTGAGTCTGGCAACCAGGTGATCGAAGGCGCGACATATTTTGCGAATGCAGGGGCCGAAGAAGAATTCAAGCCGTCGAAATCGATTCTTCAAAGTGTCTTTGGTGAAAGCACTGGTTCTCACATTAAGGAACATGTTCAAAACTCTGCATTCAGTCTGAGTGAGGCACGCAGATTGCGTTTGTTTTGGCATGAAGCAACAAGACCTTGGCCTTGATCTGAGCAAGCGGCGCACCCGCAAGATGGAGCTGCTGGAGTTGATGGACAGCGTTGTTCCTTGGCCTGAACTGGTGGCTCAACTTCAACCGTGCGGCGCAGCGCATGCACCGCTCGCAACCGCCGCTCAGCCGACTGATCGCCCGCCTCGAGGATGAGCTTCGGGTCCGGCTTCTCGATCGCTCGCCCCAGGCGGTGACGCTGCGGATCGGATTCGTGGGCTCGACGATCTACACGTCCGTGCCCGCGCTTGTGGGCCGCTTCCGGCAGCTCTACCCCGGTGTCGACGTCACCCTGCTTCAGCTCACCGTTGCCAGGCAGGTGGACATGCTCCTTGCGGGCGACATCGACGTGGGCTTCATCCGGCAATCCATCAGCAACGCCCACCTGAAGACGCTGAGCCTGTTCAAGGAGCGCTACATCGTCGCAATCCCCGCGCACCACCCCCTGGCGGCGCTACCGGCAGTCAACCTGCGCAAACTGGCGGACGAGAACCTCGTCGCATTCAGCAGGCAAGAGGCTCCCGCCATCCATGAGCACCTGCGGCAGATGTGCGAGGTGGCCGGCTTCTCGCCGCGCATCGCACTGGAAGCGCACCCGATGTCCACTGTGGTCGGACTGGTTGCCTCGGGAGCTGGCGTGGCCATCGTTCCGCAATCGATGCACCGCCTGAACATTCTGAACGTGGCCTACAAAAACTCACGGGCACCCGCACCAGCAGCGAGTTCTTCCTTGCTTGGCGGCGCGGTGACGGGTCGGCGACGCTGCAAAACTTCCTGAAAGTCCAGAAGATGAACCCGATCTCGGAAGATCCACTGGAGGCGCTGCCGCCGCCACGCAAGCAGGTCTCATCCCCGCGGTGAATCTATCCGTTTCTGTGTTTGATGACACCATTGCTTGAAGCGACGCTTGACGGCGCTCTGCGTCGAGCGCCTGCCTACAGTTGCCACTACTTGCGAGAGGAATTGGCGCTGTGCGGATTGGCTTTCAGCAAATGTTCGGCGAATGCCTGCGCCGCTGGCGACAACGAAATTCCGGCCCGGTGCACCATCAGAACCTCGCGCTCAATCGCGGGCTTCTCCAAACGCTTCCAGCCGACGCTCGTCTTGTCCACCAGTGCGATGGCATGCGCAGGCACAACCGCCACACCCAGCCCGGCCTTTACCAATCCGATCAGGGTGCCGCTGTAGGTCGCTTCGAAGGCCGGCTCCAGCGGCAGCTCTGCCGCGACCAATCCGGCCTGCGTCAATTCTCTGAAGACGCTGCCGCGGCGCAGGGTCAAGAGGGGGCTCCCTCGGAGATCCTGCCAGGTCAGCCTGGCTGCGCGGCCAAAGGCGTGGCGTTTGGGGAAGACGGCTACCAAGGGCTCCCTGAAGAGCAGAGCGCTGACCAGATCTGCCTCGGTTTTACGAAAAGTGCCGATACCCAGATCTGCCGCGCCGGAGCGAACGTTCGGCAGAACCTGGTCCGTCAAGGAGTCCACTACGAGAACGTCGACGCCAGGGTGCAGGCTGCGGAACGTTGCCAGGATGGGGGGCAGGAAGGTGCTCGACAAAACCAGAGGCGCGGCTACTACCACGCGGCCCCGTTGCTTCGAGACAAGCTTGTCGACATTGCCGACAGCATGCTCAAGGTCGTCCAGGATGCGCTGTGCGCTCGCGAAGAACTCCTGCCCGATGG
>CAYFFJ010000043.1:0-23363 GCA_964342395.1 uncultured Hydrogenophaga sp.
TTCATGCTCCTTGTTGACATGCTATGCCTCACACACAAAATTTCTGACAGGCTCGACAGCCCAGTACGTTCCACCGTGCGCCACGATCAAGACCGGCGCCTTTTCTCGAAGTGCCGAGTTGATTCCGCGAAGCGCACGATGAAGGAAAGCCTCGTATGGCTCAGCTCCTTCGTGAGTCTTGCCCTCTTTCCAGCGGTTGAACCAAGCCCCTTTCGTCTGTCCTTCGAATACGCCCCAAGCGGCCTCCTTCAAATCGTCGACAACGACCACGGGAAGAGAAAGCGCTGCTGCGATGATCGAGGCCGATTCACGCGCTCGGGAGAGTGGGCTGCAGCAGATTGACGCGATTTCCTTGTCCTGGAGTTTCGCCACCGCCCGAAGTGCTTGCAAGCGCCCCGTATCGTTTAGCTCGACGTCCTGCTGCCCCTGAGCCCGATGCTCAAGATTCCAATCGGTCTGACCATGACGGAGATAGTAGAAAGGAACGGGACGAAGCATGGGGGCACTCCAACAATCAGCGTTTATCTGCCGCGCTGAAACACCGAACGAAGACCCGGGACGCGACATATATGCCCCTGCGGTTGCACCCATTATGTCCAGTGTGTGTGGCCCCGGGCATCCCCCATTTGGGGGATGTGTTGCCGGATTGAGCACCATTTACACCCCTTGTGCAGGTCATTTCGCTGGCGTGTTGGCCGGATACGCGGCGCCAGCCCACCGGTTACCCCCCCTCTGCCCGCAACAACTCCTCATCCTGCTCAGCTTCCGGCCCCAGCGGTCGGGCCACGCACCAGGTTCAGGGTGCCCACGCGCACGGGCTGGGCCGGGTTGCCGAGCCACCACAGGCCCATGCCATCCACGGGCACATAGGTGGCGGGGTTTGCAAACAGGGGCGGCATCAGTTGGCCTTTGCCGGTGGGGTGTCAGTGGCCGCCGCGACAGAGGCCAAGCGCTGCGCCAGAGAGATGGGTTTGCGCACCGCGCGGGCTTTGGCCACTTGCACTTCGGCTTCAAGTGCGCCCAGGTCAAGCTGGGGTGCGGCCAGGCGGCCCAGGTCTTGTGCCAAGCCCACCAGCCACAGGGCGGTGGCGTAGGTGCCCACCGACACGCTGGGGTCGCCCGCCTCCATGCGCACCAGGGTGGGCTCGGTCACGCCGATGCGCTGGGCCCAGGCCTTGCGGGTTTCGCGGCGGCGTTTGCGCGCCAGCGTGAGGTTTTCGCCCAAGGTGCGCAGCTGAGCCAGCACCAGCGGCGGCATGGTTTCAGCGGCGACGGATTTTTTCGGCATGACATCTATTTTAGATATTCTGCTGAAAAATAAAATCTATTTGTATTCAGGCTCTCGCACCCGCTGCGAACTCACCACAATCCCGCCCACGATCAGCGCAAACGCCACCGCGTGGTAAGCCTTGGGCAATTCACCCAGCACGGCGGCAGACAGCACCGCGGCAAACAGGGGCGTGAGGTTCACAAAAAAGCCGGCCACCTGCGGCCCGGCCTTGGCCACACCGGTGCCCCAGCAGCAATAGGCCAGCACCGAGGGGCCCACCGCCACATACACCAGGGCCGCCAGAAAGGGCCAGCCCCAGTCGATGCGCAGGCCTGGCACCACCGCCCATTCCACCCCCGCAAACGCGGCCGACCACATCAAGCCCGGCACCACCTGGGCCATGAGCCAGGCGACCCAGTTGCCGCGCAGGGCAGGGGGGTCGGGCTGGTTTTTGGGCGGGCGTATCAGCAGCCAGCTGTACAGGCTCCAGGCGGCGGTGGCCAGCAGCATCAGCAGGTCGCCCGCCACCAGGCGCAGGCTGGCCAGTTGGGCCCAGTCGCCCCGGGTGAGCACGGTCAGCACCCCGGTGGTGGACAGGGTCACACCCATGGCTTGGGCGCGCGAGATGCTGGCCCCGAAAAACAGCCGCCCCAGCCCCAGCATGAAGATGGGCATGCTGGAGCCCACCAGCGTCACGTTCAGTGGGGTGGAGGTTTTCAGGGCCGCGTATTGCAGCGCGTTGTAGCTGCCCATGCCCAGCAGGCCCAACACGGCCATGCGCCGCCAGTGGGGCCAGAACGGGCTGGCGGGCCGCAGCACCCAGCCTGCCAGGGGCAGCAGCATCAGCAGCACCACGGCCCAGCGCAGCAGGTTGAAGGTAACGGGGGGCACGCTGCCGACCATCAGGCGCCCCACCACGGCATTGCCCGCCCACAGCAGGGGCGGCAGGGTCAGCAGCAGGGCGGTGCGGGGGGTGAGGTGAGACGTCATGGGTGGCCACAGGTGGGCGTGCCACTTTACGGCATGGTGCGGGGGTAAGCGGTGTGGGGCATACTGAAATTCATGACGCAATTGACACCCTTCTTTCGAACGTGGCCTGTGGCCGCAGCCGCGCTGTGGTTGTTGCCCACGCCGGTGCTCCAGGCTCAGGGGGTTGCACCCCTGGTGGGAGATACCTCTGTGTTGTCGCCGGCGTCGGTGCCCCCGCCCGCCGAGCCAGAAAACCGCTGGGTGCTGGGGGCCACCTTGGCCTCTTCCCCTGCTTACACGGGAGGCGCCTCGCGCAAGCTGGGCCTGCGGCCCGTGGTGGCCGGGCGTGTGGGGCGGTGGATGGTGTCTTCTTCGTCCGCCCGTTCGCTCGCGGGCATGGATTTGGCGGGGGGCATCAGCACCACCGTGTTGCAAGACGAGCGCTGGAGCGTGGGCGTGGGTGCACGTCTCAGCCAGGGCCGCAGCAGCGGGGACGATTCGCGGCTCAGCGGCCTGCCGAACATTCGCTCGTCGCTGGGCCTTCGGGGGGCGGTGGGCTACACCCTGGCGCCGGGCTGGCGGGTGTCGGGCAGCGCGCAGCAAGACGTGTTGCGCGGCCAGGGCCTGCGTGCCCAGCTGGGGCTGGGCTGGTCAATCCCGTTGGACAGCGGCTGGGTGTTCAATGCCAGTGGCGGCGTGGGCTGGGCCAATGCCCGCGCCATGCAAACCTTTTACGGCGTGGGCGCTGACGCAGTCCGCGTGGGCCGCCCCGCCTGGCAACCCGGCGCGGGCCTGGAGTCGTGGGGCTGGGGTGTGGGGGTGTCGCGGGTGTTGTCACCCCATTGGCGTTTGGCGGGCAGCATCGGGCGCAGCACCTTGCTGGGCGATGCGGCCCACAGCCCGCTGACGATGCAGCGCAGTGCCAACGTGGCGCAGGTCACGCTGGCCTATGTGGGTTGGTGAGCACGGCCCGCACACTTGATTTTTTCACCCGAGAACGACCCCATGACCGCTACCACCCAAGCCATCCACATCCAGCAACCCGGCGGCCCCGAACACATGGCCCTGGTCACCGTGCCCGTGGGCGAACCCGGCCCTGGCCAGGTGCGCATTGCGCACAAAGCCATTGGCCTGAACTACATCGACGTGTACCAGCGCAGCGGCCTGTACCCCCTGCCCATGCCCTTGCAGCTGGGCATGGAAGGTTCGGGTGTGGTGGAGGCGGTGGGCGAGGGCGTTACCCACCTGGCCGTGGGCGACCGCGTGGCCTACGCCGCCAACCCCCCCGGCAGCTACAGCCAGCGCCGGGTGATGCCCGCCATGAATGTGTGCCAGTTGCCCGATGGCATTGGTTTTGAGACTGGCGCGGCCATGATGCTCAAGGGCCTGACCGCCCAGTACCTGCTCAAACGCACCCTGCCCCAGGGCGGGTTGCAGGCCGGTGATTTTGTGCTGTTTCACGCCGCCGCCGGGGGCGTGGGCCTGATCGCCTGCCAGTGGGCCAAGGCGCTGGGCTTGCAGCTCATTGGCACAGCAGGTTCAGATGAAAAATGTGCCATGGCGCTTGCCCATGGTGCAAAGTTTGCTATCAATTACAAAACAGAAGATTTTGCTGCCCGCGTGAAAGACATCACCGGGGGCCAGGGCGTGAAGGTGGTGTATGACGGCGTGGGCCAAGACACCTGGGACAAAAGCCTGGACTGCCTGCAACCCTTCGGCCTGATGGCCAGCTTTGGCAATGCCAGCGGCCCGGTGCCGCCGTTTGCGCCCGGCATTCTGGGGGCCAAAGGCTCGCTGTACGTCACCCGTCAGACGCTGTTCAGCCACATCACCAGCCGCGAGCGCACCCAGGCCATGGCCGACGAGCTGTTTGCCGTGGTGCTGAGTGGGGCGGTGAACATCCGCATCGACCAGCGTTTTGCCCTGGCTGACGTGCAAGCCGCCCACCGCAGCCTGGAAGCCCGCCAGACCACGGGCTGCACCATTTTGTTGCCCTGACGCCGCACGGTGCACCCTCCGATGCAGGCCCCGGGCGGGTGGCATAACAGAGCGTTGCTACACTGCGTTGGCCATGAACCCCCCTGATTCCACACCCGCCACGGGGCCTTTATCCCTCAGCCCGCCTGTCACCATTGACCCGCCGATGCTGGCCGACGCGGTGCGTGCCAAAGGCCGGTTGGGCCAGCGGCTGGTGTGGCGCATTGCGGTGGTGCTGGGGCTGGCCAGTGTGGGGGTGCTGGTTTTCAGCCACCTGATGCTGGTGCGCACCTTTGATGCGTTCGAGCGCTCGGCCGCCACCGAAGCCTTGGCCCGCGTGCGCACCGTGTTGACCCAAGACAGCCAGACCTTGGCCGAGATCACGGTCGATTACGCCCACTGGGACGATTTTTACGAGTACATGGCTGCGCCGTCCGACGCGTTCATGGACAGCAATTTCACCGCAGGCTCGTTGCGCAACCTGCGCGTGCAGGGCGTGATGGTGCTGTCTCCCCGGGGCGATCTGGTCGGGGCCCGCGTGCTGCAAGACATGGTGCTGGTGCCCCAGCCGCCTGCCGTGTGGACCGACCTGCTGAGCGGCCCTGCGGTGGTGGCCCAAGGCTGTGAACAGCACAAGCAGCGGCTGCTCTGGGCAGACGGCATCCCCCTGATGGTGGCCGCAGCCGACATCCGGGACACCGCTGCAGAGGCCGCGACGCGTGGTTGCCTGCTGCTGGTGCGCCCCATTGACGAGGCCTATCACGTCTCGGTCAAGGCACTGACCGGTGCCTCGTTCCAGTTGTCTGCCGAGCCCGAGGTGACCGCCTCTGAGGTGGCCCTGGGTGAGGGGCGCTGGGAGGCAAAAGGTCCGCTGCCCCCTTGGGCGGCATCGGCCACGGTGGTCAATGCCACCGGCCTGCAAAAAGAACGCGAGCGGGTGACCTGGTTGATGAACGGTGCCGTGGTGCTGGTGTTTGTGTCCGCCCTGGTGGCGCTGGGCGCCTGGGTCAACCGACTGGTGGTGCGCCGCCTGGTGCGGTTTTCCGAGCTGGCCGACGACTACCGCGCCAGCCAGGACTGGACAATTTCCTGGCCCGCCAAGGGCTGCGATGAAATTGACAACCTGGGCCATTCGCTCAATGAGCTTGTCAAGAAAGTGCATTGGCAAGTCGAGCACAACGCCACCCACGACGCCCTCACAGGCCTGCCCAACCGCCAGGGGCTGGAGCGCCTGTTGTCCGTGCTGCCCTTTCACACCTTCGAGCACCGCAGCCGCACGTCTTGCCTGTTGCTGATCGACCTGGACAATTTCAAGGTCGTCAACGACGGTTTCGGTCACGACGTGGGCGATGCCCTGCTGTGCCACGTGGGCCAGCAGCTGAATGCCGCAGTGCGCCAGGGCGACACCGTGGCCCGTATCGGCGGTGACGAATTTGCCGTGCTGCTCAACGCCGTGCAGCGCGAAGCCGCCCTGGCGTTTGCACAGCGCATCTTGGAAAACATGCGTGTGCCCCTCACACACGGTGAGTTGCAGGTGGCCACCACCGGTTCGGTGGGCCTGGCGTTTTGCGACGGTGTGGACAGCCCAGGCGCCCTGCTGCGCAACGCCGACCTGGCCATGTACCAGGCCAAACAAGAGGGCCGCGACGGCTGTGCCGTGTTCAACGAAAACCTGAAGGTGGAGGCCCAGCGCCGCAACCGGCTGGAGCAGGCCTTGCGCCAGGCCATCGCTGGCGATGGCATCCAGGTGGTGTTTCAACCGGTGGTGGACGTGACCACCCAGCGCGTGATGGGCATGGAGGCGCTGGCCCGCTGGTCGCTGGACGGCGAAGCCGTGTCGCCGGTGGAGTTCATCCCCATCGCCGAAGAAGCGGGCCTGATCGGCCGCCTGGGCATGCAGGTGTTGGACCGCAGCTGCGCCATGGTGGCCCGCCTGCGCCGCCAGGGGCGCTATGTGCCGTGCAGCGTGAACCTGTCGCTGCGGCAGTTTCAGGAATTCGATCTGGCGCAAGACGTGCCGCGCATGGTGTTTTCGCACGGCTTGCCCGCCTCTGCCATCCGCCTGGAGGTGACCGAGGGCCAGCTGGAAACCTCGCCCGAGTCGCTGGTGCAGACCATGAACACCCTGAAAGCCTTGGGATTCGAGTTTTTGCTGGACGACTTTGGCATCGGCCATTCGTCGTTGTACCGGCTGCAAAGCCTGCCCTTCCACACCTTGAAAATCGACCGCAGCTTTGTGTTGCCGCTGGACCGGGGTGATGACGTGATGGTGCGCACCTTGACCGATCTTGCCCGCCAGCTGCAGGTGGACATGGTGGCCGAGGGCGTGGAAACCCAAACCCAGCTGCAAGCCCTGGTGCGCCTGGGCATCACCCGGGTCCAGGGTTTTCTGGTGGCCCGCCCCATGTCCGACAGTGCCCTGGTGCATTGGCTGGCCACCAGTGGTTATGCCTCGCGCGAGGAAACCACACCCCAGGAACGGTTTCAGCCACTGCCTGAGCTTCGCGCCGACCCTGGGCTGTCCCTTCATGCATAGCCCCTGTTTCCCGTTGCGCGCGGGATCGCTGGCCCGTGTGCAGCAACCGCCCGCCCAACCCCGCTGGGCGTTGTGCGCGGGGGGTGACGCCATCGGGTCGGTGGTGCCCGCCGTGGCCGATGCGTTGGCGCTCTCCTTGCCACCGGCATCGGATGTGAAAGTCCTGAAAATAGAGCTGAAAAGCCAATACCATATTGCGTTAGATGGCTTTTTTGCTTCAAATTTGACGGCTGCATTCGGTGTGTTGGCTGACACCTTGAGAGCCCAGGGCCTCAGCGGCCCTTGGCGCCACGAGTGCCTGCCCGTGGCCAACACGGCAGGGCGCACCGTGGCCCAGGTGGAGCGCGGCGTGGTGCGCGTGCTGGGCCTGCGCACCCAGGCCGTGCACCTGGTGGGCCTGCGGCCCGATGGTGCGGTGTGGGTGCAGCAACGGTCCTTCAGCAAACCCAACGACCCCGGCCTGTGGGACACCCTGATGGGCGGCACCGTGGCGGGCAGCGAAACCGTGGCCGATACCCTGACGCGGGAAACCTGGGAAGAGGCAGGCCTGCACCTGTCCGCGTTGGGCGACCTGACGCACCACGGCCACTTCACTGCCACCCGCCCCGTGCCCGACGGCGGCGGGGCGGGCTACTTGGTGGAAGACACGCATTGGGTCACCGCCACCGTGCCTGGGGGGCTGGAGCCCATCAACCAGGACGGCGAGGTGGACCACTTCGAGTGCTGGCCGCCCGAACGGGTGCGCGAGGCTGTGGCCCAGGGCCTGTTCACGCCCGAAGCGGCGTGGGTGCTGACGCAGGTGCTGGGCCACTGAGCCCCCACCTGCCGGGCACGGCCAGCAGGCGAATCAGCGGCACATCAGTGGCGCGTCACGGGTTGGTGCACTCGCTCAGCGTGACCGTGGCACGTGGGCCTGCGCCCACGCGCGCACCGCAGGGTGACTTTGCCCCCGGCACGGGGTGGGGCGTGCCGGCCAAATCCATTTCGGCGGTCAGCGTGTCCCACTGGCGCACGCCGTGTGGGTCCAGCGTCAGGCGCAGCAGCCAGCCGGTGGTGCCGCCGGGCACGTTTTCGAAGCTGTCAAACACAAAGTTGCCCAGGCTGTACACAATCAGTTTGCCCTTGTAGCGGTCCACGCCCTGCGTCACGTGTGGGTGGCCACCTACCACCGCGTCGGCCCCTGCGTCGATCATCAGCCGCGCGAGCTGGCGCTGGCGTTGGGTGGGGTGGCGCTCGCGCTCCCAGCCCCAGTGCATGAACGGAATCACCAGATCGGCACCGGCGCGGCGCGCGGCGCGGATATCGGCCACCACCTGGCTGTCTTCGCTCCAGGCAATGCCGGGGGTGCGGGCCCCGGCCTCGAACGAGCGGGGTTTGAACTCGTTGTAGCTCAGCACCGCCACCTTCAGCCCGTTTTGGCGTATCCACAACGGTGTGTGGGCCTCCGTCAGATTGCGACCGCCGCCGAAACGGGCGATGCCTGCGGCATCGACGTGTTGCAGGGTTTCCAGAAAGGCGTCCTTGCCGAAGTCGCCCGAGTGGTTGTTGGCCAGGGCCAGTGCATCGAACCGGCCTTTGAGCACGCGCATCACCTGCGGGTGGGCGCGGAAGCTGAAAATTTTGTTTTCCATCGCTTGGCCCACGGTGGCCACGGGCACCTCCAGGTTGCCAATGCGGTAATCGGCATCGGCCAGGCGCGAGGCGAACGGGGCCAGCGGGTCGCCGCCGTTGGCAATGGTTTGGCCGGGGCCGTCGGCCAGCATCACGTCGCCCGCGAACAGCAGGCGCACGGTTTGGGCCTGCACAGCCGCACCGGCTGTGAACAAGCCCAGCAGCAGTGGCAACACCCGCCGCAGTGGCAGCCAAGCAGTCATGGGTGGCCTTTCATGGGGTTGGACGTGTGGGCCAGTTCGCACCAGTACCGCAATTCGCCATCGCGCACCGGCTCGTACACCCAGTGAAGGCCGGTGAACCCATGGCCGCCTTGGGATGGGGGGCGCGCCACTTCCGTCCAGCTGAACTGGGCCTGGTGAATGGGGGCCGCCGCCGTGTCGTGGTTGGCATAGGTGTACACCTTGACTGAAGCCAGGTCTGGCGGTGCGGTCTGGTTGACCACCCGAAACAGGAAATAAGAGCCCACTTCCACGCCCGTGACGGCGTAGGGCGATGACACAGGTGGGGCGGCGATGGCCTGGCTTTCGCCGCCGTAATCCACGTGGCACACCACTGCACGGTGTTCGGGGGCGCCTGCCAGGGCCACGAGGCAGGCCAGGCCCAGGCCACACCCCACCCAGCAGTGGGCGACGGGATACCAGGTTTTGGGGCGGTTCAAACGGGTTCCTTGTGGACGACGGAGGGGGCTCTGAACAAGGCAGCCACCACTTCACACACCGTGTTTTTGTCTTGAGGCGGCAGTGCCAGGTAGCGGGTCAGCATTTCGCGGTCTCGCAGGTTGAGTTGGCGTTCCAGCTGGCTGGCGCTTTGCACTTCGTGCGACACGGCAGAGCCAAAACGCAGTTCATGGGGACTGATTTGCAGCCATCGCGCCAACACCACCAGTTTGTCCTGGCTGGGCAGCGATTTGCCCATGAGCCAGTTGCGGGCCGCGTGCACGGTGATGCTTTTGCCCCAATACCGCAGGTTGAACTCGTGCGCCACGGTGGTGGGGGAAATGCCAACCCCAGCATCGACCAGCGCGGTCCGAAGCCGCTCTGCAAATGCCTGGGTTTCCATCTGTCTGACATGACTGACCATGCCCCCACGTTAGAGCGTGACAATCCCTGGAATTTGATTATCGATCACATTGAAATTGAGTTTTGGTATAAACACATGAAAACAAACTGGCGCGCAGGGGGATTTGTGGCGGTATCGGAATCAAACACAACAGGGTGCTCGTGCCCCACTCGGTATGCAAACTGAGGAGGGTGTGCAACTGGCCAAAGGGCGGCTGCACGCTTTGCGCCAGCTCATCCCTGGCTTGCTGCTGGAGCTCACGCTGGACGGCCAGTTGTTGCACGCCCAAATGCCCAACGGAGTGCCTGCCAACCGGTCCCCTGACCCATGGGTGGGCCGCAGTTTGTCCGATCTGTTGTCCGAAGACGCCGTGCAGGTTTGCCTGGCTGCGATGCACGAGGCCCAGGAATCGGGCTGCTCCACGGGCTTGCAACTGCCGATCCACGCGCAGGGGCAAATTGGCTGGTGGCTGCTGGACGTGGTCAAGTGCGATGTGCAAGGGCTGATGCCCCCCCGCTTTTGGTTGTGGGCCCGCGAGGCCGCCGTGCCGCTGTCCCCAGAGTGGCAGCATCTGGCGTTTGTGGATGTTCTCACCGGTTTGCCCAACCGGCGCTTGCTGCAAGACCGGTTGGCGCAAGCCATGCACGACTGTGCCCGCAGCCCACACAGGGGCGGGCTGCTGTTTGTCGATCTCGATGGCTTCAAAACCATCAACGACACCCTGGGGCATGCGGCGGGCGATGAATTGCTGCGGCAAGTGGGGCAGCGGCTGAGCCGCGTCATGCGCCGCAACAGCGACACGGTGGCCAGGTGGGGCGGCGATGAATTCGTGGCGGTGTTGCGCCATCTCAGTGGCCAAACCCCTTGCGCCCAGGCCACGTTGGCCCAAGTCGCGTCGCAAGTCGTGCGGGTGCTCAAACGGCCATACCTGCTCAAACAGGGCCGGGCAGAACTGTCTGCCAGCGTGGGCGGGGTGCTGTTTGGCGGGGAAGACGCCACCACGGCAGACGAAATGCTGCACCAGGCCGATGCGGCCATGTACCGGGCCAAGGCAGCTGGGCGAAACACCTGGCGCCTGGAGGAGCCCCCCACCCCCGTGACGCCGCCCAACAGGCCTAACCCCGTTTGACCCGCAGCACCTCGTCCAGGATCAGGCAGGCCGCGCCCAGGGTGATGGCCGCATCGGCCAGGTTGAACGCGGGGAAGTGCCCGCCGTGGAACACACCCGCCAGCCAGGGCCAATGGAAGTCCAGAAAGTCCACCACGTAGCCGTGCAGCAGGCGGTCGAGCACGTTGCCCAGCGCACCGCCCAGCAGGCTGCTGACGGCAAAGGCAAACAGCTTTTGGCCGGGGTGGCTTTTCAGCATCCACAGCATGAAACCCACCGCCACCACGCCGATGCCGGTGAAGAACCAGCGCTGCCAGCCCCCGGCATCGGCCAGGAACGAAAACGCTGCGCCCAGGTTGTGCACCCGCACCACGTTGAAAAACGAGGTGACCGGCGTGCTGTCACCCAGTTGGTAATAACCCAGGATCAGGGTTTTGGTGAACTGGTCCAGCACCAGCACGATGGCGGCCCAGGCCAGCCACGGGGCCAGACTGGGCGACAACTTGGGGGCAGCGCCGCTTTTGAAGCCGCCAGACTTGCTGGCCGATTTGCCGGTTGCCATCAGGCGTGCCCCCGCACTTCACCCGCGCCGTGCAGGTTGCTGGTGCAGCGGCCGCACAGGCCGGGGTGGGCGGCGTCGTGGCCCACGTCGTCGCGGTAGTGCCAGCAGCGTTCACATTTTTGGCTTTTTGAGGCCTCAACGCTTATCTGTATTGAATCTCCAGCTATCAATGTGATGGCGGATGTGATGGTCACGAACTTCAGGTCATCACCCAAGCTGGCCAGCAGCGCGTGGTCTTCGCTGGGCACCGTCAGCGCCACGTTGGCCTGCAAAGACGAGCCCACGGCGCCCGTGGTGCGCACGGCCTCGATTTCTTTGTTCACCCCGTCGCGGATTTCGCGGATGCGTTGCCACTTGGCCAGCAGCGTTTCGCTGGTGGCAGTGGGTTCGGGCCACAGGGCATAGGTTTCCAGGAAGATGGATTCGCTGTGTGGCGTGTCTTTCTGGCCCATGAAGCCCCAGGCCTCTTCGGCGGTGAAGCTCAGGAACGGGGCCATCCAGCGCACAAACGCGTGGGTGATGCGGTGCAGCGCGGTTTGGGCGCTGCGGCGCGCCAGCGAGCCGGGCGCGGTGGTGTAGAGCCGGTCTTTCAGCACATCGAGGTAGAAGCCGCCCAGGTCTTCGCTGCAATACAGCTGCAGCTTGGCCACCACGGGGTGGAACTCGTACTTCTCGTAGTGCGCCAGGATGTCGGCCTGCAACTGCGCGGCACGGGCCAGCGCGTAGCGGTCGATTTCCAGCAGCTCGGTATCGGCCACCGTGTCGGTGGCGGGGTTGAAGTCGGAGATGTTGGCCAGCAAAAAGCGCAGCGTGTTGCGGATGCGGCGGTAGGCGTCCACCACGCGTGCCAAAATTTTGTCGTCAATGCCCAGGTCGCCCGAGTAGTCGGTGGAAGCGCACCACAGGCGGATGATTTCCGCGCCCATTTTGCTGCTGATGGTTTGCGGGGCCACCACGTTGCCCAGGCTTTTGCTCATTTTCAGGCCCTTGCCGTCCACGGTGAAACCGTGGGTCAGCAGGCCTTTGTAGGGCGCGCGGCCGTACATGGCGCAGGCGGTCAACAGCGACGAATGGAACCAGCCCCGGTGCTGGTCGTGGCCTTCCAGGTACAGGTCGGCCTCGCAGCCTTCGCCGTGGGCGCTGCCCGCGTGGCTGCCCTTGAGCACGGTGGTGTGGGTGGTGCCGGAGTCGAACCACACTTCCAGGATGTCGGTGCTTTTGGTGTAGCTGGTGGGGTCTGCCGCGTTGGCCGGATTCGAGAGTTGGGCCAATATGTCGGCCACGGTCAGCTTGCTCCAGGCCTCTATGCCGCCTTGCTCCACCACCTGGGCGGCCAGGTCCACAATTTCAGGCGTGCGGGGGTGCGGCTCTGCCGTGTCCACGTGCAGCAAAAAGGGCAGGGGCACGCCCCAGCTGCGCTGGCGGCTGATGCACCAGTCGGGCCGGTTGGCGATCATGTCGCGCAGGCGGGTGCGGCCGTTTTCGGGGAAGAAGCCCGTGTCGTCGATGGCGGCCAGCGCCATCTGGCGCAGGGTTTGCGGGGCTTTGTCGGTGGTGAAAATGCCGTCGCCTTCGTCCATGCGCACAAACCACTGGGCGGCGGCGCGGTAGATCACCGGGGTTTTGTGGCGCCAGCAGTGCGGGTAGCTGTGGGTGATGGTTTGGGTGGCCATCAGCCGGTCGTTTTGCCGCAGTGTGTCGATGATGGCTGGGCAGGCCTTCCAGATGTTCAGCCCGCCGAACAGCGGCAGCCCGGCCTCGTATTGGCCGTTGCCTTGCACGGGGTTCAGGATGTCGTCATAGGCCATGCCGTTGGCCACGCAGCTGTTGAAGTCGTCCACGCCGTAGGCAGGCGAAGAGTGGACGATGCCAGTGCCGTCGCCCGCCGTCACGTAGTCGGCCAAATACAGGGGGGACAGGCGTTGGTAGCCGTCGTGCACGTCGTGCAGCGGGTGGCGGAACACCAGGCCACGCAGTTGTTCACCCTCGGCCGTGGCCAGCACGGTGCCGGTCAAGCCGTAGCGCTCCAGGCATTTGTCCACCAGGCTTTCGGCCAGCAGCAGCACGCCGCGTGGGGTGTCCACCAGGGCGTAGGTCAGCTCGGGGTGGGCGTTCAGGGCCTGGTTGGCCGGAATGGTCCAGGCGGTGGTGGTCCAGATCACGGCGAAGGCCTTTTGTCCGGCAGGCAACGCGGGCAGGCCAAAGGCGGCGGCCAGCGCGGCGGGGTCGTTGGCTTCAAAGGCCACGTCCAGCGTGTCGCTTTTTTTGTCGGCGTATTCGATCTCGAACTCGGCCAGCGAGCTGCCGCAGTCAAAGCACCAATACACGGGTTTCAGGCCCCGGTACACAAAGCCGCGCTCCATCACGCGCTTGAAGGCGCGGATTTCGTTGGCCTCGGTGGCGAAGTCCATGGTGCGGTAGGGGCGGTCCCACTGGCCCAGCACGCCCAGGCGCTTGAAGTCTGCCATTTGCTGGGCGATTTGTTCGGTGGCAAAGGCGCGGGCCTTGGCTTGCATGTCGTCGCGAGAAAGGTTTCGGCCATGCAGTTTTTCAATGGCGTTCTCGATGGGCAGGCCGTGGCAGTCCCAGCCGGGGATGTATTGCGCGTCCATGCCCTTCAACTGGCGGGCTTTGACGATCATGTCTTTCAGCACCTTGTTCACCGCATGGCCGATGTGGATCTGGCCGTTGGCGTAGGGCGGGCCGTCGTGCAGGATGAACTTGGGCGCCCCCTTGCGCGCTTCGCGCAGCTTGGCGTACAGGCCGTTGTCTTCCCAGGTTTTCACCCAACCCGGCTCGCGCTTGGGCAGGTCCCCGCGCATGGGGAAGGGCGTGTCGGGCAGGTTCAGCGTGGCGCGGTAATCGGTGGCTGTGGCGGCTGCGGGTGTGTGGTCAGACATGGGGCGGGCGTGGAAGTGAGCGGTGGGCAAGGGGCCCGGTGGGCTGGGGGCGCACAGCCCCAAAGAGCGGTGCCACGAAGCGGGGGTGGCTGTGCGGCGTCAAATTCGGTCGCGCGTGGTCTGGCGACGGGTTTGTGTGTGGGAAGCGCTGAAAAACGTGCGTGCATCGGCGCAGTCTTGGGCAATGCCCTGGGTCAGGGCGCCGAGACTGTCGTATTTCAGCTCTTCATGCAGTTTGTGCAGCAGGTCCACGCGCACGATTTTACCGTAGGCCCCCCCTGCCCCAAGGTGGGTGGCCACCTCGGTGGGCCAGTCCAGGCAATGGGTTTCCAGCAACACGCGCCCGCCGTTCACGTCGTTGGGGTCGAGCGAGGGTCGCACGCCCAGGTTGGCCACGCCGGCCAGCGGCGGGGCGAGAGGGTCGGGGTGCAGGCCGTGCACCTGCACCGCAAAAATGCCGCTGGCTGCGGGTTTCCAGTGCGCAAAACGCAGGTTCAGGGTGCGAAAGCCATCGCCCGCGCCGGGGGCAGACGCGCCCAGCTCGCGCCCCAGCTTGCGGCCGTGCACCACGTGGCCCGAGATGCTGTAAGGCCTGCCCAGCAGGGCGGCCACGTCGTCCATGCGGCCTTCGCCCAACGCCTGGCGCACGGCTGAGCTGGACACGCGCAGGCTGTGCACCTCGTAAGACTGCATGCGCGCCACGTCAAAGCCGTGGGTGGCCCCGGCGGCGTCCAGCATGGCGTAGCCGCCTTGGCGGCCCGCGCCAAAACAAAAATCGTCACCCACCAGCACGTAGCGCACGCCCAGCGCAGCCACCAGCGTTTCGGTGATGAAGTCGCCCGCGGTTTGTGCGGCCAGGCGCGCGTTGAAGGGCAGCACCAGGCAGTGGTCCACGCCGCAGCGCGCCAGTTCTGTGAGTTTGTCGCGCAGCGTGGCGATGCGGGCGGGGGCCAGCTCAGGCTTGTGGTGCTGGGCGGCAAAGAAGTCGCGCGGGTGGGGCTCGAACGTCATCACGCAACTGGGCACGCCCCGGTGGCGGGCCTCGTTGTTGAGCAGGGCCAACATGGCCTGGTGGCCCCGGTGCACCCCGTCGAAGTTGCCGATGGTGAGCGCACAGCCCTCCGGTTCGCCGTTGGGGCGGCGGGGCAGTTGGTGCAGACCTCTGAAAATCTTCATGGCTATCGGCGTGGGGTGCGGGCGGTGGTCACAGCGGCGCGTTATATTGAAACGCGTTGTCTGGGCCTATTGTTCCACGCTCCGGTGTGGGCGCGGTGCCAGGGGCACAGGGGTGGAAGTTCATGGCCGCGTTCGCTGGAGGTGGTTTTTGAAAGTCTTGAAACTCTCGGGGCAAGGACTGCCCCAGTCCTGGATCAGCCTGGAAGAGGCGGTGTTGTACTACGCTGCGGGCCAGGTGCGCTGGGAAATGGGCAGCGACGTGGCGGTGTTCCACGGGGGGCACAACGCCTGCACGGGGCTGCAGTCGGTGATCACCGTGAACTCCATCATTGGCACACACGGCGTGCCGGGTGTGAACCCCTTTGAGCTGTGCCCCGCCATCACCAACCCCAAGCTGTTTGCCCGCGACCGCAACCTGTGCGCCTATTGCGGTGACCATTTTCCCGACGAACACCTGACCCGCGAACACATCGTGCCCGTGAGCAAAGGCGGCCTTGACAGCTGGATGAACGTGGTGACCGCCTGCCGCGCGTGCAACCACCGCAAGGGCAACCGCACGCCCGAGCGCGCGGGCATGCCTTTGCTTTACGCGCCTTATGTGCCCAGCCTGTGGGAGGACTTTATTTTGCGAAACCGGCGCATTCTGGTAGACCAGATGGCGTTTCTGATGGCCCATTTGCCTCGCCATTCCCGTTTGCACGCCTGAGCGTTCGGGTACCCGGCGGGGGCCGGTCAGGGTTTCAGGATGGTGGTGCAAAATCGTTTGCATTCCTCCACGGCCTGAACGTTCCGAAAGTGTTTGCACATGCCTGT
This sequence comes from uncultured Hydrogenophaga sp., assembly GCA_964342395.1. Taxonomy (GTDB): domain Bacteria; phylum Pseudomonadota; class Gammaproteobacteria; order Burkholderiales; family Burkholderiaceae_C; genus UBA2334. The sequence continues at coordinate 16,045 of CAYFFJ010000043.1, forward strand.
TGATGACCCCGCTGCCCCTGTGCGTTTGCCCCAACGGGTCCATGCCCAGGCCCGTGCCCAAGTGCAGGTGGTGGCCGATGTGTTGTTGTCCAACCCAGGCCTGTTGCGCACCGTTATTGACGAAAACCCCAACGTCATTGCCCTGAAGGACTGGCACGGCCGGTTTTTGCTGGGCAACCGTGCGTTGGCGCAGCTGTATGGCACCACCCCTGAAGACTTGGTGGGCAAAGACGATGGGGCGTTCAACCCCAATGCCGAGCAGGTGGCATTTCTCATGGATAACGCGCAGGGCATCATGCGCCGCTTCGAAACCGAAGTGGTGTTTGAAGCGTCCACCGACGTGGCCACGGGCCGGGTGCGCTACTTTCAGTCCACCAAGAAGCCGCTGCGCGATGCCGAGGGCAAGCTGCAAATCCTGGTCATTGCCCACGACATCACCGAGGTGCGCGAGGCCCAGCTGCGCGCTGAAGCCAGCGAGCGGCAACTGAGCCACGTGCTGCAAGCCACCGGTGAAGGCGTGTGGGATTGGGAGGTGACTTCGGGCGTGGTCAGGCACAACGCCCGCTGGGCCGAGTTGCTGGGGCTGGACTCCGGCCAGCTGTCCAACTCGGTGGAAGAGTTTGCTTCTTTGCTGCACCCCGATGACAAGCCCGGTGTCATGGCCGCGCTGAACACCTGCCTGGCAGGCCAAGGTGCTTACCGGCACGAACACCGCATGTGCCGTCCCGATGGCCGTGAAATTTGGGTGCTGGACCGGGGCGACGTGGTCGAGCGCAATGCCGATGGCAGTCCCACTCGCATGGTGGGCAGCTTTGCCGACATCACCGACCGCAAACTGGCCGAGCAGCGGCTGATCGAGGCTGGCAGCCGGGCCGAGTTGCTGAACGAGGAGCTGGTGCAGACCTTGCAACTGGCGCGGGCCATGGCCCGCGATGCCATTGATGCCAACCGGGCCAAAGGCGAGTTTCTGGCCAACATGAGCCACGAAATCCGCACGCCCATGAACGGCATCATTGGCATGACCCATTTGCTGCTTGAAACGCCCCTGAGCGACGAGCAGCGCGGATTTGCCAAAGCCATTGAAACCAGTGGCGACGGGTTGATGGACATCATCAATGACATTCTGGATTTCTCCAAAATCGAAGCCGGCCGCCTGGAGCTGGAGCTGGTCGATTTTGAGTTGCCCCATTTGTTGGACGAGGTGGAAAGCCTGGTGAACGTGCGGGTGCGCGAAAAGCGTCTGGTGTTCCACCGCTACACCGATGCCAATGTGCCCACCGGGCTGCACGGGGCCAAGCAGCGGCTGCGCCAGGTGTTGCTGAACCTGGCGGCCAACGCGGTGAAGTTCACGCACCGGGGGTCGGTGACGGTGAACGTGCGCCTGGTGCCCGATTTTCCGGGGGGCTTGTGCCTGCGGTTCGAGGTGCAAGACACCGGCATTGGCATTGCCCCGGCCGATCTGGCCAACCTGTTCCAACCCTTCAAGCAGCTGGATGCCTCGCACAGCCGCCAGTTTGGTGGCACGGGGCTGGGTTTGTCCATCAGCAAGCGGTTGGTCACGTTGATGTCGGGCCAAATCGGGGTGACCAGTGCACACAACCAGGGCTCTACCTTTTGGTTCGAGGTGCCCTTGGCCCTGGCGCAATCACCTCGGCGGGCTGCCCCGCCCCAAAGCCTGGCCCCACCAGCAGCGGGTGTGTCGTCACCGGTGGTTGAGCCTGTGCCCGCCCCACCGGTCGTGCCTGCGGCGGCGGCCGGTGCCCCCTCGGCAGCCGCCTCATGCACCGGCGCAACACCCAAACCACAAGGCATGCAACTGTTGCTGGTGGAGGACAACGCCATCAACCAGGCGCTGGCGCGCGCGCTGTTGCAGCGCATGGGCCACACCGTGACGGCGGTGGCCAACGGCAAAGAGGCGCTGGACGTGTTGGCCGAGCGCCGCTTTGATGCCGTGTTCATGGACTGCCAGATGCCGGTGATGGACGGCTTTGAGGCCACCCGGCAACTGCGCGCCGGGGCTGCGGGCGTGTTGCAGCCCGACATTCCCGTGATCGCCATGACGGCCAACGCCATGGTGGGCGACCGCGAGCGCTGCCTGGAATGCGGCATGAACGACTACGTGGCCAAACCCATCAAGGTGCCTCTGTTGAAAGAGGCGCTGGACAAGGTGACGCCTGAGGTCACTGGGGGGTGACACCCAGTTGCTCGCACAACTGGGCCAGCGTGCGCTGCAGCCCCGCCACCTCACCTTCCAGCGTGGCCAGGCGGCGGGTGAGGGCGATCACTTCGTCTTCGGTGGCACCGCTGGCCACCGCCCCGGTGGCGGCTTGAGACAGGTCCACCTCTCCACACAGCAGGTGGGCCCAACGCTGTTCGCGGGTGCCGGGTGCGCGGGGCAGCTTCACCACCAGCGGGCCGCCTTTTTCCTCCGAGCGGTCTTGCAGCTCTTCCAGAAAGGCATCGACCGACGAAATGTCGGCAAACCGGTGCCAGCGTTCGCTGTTGATGCGCAACTCGCCCGCCGTTTGCGGCCCGCGCAGCATCAGCAGGCCCAGCAGGGCGGCGGCCTGTTCGGGCACACCCACCCCGCGCTGGAAGTTGTGGCTGTAGCGGGGCACGCGCGCACCGCTTTGCTCCACCACCAGGGCCAGGGTTTTGAGTTCGTCCAGGGCCTCGGCCACCTGGCCTTCGGTCAGGTTCATCACCGGGTCGCGGGTGGTTTTCTGGTTGCAGCCGGTCAGCAGCGTTTGCATGGACAGCGGGTAGCTGTCGGGCACGGTGCGGGCCTTTTCCATCAGCGTGCCCAGCACGCGGGCTTCGGCGGGTGACAGGGGGCGTTGGGCGGGGGCGTAGGTGTTGGGGTGGGTGGAGGCGGTCATTACACTCGGTCAGAACATGAAAAACATTGTGATTTTGATCTCTGGCGGCGGCTCCAACATGCAAGCCATCGTGCGCGCCGCCCAACAACGCCAGTGGGCGCAACGCCTGGGTGCCCGTGTGGCCGCCGTGCTCAGCAACAAGGCCGACGCCGCAGGCCTGGCCTTTGCCCGCGACCAAGGCCTGCCCACCGCCGTGGTGGACCACAAAGCCTTCCCCAGCCGTGAGGCTTTCGACGCGGCGCTGATGGCAGAAATTGACACCTTCAGCCCCGCGTTGGTGGTGCTGGCCGGGTTCATGCGCATTCTCACGCCGGGGTTTGTGGCGCACTACGAAGGGCGGCTGGTCAACATCCACCCCAGCTTGTTGCCCGCCTTCACCGGGCTGCACACCCACCAGCGGGCCATTGACGAGGGCTGCAAATTTGCCGGAGCCACCGTGCACCGCGTCACGCCCGAGCTGGACCACGGCCAGATACTGGACCAAGCGGTGGTGCCCGTGCTGCCCGGCGACACGGCGCAGACCCTGGCCGCCCGGGTGCTGACGCAAGAACACCTCATCTACCCCCGTGCGGTGGAGCGTTTGCTGGTTGATCTGACTTGATATTTTAAGAAAAATTGGCCTGTGGCGCTTGATGGGTATGACTTTGTAGCTATGCAAAAATTTCCATGGAGTTGCGGCGTTAGGGCCCTGCCGCGCCAGGTTCACAGGGGTGAATGTCTTCAGCCGCGTCACTCCTCTTTGGCGTTCTCGTCCGCCAGGTAGCGGCGAACCAGGTCGAAAAAGCTGTCGTAAAACTTCTCGGACGCAATGGTTTCGCTCCCCACTTTCACCAAAGCCTCGCTGGTGGACGAAAACGGCAGCGACACCGACCCAATGCCGCCCAACCCCACGCTGGCCGACGTGGCAGATTTTTTCAAGGCATAGCTGTCTTGGATGGCAGTGACAAACACCAGGCTCCACTGGTCGGGTGGTGTGTCCGGCAGGCACACCACCCGGATCATCATTTCCTGCTGGACCTCAGGCGCTGGCTGAAAGCTCTTTTTCGCGTCAATCAACTCGGCCTTGGTGTTGACCAGGATGTACCCCTGGCTGAGCAGTGCGCGCCGGGCTGCTTCACAGCTTTGGGCGGGCGAGCCCTGAATCAGCCGCGAGTAGGTGTCCTCAGATTCGAATTCCTCCTGCAGCGCGGGGCGCACGACCGCCTGCGTGGCGCAACCACTCGCCAGCAGGGTCAGGCACAGGGCGGCCGCGGGGAACGCCTGGAAGGGGTAACAAATCAAAATGGGCACTCCAGTGCAATCTGAACGGGTGTTGAGACACTTCAATTCTCACCCGGTTCCCAGACCCAAACCGTGAAATCCCGACGCAAACCGGCCTGGATGGACGGTGAATTCACCACGGTTTGCCGGAAGGCGTGGGCCAGCAGGCCGTAGCCCACGAACACAGCGAGCGTCCTGGACCTGGCGGCCTTCGTCAGGTCCCACTCGGGTTGGCCACCCAAACAAAAAGTCCCCGCCTGCGGTAACAGTGCGGGGACTTTGTTTTGCCACGGGCAGACCGGGTGGGCCTGGGCGTGTCGGCGTGGGCGGGTGGCCTTGCCGGGGAATGTGCTGCGGTCAACAGGTGAAAAGAAGTGTAGACCGGAGGCCGGGGCAGAATATTGCGAAGTTGCGCAAAAATCCGGTGAATTTGGCAGAATATGCCACCAATCATTGATTTGTGGGTGAATCATGGAAGTAGACCGCTGGGACAGGCAAATTTTGCAAATTCTGCAGGCCGAAGGGCGCATGCCCAACCAGGAGTTGGCCGATCGCATCGGCCTGTCGCCTTCGCCCTGCCTGCGCCGCGTGCGGGCACTGGAAGAGGCGGGCCTGATCCTGGGCTACCGTGCGGTGCTGGACGCCCGAAAACTGGGCCTGACGCTCATGGCGCTGATCCACATCTCCATGGACCAGCACACGCCCGAGCGTTTTGCCAACTTCGAAGCCACCGTCAGCGTGCTGCCCGAGGTGCTGGAGTGCCTGCTCATCACCGGGCAGGACGCCGACTACCAGGTGAAGGTGGCCGTGCGCGACATGGACCACTACCAAGACCTGCTGTTGAACAAAATCACCCGCATCGAGGGGGTGACCGGTGTGCACTCCAGCTTCGTGCTGCGCCGGGTGGTGGACAAAACGGCCTTGCCGGTTTGAGCACCGGGGCCGTGTGGCTTCGGCAGCCATGCTGGGTGCCGCCTGAAAGTTCGGGTTTCAGTACACGGCGTCGTGGTCGCCCACATTGATGGGAATGATCTGCTGGTCTTGGATCAACAGCTCCAGCGTGATGCGGTAAGACAGGTTGATGGATACCGATTGAAGCCCCTGTAAACGGCCAGACAGCGCGTGCAGTCGCAAGGATGGGTGGTACGGATTGGCTTCGAGCAGTGCCAGGGTTTTGGCGTATTGAGACTTCAGCTCTGGGTGCCGCCGCAGAAACCGCAGTGCCCTGCGGGTGTAGGCCTCGGTGAAAACGAGCTGGTATGGCATGCGCGATGCAACCGTTCACGGTGCCGGTTGCCCCAGCATGCCTTCCAGCCGGGCCATGTGGGCGGTGGCAGATTCCGCCACCGCACGGCCAGCAGTCAAGTCTGCCCGGCTTTGCGCCAAAGCGGCTTCCAGTTCACATTCCCGCAGGTAGTGGTAGTGCGCCATGTCCATGACCACAAAGCGGTCCTTGCCTCGCACCGAGATGGTGGCTTCAGGCTGGGTGGTCAGTATGGATTCGATGGCGGCCACGCCGCGCACCTTCAGGTCGTTGGCGGTCAGTTGGTTCATCGGGCAAGTCCTGTCAATGGGTTGAAGCATGCGATTTTGAGTGTGATTGATCGTGCGGTCAATCGTGCTTGAACTGATTCTGGTCAGGGTGCGCCTGGCCCGGGCGGTGACCCGACTGTTCAACAGTCATGTCTGTGTGCTTGCTGCACCAGGAATGGGCAGAGGTTGGCGATGACCATCACCCAGTCTTGGAAGACGATGCGTCTTTTTTGGCTTTCAGTGGGAGGGCGAGAAGGCAGCTCAATTTCAGTGTCAGGGTTCGGAGATCAGCGGTGGTCAACTTCAGTTTCAACACGGGGATGAACAGATCGCCACCTTGATAAACCTTGTAGTTGCTCTGGTTGCTCCTATGTTCCACCGTCAGGTTTTCAAGGCCATGGTTGGTTTTGAACTTGCGGACATTTTTCTCCAGTTGCTGTCGCTTCTCGGCATCTGTTGCGGGTGCTGTCCAGCCAGCATTCACGTCTTTACCGCTCTTGAGCACCCATGGTGAATGGATGAACTCGAACCCTTCAATCTCGCGAAGACCATCCTCTGATGGTTCAGGGTTCGACAGGTACTGGGTGAATCCGGTCACAGGAGGCGTTGACTCCGTCTGCTTGTTGGGATGACTCATCGCATTGCGCAGACTACTGATCACATTTTTGTGCGTCAATTTATCGGGTGACCACATGGTGTGGGTCTGCACACAAGCCTTGCTCAAACCAAAAGGGGAAGGCTCATCCGATAGTGGTAGATCCAGCGCCGTCGTTAAATCCGCCAACTCCTTGGACTTGATCAGTTCCATGCATTGCGTCAACAGTGTCTGAAGTAGCGAGAGACAGAGGGTGGCTTCGTAGCGCTGATTGGCAGGCAAGTGACCAGTCAGCGTTTCGTACTGCGTCAAAAGCAGGCCAACCCGCTTGGCGATGCTGGCGTGAATCTGGCCGTCTGCTGTGGTTTCTTGTTCCAAAAAGATGTCCTCACATCGCCTTGTGAAACACCAGCCCCGCATGCTCGCGCATGGCGTGGAACTTGATCTTGGGCCAGTTGGCTTCCACCGCGCGCAGGGTGGCGCTGTGGTCCACCAGCAGGGTGGGGGCGTCCACGGCGTCCAGCGCCACACGGTGGGCGTTGGCGTCGATGAAGCGCTTCAGCTCCTGCTCGCCGCCGTCTTCGGGGGCGCACGTCACCCAGCGGGCCACCTGGTAGGGGCTGCCGGTGATGCGGGCTTTCACGCCGTATTCGGCTTCCAGCCGGTGGGCCACCACTTCAAACTGCAGTTGGCCCACGGCGCCCAGCATCAGCACGCTGCCCGCCACGGGGCGGAAGACCTGGATCGCGCCTTCCTCGCCCAACTGCGTCAGGCCCGCTTTCAGCTGCTTGCCGCGCAGCGGGTCGGCCACTTCCACGCTGCGGATGATTTCGGGGGCAAAGAAAGGCAGGCCGGTGAACTGCAGCACCTCGCCTTCGGTCAGCGTGTCGCCCAGTTGCAGCACGCCGTGGTTGGGAATGCCGATGATGTCGCCCGCAAAGGCCTCGTCCAGCAGCTCGCGGCGCTGGCTCATGAAGGTGACCACCGTGTTGGGTTTGATGACCTTGCCGCTGCGCACCACCTTCAGGGGCATGCCGCGCGTGAATTTGCCG